>DXLP01000016.1 GCA_019414645.1 Collinsella sp.
AGTCCCTTGCGGCGTAGTTCTTATTTAAGCCGTCCAAGTTTTGGGGTGCAGTTCAAATGAGCTGCGGGGTTTTCCTTTGTGCCTCCGATGCGAAATAAATCGCTCAGATACTACTGATAATCGACGACGTCGATCCAGTTCTTAAGGAACTCATCGTTCACGTTGCGCTTACGAGCGAGCTCGGAAGCGGCGACGATGCTCGTCCACTGACGCACGACCTGCATGGGCATATCGGCGCGGTCGCAGTAGAGCTCCAGGTAGGCCTCAGCCTGGTCCTTGCTGTTGAGGGCAAAGAGCAGGTAGGTGGTGGCAACGTCGGCAGCAGGGGAGCCCTGGGTGGCATGTGCCCAGTCGCAGACGTACAGCTGGCCGTCGTCGCCGACGATGACGTTGGAGGGGTTGAAGTCGCCGTGGCAGACCTTGAACTCCTTGGTCATGCCGTCCAGACGCTCCTGAAGGTTGTAGCGCGTGGTGGCATTGAGCTGATCGAGGCTGTCGATCATGCGGGCGAACTTATCGCGCTGACGGTTGAGCAGCGGGGAGGTGTAGCCGTGGATCTCGATCTGGAGGTCGACGAACATCTCGAGGTACTCACCAAAGCGCTGGGGCTCGGCAGTCATCTTCTCGGCAAGGGTGGTGCCCGGAACCTTCTCGGTCACGAGAGCCCAGCCGTTGGCGTTCTCGAGCTGGGAAACCTCGAGAGCCTTGGGGCTGCGGATGCCGCACTCATTGATGCGGGCAAGATTCAAAGCCTCGTTGAACACGTCGGAGACGGGCTTGGTCTCGTTAAAGACCTTGACGATCTTGTCGCCCAGGTCGTAAACGACCTTGTTGCCGCGACGGACGAGCTCGGTCTTGGAATCGGGGAGCAGCATGATTGCATCCTTTCAACGATGCGATAGAAGCAACGGCGGGGGCGTGCGTACACCCGTGCACCCCCGCCCCCAATAACCGTGCTAAAAAATAGCAGACGGCGCAGTCCTGGGGCTCGCGGCCGTAGTAGGCGTCCAGGTAGAGCTCCTTGATCTCGCTCATGAGCGGGTAGCGCGGGTTAGCGCCGGTGCACTGGTCGTTGAATGCCTGCTCGGTCATCTCGTCGAGGGTGTCGAGGAAGTACTGCTCGTCAACACCGTAGTCGGCGATGGTCTTCTTGACACCGATGAAGTCCTTGAGCTCCTCGAGCTTCGTGATGAAGTTCTCGAAGACCTCCTTGTCGTCCTTGCCCTCGATGCCGCAGTACTTGGCCATCTCGGCGTAGTTGTGCAGCGCGTTGGGGTAAGGATACTGGGAGAAGGTACCCATCTTGACGGGAGCCTCGGCGGCGTTGTAGCGCATAACGCGGGTCAGGATGACGGCGTTTGCGAGGCCGTGGGGCAGGTGATGGAAAGCGCCGAGCTTGTGGGCCATGGAGTGGTTGAGGCCCAGGAAGGCGTTGGCGAAGGCCATACCGGCCATGCAGGAGGCGTTGTGCATCTCCTCGCGGGCATGCGGGTCCTTGGCACCGTTCGTGAAGCTGGAGGGCAGGTTCTCGAAGACGAGCTTAGCAGCGCGCTCGGAGAGGCCCTTAGTGTAGTCGGAAGCCATGATGGAGACGTAGGACTCGATGGCGTGGGTCATGACGTCGATGCCGGAGGCAGCGGTCAGGCCGCGCGGGGCGGTCATGCAGTTGTCGGCGTCGACGATAGCCATGTTGGGGAGCAGCGCGTAGTCGGCGAGCGGCCACTTGATGCCGGTCTCCTTGTCGGTGATGATGGCGAACGGCGTGCACTCGGAGCCGGTACCCGAAGAGGTCGGGACGGCAACGAAGTAGGCCTTCTTGCCCATCTCGGGGAAGGTGAAGATACGCTTGCGGATGTCCATGAAGTCCATGGCCATGTCCTCAAACTTGCACTCGGGGTGCTCGTACATCATCCACATGATCTTGCCGGCGTCCATAGCGGAGCCACCGCCGACGGCGATGATGACGTCCGGCTCAAAGAGGGCCATCTGCTTGGCGCCGCGACGTGCGCACTGCAGCGACGGATCGGGCTCGACGTCATAGAAGCAGTCGTGGGCGATGCCCATCTCGTCGAGCTTGGCCTCGATGGCGCGGGTGTTGCCATTCTTGAAGAGGAACTGGTCGGTGACGATGAAGGCGCGCTTCTTGCCCATGACGGTACCGAGCTCGTCGAGGGCGACGGGCGTGGAACCCTTCTTGAAGTAGACCTTCTCGGGAGCGCGGAACCACAGCATGTTCTCACGGCGCTCGGCCACAGTCTTAACGTTGATCAAGTGCTTCACCCCAACGTTCTCGGAGACGGAGTTGCCGCCCCAGGAGCCGCAGCCCAGGGTCAGAGACGGCTTCATGCCAAAGTTGTACAGGTCACCGATGCCGCCGTGCGAGGACGGGGTGTTGATGACGATACGGCAGGCCTTCATGACGTGCTCGAACAGGCTGATCTTCTCGGCCTGGGCGGGGTGCACGTACAGAGAGGCGGTGTGGCCCGGGCCACCGGCGAGCACCAGGTGCTCGGCCTTGTCGACGGCCTCCTGGAAGTCCTTGGCGTGGTACATGGCCAGGACCGGGGAGAGCTTCTCGTGGGAGAACTCCTCCTTGGCGGGGTCGGTGGAGGTGACCTCGGCGATCAGGATCTTGGTCTTGGCGGGAACCTCGATGCCGGCGAGCTCGGCGATCTTGGCGGCAGCCATGCCGGGGATGCGGTGATCGAGAGCGCCGTTCTTGAACATGGCGGCACGCAGGGCCTCCATCTCGGCACCCTGCTTGACGAAGTAGCAGCCGCGCTTCTGGAACTCGGCCTTGACCTGGTCATAGATGGTGTCGATGACGGTCACGGACTGCTCGGAAGCGCAGATCATGCCGTTGTCGAAGGTCTTGGAGTGGATGATGGAGTTGACGGCGAGCAGCACGTCGGCGGTGTCGTCGATGACGACCGGGGTGTTACCGGCGCCAACGCCCAGCGCGGGCTTGCCCGAGGAGTAAGCGGCCTTGACCATGCCCGGGCCACCGGTGGCGAGGATGATGTCGACGTCGCGCATGACCATGTTGGTCAGCTCGATGGAGGGGACATCAACCCAGCCGATGATGCCCTCGGGGGCACCGGCCTTGACGGCGGCGTCAAGCACGAGCTTGGCAGCGGCGATGGTGCACTTGGCGGCAGCCGGGTGCGGGGAGATGATGATGGCGTTGCGGGTCTTCAGGCTGATCAGCGTCTTGAAGATCGCGGTAGAAGTGGGGTTGGTCGTCGGGATGACGGCGCCCACGATGCCGATGGGCTCGGCGATCTTGGTGATGCCGTAAGCCTCGTCGCGCTCCAGGACACCACAGGTCTTGGTGTTCTTGTAAGCGTTGTAGATGTACTCTGCGGCGTAGTGGTTCTTGATGACCTTGTCCTCAAGAACGCCGCGGCCGGTCTCCTCGATGGCCATCTTCGCCAACGGGATACGAGCCTTGTTGGCAGCCATGGCGGCCTCATAGAAGATCTTGTCGACCTGCTCCTGCGTGTACGTAGCAAAAAGCGCCTGGGCCTCTCGCATCTGAGCGAGCTTGGCCTCAAGCGCCTCTACGTTGTCCACAATTGCGGGAGTAGTGTTTTCCGGTGACTTTTTCACCATTTGTGTCTCCTTGCGATCGGAGATTTACCCTACGCCTTGCATGATAGCAAGAAATTATTCGGCGAACGGTCAGATTCCTGTAAAAGGCACACTAAAACGCTTCAATAAACTGAAGCGTTTTAACTAAACTATCTACCAGTGCATCGCCCCGCTCATTGGGGACAGGCTTACACGGGTGTTTTCGCTCATGTAAGCCTGTCCCCAATGAGTGCAAAAAGGCGCCCTCCGTAGGGGAGGGCGCCTTTGGTAAGTTCTATGTGAACGCGAGGTCTTTGACCCGGAGAGTCCGAGGTACTTGTTGGTAAGACCTTATTTAGGAGCGCGCAACCTTGCCGGACTTGAGGCAGGTGGAGCAAACGTTCATCTTGCGACGGTGACCATCGACGACGACGTAGACGCGCTGGATGTTGGGGCGGAACTTACGGTTGGTGACGCGGTGAGAGTGGCTGATGGAGCGACCGGCAACGGGGTGCTTACCGCAAACTTCGCAAACTTTGGACATAACTGACCCTCCTTGGGCGACAAACGAACATGTCGCGTTAACAAACAAGCCTGAACTATAGCACAGAAGCAGATCCCTGTGCGTAATCTACACAGAGATATTTCTCTTTTGGCGATAGTGCTCACGCCACGGCCCTGGACGTAGATCCGATTTGCGTGCAGCAGAGGGGATTATGCCAGCTCGTGCGTACGTTTTCAAGCTCGTCCCAAAAATATATATAGGTTTATTGAGCATCGGGCTCCGTTTACGGATTGCTCTGTATTTATGCTCGCAATTAAGCTCGAGGTTGGCTACACTATCCCTTGACCATTAAAGGGGTACGAGATACCCACATGGAATTACATAGCTGCCAAAGAGCAGCCCTTCCTGTGGGTGTCTGGTCCGCTTTGAGCGGTCGGGCATCTATTTTTTTGACTGTGTCAGCAGTCAAGACATGTGAGGAAGGAGATCGATGGGCACGACTTCCCCCAAGGCGGTCATCATGGACGAGACCGCCGTCAATCGAGCGATGACCCGCATCGCGCACGAGATTCTCGAGCGCAACGAGGGCTGTGAAGACCTCGCTCTGGTCGGCATCGTCACGCGCGGCGACCTTCTGGCAAAGAAACTCGCCGAGGAGATCAAGGAGATCGAGGGCGTCGACGTTCCGCTCGGCAGCCTCGACATCAGCTTCTACCGCGATGACTACGCTACCAATTTCGCTCCCGCGATCCACGCCACCAACATTCCCTTTAGCGTTGACGGCAAGCGCGTCGTGCTGGTGGACGACATCCTGTATACGGGCCGTACCATTCGCGCCGCTCTCGACGCCGTCATGGATCTGGGCCGTCCGAGCCGTATTGAGCTGGCAGTCCTCGTTGACCGCGGCCACCGTGAGCTCCCCATCTCGCCGGACTTTGTCGGCAAGAACGTTCCCTCGTCGCATGAGGAGAACGTGCACTTATATATGAAGGAAGTCGACGGCCACACTGCCGTCGAGATTAACGACGTCGCGCCGGGTTCCCACGTGGGCTCCGCGCCGCTGGGAGGTGAGTAGTACCGTGGCGTTCAACCATAAGCACCTGATCGACATTACCGAGTACTCCGAAGAGGACATCAAGCTCATCCTCGAGACCGCCAAGGCGTTCTCCGAGGTCAACGAGCGTGCGATCAAAAAGGTCCCCACGCTCAAGGGCAAGACCATCGTCAACATGTTCAACGAGCCCTCGACGCGCACCCGCAGCTCCTTCGAGCTCGCCGAGAAGCGTCTTTCGGCCGACAGCCTTAACTTTGGCGGCTCTTCGACCTCCACGGTCAAGGGCGAGAGCCTCGTCGATACCGTCGAGACCCTTAACGCCTACAAGATCGACTGCATCGTCGTGCGCGACAAGCACGCCGGCGCGCCCTACATCGTCACGCAGAACTCGCCCGCGAGCGTCATCTGCGCTGGCGACGGCAAGCACAACCACCCCACGCAGGCCCTGCTCGACCTGTATACCATCTGGGAGCACAAGGGTGACTTCCACGGTTTGAAGGTCGCCGTCGTCGGCGATATCGCGCACTCCCGCGTCTGCGGCTCGCTGATCCCCGCCCTTAAGATCATGGGCTGCGAGACCTACGCCGTCGCCCCCGGCACGCTGCTGCCGCCGGCGCCCGAGGTCCTGGGCTGCGACCACGTGACGAGCGACCTCGATTCCGTCCTGCCCGAGCTGGACGTCGTCTACATGCTGCGCGTGCAGCAGGAGCGCCTCGAAGGTGCCCCGTTCCCGACCATTCGCGAGTACCACAAGCTCTTCGGCTTGACCAAGGACCGCGAGAAGCTCATGAAGCCCGATGCGATCATCTGCCACCCGGGCCCCATCAACCGCGGCGTCGAGTTCGACTCCTATATGGCCGACCACCCGCAACGCTCCGTCATCCTGGAGCAGGTCTACGCCGGTATCTGCGTGCGTATGGCTATCCTGTATCTGCTGCTTGGAGGTGCCGATAATGGCCTTGCTTCTTAAGAATGCCCACGTCGTCGACCCGTCCGTCGAGCTTGACGGTGTCGTTGACGTCCTGATTGACGGCGACAAGATCGCCGAGGTCGGCGAGAATCTCGCCGTCGAGGGAGCCGAGGTCCGCGACCTTTCCGGCAAGTACCTCGTCCCTGGCCTGGTGGATATGCACGTTCACCTTCGCGAGCCCGGCTATGAGGTCAAAGAGGACATCGAGAGCGGTACCCGCGCAGCTGCCAAGGGCGGCTTCACCGGCGTGTGCGCCATGCCCAACACCGATCCCGTCACCGATAACGGCACCGTCGTGGAGTTCGTCAAGTCCCGCGCTGCCGAGGTCGGTCACTGCCGCGTCTATCCGTCGGGCGCCATGACCCGCGGTCTTAAGGGCGAGGCCATGTCCGAGATGGGCGATATGGTCGCCCACGGCGCCGTCGCCTTCACCGACGACGGTCGCGGCGTGCAGGGTGCGGGCATGCTCCGTCGCTGCATGGACTACGGCAAGATGTTCGGCAAGGTCTTTATGAGCCACTGCCAGGACGAGGACCTGGTCGGCCACGGCCAGATCAACGAGGGCAAGGTCTCGACCCGTCTGGCTCTCGAGGGCTGGCCGGCTGCCGGCGAGGAGCTCCAGATCGCCCGCGACATCGAGATCGCCAAGCTGACCGGTGCCAAGCTGCACATCCAGCACATCTCCACCGCCCATGGCCTGGAGATCGTGCGTGCCGGTAAGGCCGCTGGTGTTCAGGTTACCTGCGAGGCCACTCCGCACCACATGTTCCTGACCGAGAACGACCTGGACGAGACCTACAACACCTCGCTCAAGGTCAACCCGCCGCTGCGCACCGACGAGGACGCCGAGGCCATCCGTCAGGGCGTCATCGACGGCACCGTCGACGCTATCGTCACCGATCACGCTCCCCACACCCCGTGGGAGAAGGCGCGCGAGTTCGAGCTTGCGCCCTTTGGCATGATCGGCCTCGAGACCTCGCTGTCGCTCGTACTCACCGAGCTGGTCAACACGGGCAAGATGAGTATGGGCCGCATGGTCGAGCTCATGGCCATCAAGCCGCGTGAGATCCTGGGCCTCGACCAGGTTCAGGTCAAGGCGGGCTCCGTTGCCGACCTGACCGTGTTCGACGCGTCCGCCACCTGGACGGTCGGCGAGGATGGATACGAGTCGCGTGCCGAGAACTCCGGTTTTGCCGGCCGCACGCTTACCGGTCGTGCCACCGATGTATTTGTCGGCGGTAAGCAGACGCTCGCCGACGGCTGCATCTGCTAGCATAGCCTTATCGCTTTTGTGCGCGGTGCCCTTGCGGTGCCGCGCTTTCTGTTCGTTTTGACCATGCAACCGCATGGGGGATTGGAGCGTCTATGCCCACACCTTCCACTGCACGCATGCACGACTTCGAGGTCGTATCGAACCAGGAGATCGCCGACGGCATCTTCTCGCTCGTCATCTCGGCCCCCAAGCTTGCAAGTGCGCTCAAGCCCGGTCAGTTTGTGAACATCGCCGTGCCCGGCGATGCGTCCTCGCTGCTTCGCGTGCCCCTGAGCTTCTATCGCGCCGACGCCCAGGCCGGTACCGTCGAGCTGTGGTACGCCGTCGTGGGCGACGACACCCGTCGTCTGTCGCAGATGGCCCCAGGTTCCACCTCTAACCTGCTGGGCCCCGGCGGCCGCGGCTGGCTTGTGCCCGAGGGCACCAGGAAGGCGCTGCTCGTGGCGGGCGGCATCGGCGTTCCGCCCGTGCTGTGCCTTGCCGGCAAGCTTGCCGAGCAGGGTGTGGCCGTCGACGTGTGCCTGGGCTTTTGCACCGCGTCCAAGGCCGTGGGCATCGATGAGTTCCGCGCGCTCTGCGATACGGTCAACGTATGCACCGACGACGGCTCGCTCGGCACGCACGGCTTCTGCACCGATCCTGCCGCCGAGCTGCTCGGCGAGGGCGGTTACGACTACGTCGCCAGCTGTGGTCCCGCCGTCATGATGAAGAAGGTCGCCGCCGCTGCCGCCGAGGCCGGCGCGTACTGCGAGGTGTCGCTCGAGCGCATGATGAGCTGTGGCTTTGGCGCCTGCAACACCTGCAATGTCGAGACGGTCGACGGTATGAAGGGCGCCTGCATGTGCGGCCCCGTGTTTGATGCTTCCAAGGTGGTGGTCTTCTAGTGGGTAACGTGAACATGGCCGTCGATTTCGGCGGCGTCAAGATGCAGAACCCCATCAACACCGCAGCCGGTACCTTTGGCTACGGATGGCAGTTCCAGAACTTCTTTGATGTCTCCCAACTGGGCGCCATCACCACCAAGGGTTGTGCTGCCGAGCCCTGGCCCGGCAACCCCGCGCCCCGCATGGCCGAGATCCCGGGCGGCATGATCAACTCCGTGGGCCTTCAGAACCCCGGCGTGGCTGCCTTTGCCCGTGAGTCCGGCCCGTGGCTCGAGCAGCTTTCCAAGGACGGTTGCCAGGTCATTTGCCAGGTTGCCGGCCACTCCGTTGACGAGTTTGTCCGCGCGCTCGAGATGTATGTCGAGCTGTGCCCCTGGGCTGCCGGTTACGAGATCAACGTGAGCTGCCCCAATATTGCCGCCGGCGGTGCCGCCATGGGCTCCTCGCCCGAGGGCGCCTCTGCCGTTATGGCTGCCTGCCGCAAGGTGACCGATAAGCCGCTGTTCGTCAAGATGGCTCCGGTTAACGTCGCCGAGATTGCCAAGGCTCTCGAGGCCGCGGGAGCCGATGGCCTTTCGGTCATTAACTCCATCCAGGGCATGGCCATCGACGTGCACACCCGCAAGTCCCGTGTGGCCAAGCCCAAGGGCGGCCTTTCGGGCCCGCTGTGCCACCACATTGCCGTGCGCATGGTCTGGGAGGTCGCTCAGGCCGTCGATATCCCCATCAACGGCGTCGGCGGTGTCATGACGGGCGAAGATGCGGCCGAGTTTATCCTGGCTGGCGCCACCTGCGTGTCGGTCGGCATGGCCAACTTCGTCGATCCGTGCGCTTCGCTCAAGATCGCGCACGAGCTCGAGGCCTGGGCGGAGTCCCAGGGCGTGAAGGACATCAACGAGCTGGTAGGTGCTTTCGAATGCTAGAGACCGATGCCCGCGACCGCGTTATCGTTGCCCTCGACTGCGACCGTGAGCGTGCGCTTGAGCTCGCCCATGAACTTTCTGGTCATGCTGCTTGGCTCAAGGTGGGCATGACGCTCTATTACGCTGAGGGCCCCGAGATCGTCAAGACGTTCAAGGACCTGGGCTTTAAGGTCTTCCTCGACCTCAAGTTCCATGACATTCCGCATCAGGTGCGCGGTGCCGCCCGTTCCGCCTCGCTTGCCGGTGCCGACCTGCTTTCGGTCCACGGTCTGGGCTCGGGCGCTATGCTCGCTGCCTGCCGCGAGGGTGCCGAGGAGGCTCGCGAGGACCGCGCCAAGCTCGTTGCCATTACCGTGCTCACGAGCATGAACCAGGATGCGCTGACCGAGATCGGTGTCGAGTCGCCCGTGGCCGAGGAGGCCGCCCGCCTGGCAAAGCTTGCCCAGGCTAACGGCATCGACGGCATCGTGTGCTCGCCGATGGAGGCTCACGACATGCGTGAGATGTTGGGTCCCGATGCCCTGATCGTGACTCCGGGTGTGCGTCCGGTTGGTGCCGCCCTTGGTGACCAGTCCCGCGTGGCGACGCCTTCCCAGGCTATCGAGCGTGGCGCAAGCCACATTGTGGTGGGCCGTCCCATCACCGGTGCCGACGATCCGGTTGCCGCCTTTGACGCCATCGTCGCCGAGCTTGTCGAAAACGTCGCGTAAAAGATTCCCCTAAGTCACCACTTTTGGGTCTCATTAGCACAAAATAGCCCCTGTGCCTGCGTAAACTTTCCCATCCTTTGTGTGGAATCGCAGGCCAGGGGCTTAACTTTGGGCGCAGTATATTGCACTTTTTGCGGGTATCGTCTAACCTATGGAGCCGCGATTGGGCATTTTGTACGTTCTACGTGCTAAAATGCCAATTATTGAATCAGATATAACCCAACTATTTGGAGGTACGAATGGCACTCCCTCAGCTTACCGATGAGCAGCGCAAGCAGGCTCTTGAGAAGGCTGCTGCCGCACGTCACGCCCGCGCTGAGCTTCGCGAGCAGATCAAGAAGGGCGAGAAGTCCCTCGAGTCCGTGCTCAACTCCGATGACCCCATCGCTTCCCGCATGAAGGTTTCCACCCTCATCGAGTCTCTCCCTGGTTATGGCAAGGCCAAGGCCGCCAAGATCATGGAGGAGCTCGGTATCTCCGCTACCCGTCGCGTCCAGGGCCTCGGCGTCCGTCAGCGCGAGCAGCTCCTCGAGCAGCTGACCAAATAAGTGAGCGCTCAGGATTCCAAGCTCTTTGTGATTTCTGGACCGTCAGGCGCAGGCAAGGGTACGCTCGTCACTCGTGTGCGCGAGCGCCGCTCGAACCTGGGCCTGACGGTTTCGGCTACCACGCGAGCACCACGCAAAGGTGAGGTCGACGGCGTCAACTACTTTTTTCTGACGCGCGAGGAGTTCGACCGCCGCGTGGCAAACGGTGAGTTTGTTGAGTGGGCCGAGGTCCACGGTAACTGCTACGGCACGTTGGTGAGCGAGGTCCAGTCCAAGCTCGCCTCTGGTTCGTCTCTCATCTTGGAGATCGATGTCCAGGGTGCCCTGCAGGTGAAGGAGCGTTTCCCCGAGGCCGTGCTGATCTTTATCAAGCCGCCTTCGCTTGAGGTGCTCCGCGAGCGTCTAGTCGGTCGCGGTACCGAGACGCCCGAGACGATTGAGCTGCGTATGGCAAACGCCGCCGATGAGCTTGCCCTTGCCGACCGCTACGACGACGTCGTGGTTAATGACGATCTCGACCGCGCGACCGATGAACTCGTTCGCGTTCTCGATATGCATGAAAGGATCTGAGGTCCGTGTCCGTTGTAAAGCCTTGCATTGACGATCTTTTGGAGAAGACCGATCACAACCGCTTCCTGCTCGCTTCGCTTGCCTCCAAGCGCGCCTGCGACATCAATAGCATGCTGCGTGGCCAGCACAACCGCGTGCTTGCCGTCCAGGATGTCGATGACATCACCATCGGGCTTTCCGGTGCCGATACCATCTCGATGGCTATGGACGAGATTGTCGACGGCGACATCTCTTACGACGAGGCCCGTTACGAGAAGGCGCTCGGCCACAAGGTTGCTGAAGCCTAAATGGCGGCTCGCGTCTGCCTGGTCCACTATCACGAGGTTGGACTGAAGGGTAAGAACCGCGCACATTTTGAGCATATCCTCATGGATAACATCAAGGCGGCCTTGGCCGCCTTTTCCGTGAATGCCGTGTCTCGAATTTCCGGTTATATCCTCGTGACCTTTAACGAGCATCAGGCCGATGAGGCGGCGCGTGTCATTCGCACCGTTCCCGGCGTTGCTCGTGTGTCTTTGGCGTATCACACTAACCGCGACCCGCAGGAGTACTGTGCCGCCGCCGTCAAGGCGCTGCGCGAGTTTGGTCCTTTCGATTCGTTTAAGGTGCACGCCAAGCGCTCCAATACCGACTATGAGCTCACCTCGATTGATATCAATCGTCAGGTGGGCGAGGTACTGTGCGAGGCCTTCCCCGATAAAAAGGTTCAAATGCATGACCCCGATGCGATGGTGCACGTACTGGTGGTCCAGGGTAGCGTCTACGTGTATGCGCGCTCCGAGCGTGGCGTGGGCGGTCTGCCGGTGGGTTCTGCCGGCAAGGTCGTGACGCTGTTGTCGTCGGGTATCGATTCTCCGGTGGCGACCTGGATGCTCGCGCGTCGCGGCGCGGTGTGCGTGCCGGTACATTTCTCCGGTCGTCCGCAGACGCCCGATACGAGCGAGTATTTGGTGCAGGACATCATCCGTGCGCTTGAGCCGGGTGTCCAGATCGGCCGCCTGTACGTGGTGCCGTTTGGCGACTGCCAGCGTGAGATTTCGGTCACCTGTCCCAGCAACCTGCGCGTGATTATGTATCGCCGCATTATGTATTCGGTTGCCGAGCGCATTGCACACATCGAGGGTGCCAAGGCTATCGTTACGGGCGAATCACTTGGGCAGGTTGCCTCCCAAACGCTTGAGAACATCATGGCCGTCAACGAGGCCGTGAAGATCCCCGTGTTCCGTCCTCTCATCGGTTCGGACAAGCAGGAGATCATCGCGCGCGCCGGGGAGATCGGCACGTTCGATATCTCGACTGAGGCCGCTCCCGACTGCTGCACGCTGTTTATGCCGCGCCGTCCCGAGACGCACGCTAAACTCGATGCCGTGCATGAGGCGTGGGAGCTGTTCGATCACGAGGAGATGATTGAGCGTTTGCTCAAACAGACCGAGTATATCGACTTCGAGAGCAACACGTATAAGACCCCTAAGACCTTAAAACGCAAACATTCCGAGCTCGCTCCACGTGAGATTTACCAAGATCACGAATAATATTGTGTATAGACCGGCGGTGATTTTGCATCGTCGGTCTTTTTCTATCTGGGCATTAGGCGACAAACGGTTCATCTGTCGACGTCTGCCTGAATAAATGGACACTTTTCAGCAAGGTTTTGGTCAGCTTTTGGTTTGACCGTGGAAACTGGTGTGGGCGTGCGGAGTCTGCGGCGCTCGTTTCCTGACACGATGGTGTTGGGAGGTGTTTGCTATGGCGCAGCGCGAGCAACACGAACGGGTTAAACGGATGGACCGCTGGGCAGAAAAGCTGCTCGGCCATAAGGCGGTGGTCGTGGCGATTCTGGTTGCCATTGCCGCTGCGAGTGGCCTGGCGATGGCAAATTTTGGTGGCCATTCCAGCAACGTGTCGTTTGAGCGTAGTGACGAGGCAGGCGCCTCGGATGTGCGAGGGGACGGGGATGTGTCACCTGATGATGCCGATGAGTCGTCTGCCAAGAGTTCTTCTGCCGCCGAGGTGTACGTCGATGTGGATGGCGCCGTTGTGAGGCCTGGCGTGTACCGGCTCAAAGGCGGAGCGCGGGTATCCCAGGCAATCGATGCTGCCGGAGGGCTTACGGCCGAGGCGGATGTGACAGGGCTTAATCGTGCGTCCAAGATCACAGATGGTCAAAAGATCTATGTGCCGACGGTGGGGGAGCAACAAGCGGCTGTGGCGGTCGGCGGGGCCGAAAGCGGTGCTGCCACGACTCCTGGTGCGGGGTCTTCGTCGGGGCTCGTGAACATCAATACGGCAAGTGCGGCGGAGCTGCAGACGCTTTCGGGCATCGGGCCTTCTATGGCCCAGTCAATTATCGACGAACGGACGCAAAACGGGGCCTTTGCCTCGGTTGATGACCTTATGCGCGTATCGGGGATCGGTGAGAAGAAGCTCGCCAAAATCAAAGATTGCATCTGCGTATGAGTGCGACCGAGCGCGAGCATGTGATGCCACCGCGGCCCTTGATGCCGTGGACGATGGTCCTTTGTGCCGGTTTGTGTGCGAGCTGTGGCTTGGTGCTTAACGTGGCAGCCGATGTGCTGCTGGGAGAGCGGGCAGCGCCCGTTATATTGCTTATGGCCATTCCCGTTGCGGCTGCGGCGTGCATCGTATTGGCTCGGTCCTGCATGCGTCTTGTGCGATGGAAGCGATGGCTGTATGCCGCGGCTCTCGGCCTCGTGGCGGGGGCGGTCGTGTCCGCTGGTTGGGCGATAGGGGCGCTGCGCGCTTCGAGGGCATTGGATAATCGGGCTGCGAGCAGTCTCGAATTTTATGTGCAGGGCGATCCGTCCATCAATGACGGTTCGTACTCCTATACCTGCGATGCGTATGCGGGCGAAAAGCGCTTGGGTCAGGTACGGCTGTCGTGTGATCATGAACTCGACGCCGGTTCGCATGTACGTGCTATCGGTCGAATTTCGCGGTTTGAGAATGATGCGTATGGGCGCTCACGCGTGCTTCGGGGCGAGCTTCGAAAGGTTAAAGTCGTCCGGTTGGTATCGGTCGACGAGGGTTCTCCGGGGCCGTTGCTTTGGCTTCGAAACGAGCTCCTTGCCCTTATCGCGCCCGCGACCGATCCAGCGCGCTCGCTTATTGCCGGCGTTGTCTGCGGACGCTCGGCCGAGCTGCGTGCCCTGCCGGCGGGCGATTGGTTTTCGGTAACGGGCACCGCACATCTTATCGCCGTTTCGGGCAGTCATCTTGCCATCGTGGGGTTTGTGATTGAGAGCGCCCTGCAAAAGACGCGTCTCTCTCGTGGGCTGCAGCGGGGGCTGTTGGTGCTGGCCCTCGCTGCCTATACCGTCTTTACGGGCGCCTCGCCCTCGGCCGTGCGCGCGTGCTGTATGGTGGCGGTGACGCTTGTCGCCAACGGCGCCGGACGTCGTCGGCATGGCCTCTCGGCTCTTTTTTTGACCATGGCAATTTTTGTGTTGCTGCGGCCGACGGTATTGTTCGAAATGGGTTTTCAGCTATCGTGCGCCAGTGTTTTTGCCATCCTTTGTTTTTGCCCCTACGCCACCTACGCCTTGGGCGAGTTGGGTGTGCCATCGGGCGTCGCCAGTATTTTGTCTGTCACGCTGTGCTCGCAGCTGGCGACACTTCCCGTTACGATTCCCGCATTTGAGACGTTTTCGCTCATTGCCCCGCTCGCAAATGCCGTGATCGGTCCGGTGATAAGCGTGCTGCTCGCTATATCGATTGTGCTGGTGCCCTGCTCGCTTGTGCCGCTGTTGCGTCACGGGGCGCTCGTGGTGCCCATGATTGTCGCTCGCTGCGCCCTGTTCTTTGAGCAGCTCTTTGCTGCCGTTCCGGGCGCATCCGTAAGCGTGCCGCCCGGTACACCCTTGGTATACGTGGTGCCGTTTGCGCTGGCCGTCCTCTTGGTCTGGTGGCCACGCCCCTGCGCACGGCCCATGGCAGTGGGGCTGTTGTGCTTGATGCTTGCAGCGGGTGTTCCGTATGTCTATTGGGATCGATGCGCACCGCCTTCGGTAACGGTCCTCGATGTTGGCCAGGCCGATGCGATTCTGGTTCGTCAGGGTGGCACCGTGGCGCTCGTCGACTGTGGGCTCGATGAGCGCGTGGTGTCGGCGTTGGTTCGCAACAATGTCCACCATATCGACGCCGTCTTCGTGACGCATTGGGACGAAGACCATTGGGGTGGTCTTCCCGATGTGCTCGATCAGTTTTCGGTTGGAACCATTGCGGTCGCGGCCGATGCGCTAGAAGGCGCGCCTGCTGAGGTTCTGAATCGCCCCGGCGTTACGTATCGGCAGGTGGCCCGCGGAGACACGTTCGATATCGGCGCATTTCGGGCTCGTGTGATGTGGCCGTTTGACACGGTGGATGGCGAGGGCAATGAGGACTCGCTTGTCTTGCTGCTTTCCTATGCTAGGGAAGGCAAGAGCCTGCGCGTGCTCCTCACCGGTGATGCCGAGCTCGATCAGGAGTGCGAGTTTGTGCAGGCGGTGGGCGATATCGATGTGCTCAAGCTGGGGCATCACGGCTCAAAAGTTTCCGTCGACACTGACCTACTGGAAACGCTTAAGCCCGAGCTCTCTATCGCGAGTGCGGGCGAGGGCAACCGCTACGGTCATCCATCCGATGCCTGCATCGATGCCGTTCGCGATGCGGGTGGCGTGTTCGCATGCACCATCGAACAGGGAGATATCACTGTCTCGCCGACTGCAACCGGTTTTGCCATGCGATGTCAGCGACCTTGATGCTGCCGTTGGCGTGGGACCAACCCGTGGGATAGAATGACACGGTACGAGCACGAGAGCCTGCGGGAGGGGAGCGCGATGTCCGAAACCGGTCTTTTGCCGGCGTATCTGATCGTCGGTACCGACGGAGTCAAACGCGACCACGCCGTCTCGCGTATGAAGGCTCGTCTGGAAAAGACGGGCATGGTCGAGTTCAACCTCGACGAGCGCGATATGACCAAAGACCCCGATATCGAGTCGATTATCGGGTCGCTTAACACCTTTCCCATGGGCAGCGAGTTTCGCCTGGTAATCCTTGACGGCTGCTCAAAACTCGTCAAAGCGATCTCCGAGCCGCTTGTCGAGTATCTGGCGAGTCCCAGCCCCACGACGGTTTGCCTCATCATCGCCGATTCGCTTGCCAAGAGCACGCGCCTGTACAAGGCAATCGCCAAGATTGACAAGAAGGCCGTGATCGACTGTTCGGGCACCAAGCGCTGGGAGCTCCCGCGCCGCGTGCAGCAGATGGCGACGCAGCACGGAAAGTCCATCTCGACGGCGGCCGCCGAGGAGCTCGTTTCGCGCTCGGGTGAGAACACTCGCATGCTCGATAACGACTTGGCCAAGCTTGCCCAGATGGTCGAGGCGCCGCAAATTGAGCTTGCCGATGTGGAACGCTGGATCGTGCGCACGGCCGAAGTCCAGCCCTGGGATTTTCTCAACGCGGTCTCGGCTCGTGATATGCGCCGCTCGCTTGAGCTCTTTGGGCTGTTACCAACCAAGAGCTATGTGTGGACCTACACGCTGCTGTGCGGACGCATTCGCGAGCTTATCGTCGCCAAGGCACTCGATGCGCGTGGACAGGGCCGCGAGCTTGCCGCGACGCTCAAGCTCCAGTCTTGGCAGGTCAAGAATCACCTGACCTGGGCGCGTCGTTTTTCGATGACCGAGCTCGTTGCCGCGCTCGAGGGCGCGGTCGATGTGGAGCTCGCATTGAAGGGTTCGGCTGATTCCCAGACCGCGCTTTTGCTCTGGATTACGAACATCTTGAGAAAATCGTGATGATACCTGCCTATTTGACAAATTCGTTCTATCCCTTTGAGGGGGAGCGTGCTATAGTAGGCGCTTGCATGACCTCACCGTGTCTCAGAGGTGTCATACATTTTTTGCAAGGAACTCGAAAGGAACTCCAGAAGTGGCAAACATCAAGTCTCAGAAGAAGCGTATCCGCACCAATGAGGCAGCTCGCATGCGTAACAAGGCTGTCAAGTCCGAGCTCAAGACGCTGACCAAGCACGTCCAGTCCGCCGTCGCCGAGGGCGACGCCGAGAAGGCCCAGGCTGCCCTCAAGACCGTCACCAAGCGTCTCGACATGGCTGCCGCCAAGCATGTTATCCACAAGAACCAGGCTTCCAACCGCAAGTCCGGTCTTGCCAAGCTCGTGAACAGCATCAACGCCTAAGTTGTAAATTTCACACCACACAGATTACGCGCATAAATGGAGCCTGTTTTATGGAACAGGCTCCATTTTTTGTACCGCTCGGGTAAGATAGTCCGCATGGATACTTCAATTGACATTTCCCACATCCGCAACTTCTCGATTGTTGCGCACATCGACCATGGCAAGTCCACGATCAGTGACCGCATTCTCGAGCTCACCCATACCGTCGACGAGCGCGACATGGAGTCGCAGCTGCTCGACACCATGGATATCGAGCGCGAGCGCGGCATCACGATCAAGTCCAATGCCGTTCGCGTGTCCTATGACGCCGACGATGGCGAGACGTATCAGTTCAATCTGATCGATACGCCGGGCCACGTGGACTTTACCTATGAGGTTTCGCGCTCGCTGGCAGCCTGTGAGGGCGCGGTGCTCGTTGTCGACGCCACGCAGGGCGTTGAGGCGCAGACCGTCTCTAACGCGACGCTCGCCATGAACGCCAATCTGGACATTGTGCCGGCCATCAACAAGATCGACCTGCCCTCGGCCCATCCCGACGAGGTCAAGACCGAGATCGAGGATGACCTGGCGATTCCCGCCGATGATGCCGTGTGCGTGTCGGGCAAGACCGGCGAGGGTATTCACGATCTGCTAGAGTCCATCGTCTTTTTGATCTCTCCGCCTAAGGGCGATGCAAATGCTCCGCTCAAAGCGCTCATTCTGGATTCGTACTTTGACGAGTATCGCGGCGTGGTGGCCACGGTGCGCGTCTTTGACGGCTCCATCAAAAAGGGCGATACCCTGCGCATGATGCAGGCAGAGGGCGACTTTTTGGTCGACGGCGTGGGTGTCAAGCGTCCTGCCGAGACCCCGGTTGACGCGCTGGCGGTTGGCGAGGTCGGCTACGTGGTCACGGGCCTGAAGGACCCCGAGGCCGTTCGCGTGGGCGACACCCTTACCTGGGCGTCGAACCCCTGCCCCGAGCCGCTTCCTGGTTACCGCGAGGCCAAGCCCATGGTCTATACGGGCCTGTTCCCGATCGATAACAAGGACTACGAGAGCCTGCGTGACGCACTCGATAAGCTGCACGTCAACGACCCGTCGTTGGTGTGGGAGCCCGAGACCTCGGTGGCGCTCGGCTTTGGCTTCCGCGTGGGCTTCCTGGGCCTGCTGCACATGGAGGTCGTCAAGGAACGCCTGGAGCGCGAGTTCAACTTGGACCTCATTGCCACGAGCCCCTCGGTGGACTATCACGTCTACAAGACTGACGGCGAGATGATTGATGTCCGTAGTCCGCAGGATCTTCCCGAGGCCACGCGCATCGAGCGTATCGAGGAACCCTACCTCAAGGCTAAGATCATCTGCCCGCCCGAGTATACGGGTGCCGTCATGCAGCTCGCTATCGAGCACCGTGGCATTACAACCGACATGATCCATCTCACGAGCAAATCGGTCGAGATGCGCTTTGACATGCCGCTCGCCGAGCTCATCCTGGACTTCTTTGACCAGCTCAAGAGTCGTACCAAGGGCTATGCCTCGCTCGACTACGAGTTCAACGAGTACCGTCCCTCCGAGCTCGTGAAGCTCGATATCTTGCTTTCGGGCGACGAGGTGGACGCGCTGTCGTTTATCGTCCATAAGGACAAGGCCTATGGCCTGGCCCGTGGTCTGTGCGACAAACTTAAGGAGATCATCCCGCGTCAGCTGTTCGAGGTTCCCATCCAGGGTGCTATCGGCAACAAAATCATCGCCCGTTCTACCGTCAAAGCGCGTCGCAAGGACGTTCTTGCTAAGTGCTACGGCGGCGATATCTCGCGTAAGCGCAAGCTGCTCGAGAAGCAGAAAGAGGGCAAGAAGCGCATGAAGGCCATCGGCTCGGTCGAGGTCCCGCAGGAGGCCTTTATGGCGATCCTCAAGGTGGACGAGTAGGTCTATGGCGCTTTCCGAATACAGCAAGCGGCTGCTGGGCGCCTATGCCGAGCAGCCGTTCCTTATGGCTCCCATGGCGGGCGTAACCGATCCCGCTTATCGCATCATGTGCCGCCGCCGCGGTGCCAATCTCGCCTATAGCGAGATGGTGAGCGTGGCGGGCCTTGCCTATGCCAGCAACAAGACCTGGCGCCTGGTGCTACCGGCCGACGAGGAGCAGCAGATTTGCGTGCAGCTCTTTGGCTCCAAGCCCGAGCAGTTTGCGAGTGCCGTCGCCGCCGTCGAGGAGCGTGTGGGCGATCGCCTGTCATTGATTGATATCAACATGGCCTGTCCGGCTCGCAAGGTCGTTACTAAGGGCGAAGGCTCGGCGCTTATGCGCACGCCCGACCTGGCCGAGAAGATTGTCGAGGCAGCGGTGGGCGCGGCGCATGTTCCCGTGACCGTGAAGATCCGCAAGGGTTTTTATGCCGAGGACCGCAACGCCGCAACGTTTGCCCAGATGCTTGAAGGGGCGGGCGCCTCTGCAGTTGCCGTGCACGGTCGTTGTGCCACGCAGCTCTACACCGGCCAGGCCGATTGGTCGGTTGTCGATGAGGTTGCCGACGCCGTCGAAATTCCCGTTATCGGTTCGGGCGATGTGTTCTGCGCCGAGGATGCCGCGGAGCATCTGCGCAGTTCTGGTGCCAGCGCGGTGTTTATCGCGCGCGGCATCTACGGCAATCCGTGGGTGTTCGGTGATGCTCGCGCCCTTGCGCTCGATGGCATGCCGGTGCCGGCGCGCAGCTCCGTTGAGCGCCTAGACGCCCTGCGTGAGCACCTAACGCTGACGCATGAGCTCCTGCCGCTCATGTCGCGTGCCCGTACGTACGCAAGCTGGTACTTAAAAGGCATGCCCCATGCCGCCGCTTGGCGTGCTCATGTGGTGCGCTGCTCCACGTACGAGGAGTTCATGGCGCTGGTCGATGAGATCGAGCGCGATGTGGTGGCCTGCGAGGCTGCCCTTGCCGCCGGCGAATCGGTGCCCCCTCATCCGCTGGGGGCTTAAGGGTGGCCGTTACCGCGCTGTATGCGCACGTGCCGTTTTGCGCCCAAAAGTGCCGGTACTGCGACTTTGACTCACGCAGTTTTGCTCCGTGCGACCTGAGCGCTGCGCTCGATTTCTATTTTGAGCAGTTGTTCGCGCGTCTCGATGCTTTTGGCAAGGCTGGGGCCCTTGACCAGATCCGCACCGTCTATGTTGGCGGCGGTACGCCGTCGCTGGCGGGGGAGCGCCTGGTGGAGCTGGTGCGGCGTATTCGTGCGTGGTGCGCCCCCGTTGAGTTTACCTGCGAGGCCAATCCCGAGTCGCTGACCGCCGAGCTTGCTGCTGCGCTTGCCAAGGTTGGTGTCACACGCGTCTCTCTGGGCGTGCAAACCCTCGTCAATACTGAACTGGCTGCTATTGGCCGCATTCACGATGCCGATCGGGCGCTCGCCGCCATCGCGACGGTCAAGAACGCTGGGCTTGACGTGTCGTGCGACCTTATGTGCGGACTTCCCGGGCAGACCGCAGCGAGTTGGAAGCACACGCTCGATGGCGTGCTGGCGGCGGCTCCGCATCATGTGTCGGTCTACCCGCTTACGCTTGAGGAGGGGACGCCCCTTTATCGCATGGCGTGCCGCGACGAGTCGGTCGAGCCCGACGAGGATTTTCAAGCTTCGTGCATGGATGTGGCGCGTGAGCGTCTGGGTGCGGCCGGCTATCACCCGTATGAGGTGGCAAGCTATGCGCTCGACGGCCATGAGTGCGCCCATAACATTGCCTACTGGACCGGACGGGGCTACCTGGGCCTGGGTCGTTCTGCCGCGGGCATGCTCGACGCCGGGGATTTCGACCGTCTTGCAGGTTTGTTCCCCGGTGTTTCTTCTCGAGGCGTTGCGTACCGCGTGCGTCTGGTGCAACGTGACGATGACGCGACGGCGTTCGAGGCCGAATATCTCTCGCAGCGCGAGGCTGCGGCCGAAGACCTGATACTTGCTTGTCGCATGACGCGCGGTGTCGCGTCCGACCTTTTGGTTCGCGCGGCTCGTGTCGTCCCGGCCGATGAGCTGGCAGCTGCCTGCGATCGCGCGCTCGAATTGGGTCTTGCCACTTGGGTGCCCGAGACGCTCGGAGTCCATGAGGGACCCTTCACTTCGGCAGATGTCATCGCGGGCCATGTTCGAGCTCGTTTAGCGCCGACACACCTGGGCTGGCTCGATGGAAATGTTCTGTTCGAGCTGTTTTGGGATCTAGCTTAGGTCGCTCGGGTAGAATTACCGAAATATATACGCTGCTGTGAGCAGGAGGTTGCCGTACATGGCGACGATGAACGAAAAAGATTACTACGAGATTCTCGGTGTCTCCAAGGACGCCACCTCGCGTGATATTCAAAAGGCCTTTCAGCAGAAGGCCCGTAAGCTCCATCCGGACGTCAATAAAGAGCCGGGTGCCGAGGAAAAGTTCAAAGAGGTTTCCGAGGCCTACGCTGTGCTTTCGGACGAGCAGAAGCGTGCGCGCTATGACGCCATGCGCTCGGGCAATCCCTTCGCCGGCGCTCCTACGGCTTCGCCTTATGGTGGCGGTTACGCCGGCGGCGCCGGGTACGGCAATCCCTTTGAGGGCGGCTTTCCCTTTGGTGGCGCCTGGGGCCAGCAGCGTCGTGGGCAGGCTGCCTATAATCCCGAGAACGGCGCCAACGTGGTCGTCGATATCAAACTCGACGCCAAGGAGGCCAAGGGCGGTACCCGCAAGACCGTCCGCTACACGCGTTTCGATACGTGCGGACATTGCGGCGGCTCGGGTTCTGTCTCCTCCGAGCATGCCCATACCTGCCCAAGCTGTGGCGGCCGCGGCCACATCGACGTCGACCTGTCCTTCCTGTTTGGTGCGGGCACGTTCCAGTCGGTCTGCCCCGAGTGCGGCGGTTCCGGTAAGGTCGTGGCCGACCCCTGCCCTGATTGCGGTGGCAGCGGTCGTACTCGCGTAACCTCCGAGCAGACGATTGAGTTTCCTGCCGGCACGCACGATGGCGACGAGGTCCGCATTAGCGGCATGGGTCATGCTGGCACCAACGGTGCCGCGGGCGGCGACCTGGTCGGCCGTGCCCATGTCGAGTCCGAGCGCTTGGAAGGCAAAGCTCGTACCGGTTTTTACCTGATGGGCATCGTGGCGCCGTTTTTGGTACTCTCGGCCATCTCGGGCGTGTTCTCGGCCTTTGCTGTGATGTGCTTTATTCCGTTTACCATGGGCCTGTTCATGGTGCTTTCGGACGGCGTGCTTCATCGCAGCCTGCTGTGGTGGAAGCGCGGTGCGATGCAGTTTGCCAACGGTTTTGCCAATGGCTTCATGTTCGCGCTCGTGTCGGTTTGGTTCGCGAGCTGCTCGCAACGGGCCATGCTTTCGCCTTACGGAATGCAATAACATCAAACCCTCTGTTTGCGGTTGGCCCAGCTTGGGTATAGGACGCACTGTGACAATAATGAAAGTCGGAAGGATTCGGTCGTGTCGGAAAATAGGGATTACTACGAGGTACTTGGCGTCGACAAGGATGCCGACGCGCGGACGATTAAGCGCGCGTTTCTAAAGAAGGCCCGTACCGTACACCCGGACGTTTCGGACGACCCCGAGGCCGAGGCCAAGTTCAAGGAGCTCAACGAGGCCTATTCCGTTCTTTCCGATGAGCAGAAGCGTGCTAACTACGACCGTTACGGCACTGCCGACGGCCCTGGTGGTTCGGGCTACGTCGATATCAACGATATCTTTGGTGGTATGGGCATGGACGACTTGTTCTCGTCGTTTTTTGGCGGCGGTGCCGGCGGTGGCGCCCGCAGCCGTCGCGAGCGTCGTCGCGGTCGTGACATGGCCATCTCGCTTTCGGTGACGCTCGAGGAGGCGGCGCTCGGCTGCAAAAAGACAATCAGCTATGACCGCTTTGCTCCTTGCGAGGACTGCAATGGCACCGGTAGGGCAGAGGGCGCACAGGAAAAGCAGTGCGGCCGCTGCCACGGCACGGGCTATGTCACGACGGTTCAGCGATCGTTTTTGGGCCAGGTTCAGTCTTCCTCGCCTTGCCCCGACTGCCATGGCGAGGGCACGGTTATCGACCATCCCTGCGAGACCTGCGATGGTCAGGGCCGCACGCCTTCGCATGAAAAGATTGACATCGATATTCCCGCCGGCGTTTCGACCGGTCGACAGCTGCGTGTGAGCGGCTTTGGCGAGGCCGGTCTTCGCGGCGAGCCTTCGGGCGACTTGATTGTCAACGTGCGCGTTGCCGACCATGAGCGCTTTAAGCGCAACGGTGACGACCTGTACCTGGTGAGCGATATCTCGATTGCGCAGGCTGCGCTCGGCTGCGAGATCGATGTCGAGGGCATTATGCCCGACGAGGTCGTTAAGGTGTGCGTCCCCGCCGGCGCCCAGTACGGCGACACCGTGAGCGTCAATAATTACGGCATGCCGCGCATTGGCGGTGGCGGTTCGCGTGGCCGCTTGATCGTGCAACTGCGCGTGGTCGTTCCCACCAATCTTTCCAATAAGCAGCGCGAGCTGCTCCGTGCTTTTGCCGATGAGATGGGCGATGACGTCGCTTCCGGTAAGAAGTCGGTGACCGACCGTATCAAGAGTGCCCTCGACGATATCCTCGATTAAGGAGCCCGCGTGCTCGCACCCCATATTTCCGTCGTCAACCTCGGCTGCCGTGTCAACCGGGTTGAGTCTGACCGTATCACTGCCGATCTTATGCGCCTGGGTTTTGCTATGGTGGAGCCCCAGGATGCCGACCTGATCGTCATTAACACCTGTGCCGTTACGGGCGAGGCCGAGGCCAAGACCCGTAAGGCCGTCCGTCATGCGCTGGCCCATCCAAATGAGCCCTATGTAGTCGTGACCGGATGCGTGGTCAATTTGCATCCCGAGGAGCTGTTGGAGCTTTCGGATCGCGTGATTGCCGAGCCGTCTAAGATCGATGTCGCCGAACGTGTCTGCGATGTGCTGGGTGTCGAATCCGATAGTGTGGCCGCCTGCAGCGACAGCGATGTGGTCGACGCTCTGGGTCGCTCGCGTCTGGGTGTGAAGATCCAGGATGGCTGCAACCACCGTTGCACCTATTGCATCGTGTGGAAGGCCCGCGGTCCCGAGCGTTCCGTGCCCGTCGAGTCCGTGCTTGAGCAAGTTCGCGAGGCCCAGGAGGCCGGCGTGCCCGAGGTGGTGCTGACCGGTGTGAACCTGGGTGCCTACGATGGCAAGAGCGCGACCGACGAGCATGTCGAAATCGATGAGCTGCTCGAGGCCATCATGGAGCGCACGACTATTGCGCATGTGCGCATTTCCTCGGTCGAACCCATGGATATCTCTGAGCGCCTGCTTAAGGTTATGGCGCGCTATCCGCAGCGTATTGCCCCGTTTTTGCACCTGCCCGTACAGTCCGGCTGTACGGCGACGCTGCATCGCATGGGTCGTCCCTATAGTGCCGAGGCCTTTGAGGACACGGTGCGCATGATTCGCGCCATCCTGCCGCAGGCGTCTCTTTCGTGCGACGTCATCGTCGGTTTTCCTGGTGAGACGGACGAGGAGTTCGAGGAGTCGCTGGCGCTGTGCCGCCGCGTGGGGTTCTCGCGTATGCACGTGTTCCGCTACAGTAAGCGTCCCGGTACCCTTGCTGCCGACATGCCCGACCAGGTGCCGCCCGAGGTTATGGCCGAGCGCAGCCGCCGTATGCGAGACGCGGCGCAGGAGCTCGCTATCGCCGACGCTCGTCGTCGCGTGGGCACCGTTGAGCGCGCCGTGCTCGAGTATGGTGACAACCTGACGCTCGGTTCGTTCCATCATGCCCGTCTTGACGATACCTGTGGACTTACAGCCCCGTGCCTGCTCGATGTTGCTATCATCGGAGTCGATGATTCCGGCTTGGTCCATGCGCGCAGGGAGGTCCATGGAAGCCTCGAAGATTAGACTTACCGTTCCCGAGGGAGTTGATCCCTCGCGTGTTTTGGGCGCCGGCGACGGCGTCCTTCGTGCGCTCGAGAGCTTGGTTCGCGCTCACGTGGTCGCCCGTGGCGATAGGATCTCCGTGAGCGGCGACCCGGACGAGGTCGAGCTCGTGGCTCGCTTTTTCGAACATGCTTTTCGCGAGGCGGCGGCCGGTCGTACCCTGTCTGCCGACGATGTCTCGCGTTGCCTGGCCGTCTTGCGCGACGGCGAGCATGAGGCCACATCGCTTCGCGATGACGTGCTGCTTTCGTATCGCGGTCGCGTCATTCGTCCCAAGACGCTTGGGCAAAAGCGCTATGTGGATGCCATTCGCTCGCATACCATCACCTTTGGCTTGGGTCCTGCCGGTACCGGTAAGACCTATCTGGCCATGGCGCTCGCCGTTGCCGCGCTCAAGCGCCATGAGGTGGGCCGTTTGATCTTGACGCGTCCGGTTGTCGAAGCAGGGGAGAACCTGGGCTTTTTGCCCGGCACCCTCGAGGAAAAGATCGATCCGTACATGCGCCCGCTCTACGATGCCCTTTTTGACATGATGGATCGTGAGCGCACCGATGAGCTTATGGAGCGCGGCGTGATCGAGATCGCCCCGCTCGCCTACATGCGCGGTCGTACGCTGAGCGATGCTTTCGTGGTGCTCGACGAGGCGCAAAATACCACGCCCGAGCAGATGAAGATGTTCCTGACACGCCTTGGATTCAACTCCAAGTTCGTGATTACCGGCGACCTCAGCCAGCGCGACCTGGTGGGTCGTCGTGGTGGCTTGGCGGATGTCGAGAAGATTTTGGGCCGTGTCGACGATGTGGCATTTTCTCACCTCGAGCGTGCCGACGTGGTGCGTCATGCCCTAGTGGGTTGTATCGTTGAGGCATATGATGCTTATGATGACGTGCGTGAGCAACGCTCACGCGACCGAAAGGAGTCCCGTTGAGTGTATTGATCAGCAACGATGCCGAGCTCGATACGCTGCTCGATGCTCAGGAGGTGGAGCACATCTGCGAGGTCGTGCTTGCCGCCGAGGGCGTTGAGCGTGAAGTCGAGATTTCCCTTTCGTATGTCGACGAGGACGAGATGCACGAGCTCAACCACGAGTGGCGCGGTATCGACCGCACCACCGATGTGCTCTCGTTTGAGTGCGATTCGGCCTTTGACGATGACATTCCCGCCGATGAGACGCTCGAGCTCGGCGATATCATCTTGGCCCCGCAGGTTATTGCCCGTCAGGCCCCCGGTTTTGGCAATAGCCCCGCTGACGAGTGCCGTCTGATGCTCGTTCACGGCATGCTGCACCTGCTGGGCTATGACCACATCGAGGACGACGAGGCCGAGGTTATGGAGGCCCGCGAGGACGCTATCCTGCGCGATCTGGCGCTCGAGCGCGGCGAGGATCCCAAACTGGTTCACGTCGGCCCCATCACCAATCATGCCCACGACTAGGAGCCGTTTATGATTCCCGGATCGAACAAGGACCATCCGTCCTTTTTAAAGTCGTTCTCCTACGCCATGGAGGGCTTCGTCACCGCCGTCAAGACCGAGCGCAACATTAAGGTCATGCTCGTGGCGGGCGTGTGCACCGTCATTGCCGGCTGCATCGTGGGGCTCGACATTGCCGAGTGGGCCACGATTATCATCTGCTGCGGCCTGGTGATTCACGGCGAGCTGTGCAATACCGCCATGGAGGCCATTGTCGATCTGGCGACCCAGGAGCTCCATCCGCTGGCAAAACGCGCCAAGGACATCGCCGCCGCCTCTGTATACGTTCTTTCCATCACCGCCGCGATTGTGGGCGTGCTGGTATTTGCCCACGCGCTCGGCTTTATTTAGAAAGGGATTCCCATGTCCGACAATATGCAGTCTACCGATGAGATTTTGGACGACGAGTCCCCGGATGCTAAGGCGACCGAGGCCTATGAGGAAGTCGAGGAGTTCGACCCGTTTGAGGGCATGAGCGACGAGGAGCTCGACGCCCTGTGCGATGAGGACGACAGCCTCGCGGGCTTTGGCGACGTTGAGCCCGGTTTCCGCAGTGGCTTCGTGGCCTTGGTCGGCCGCCCCAACGCCGGTAAGTCAACGCTGCTCAACGCCTGCTATGGCAAAAAGGTCGCCATCACCTCGCCGGTGGCCCAGACGACCCGCCGCCGCATGCGCGCCGTCGTCAACCGCCCCGGCTACCAGCTGGTCTTTGTCGATACCCCGGGTATCCACAAGCCCAAGGACGGTCTAGGGTCCGAGCTGAACAAGAGCGCGCTGTTCGAGCTGAACGATGTCGATGTTGTCGCGTTTTTGATTGATGCCACCAAACCGATCGGCAGGGGAGACGCCTGGGTTGCCGAGCGTGTCAAGAATGCCCGTTCCAAGAAGGTCCTGGTGCTCACCAAGGCCGATGAGGCCGACCCCGCACAGGTCATGGAGCAGCTTAAGGCAGCCCACGAGCTTATGGACTTTGACGACGAGATCGTGACGTCGTCGGTCAAGAACTTCAACGTCGATGCCTTTATCGAGACCGTTGCGCACTTTTTGCCCGAGGGCCCGCGTTGGTTCCCCGAGGACATGGGTACCGACGCTTCTGACGAGACGCTCGTTGCCGAGTTTGTGCGCGAGAAGGTCTTGCGCCGCACCCGTGATGAGATCCCTCACTCCGTTGGCGTAATCTGCGACGCGCTCGAGCAGACCAAGAAGGTGCTGCGCGTGCACGCCACTATTTACGTCGAGCGCGAGGGCCAAAAGGGCATCATCATCGGCAAGGGCGGCGAGATGATCAAGCATATCGGTATCGACGCCCGTCGCGATCTTGAGCGCATTTTTGGCACGCAGGTCTTTTTGGAGCTGGACGTGAAGGTCAAGGCCGGCTGGCGTGACGACGAGGCCCAGATTCGCCGCTTTGGCTACAACGCCGAGGACTAAGGACGCGCAGCGCGCATGGCAGGCTCCCGGACATATCGCACGAAGGTGCTCGTGCTCGACAAGACCAAGCTCAAAGAGACCGATCTGATTCTGACGATGCTTGACGAGCGGGGTCGTCAGGTTCGTGCCGTGGCAAAGGGGGCCCGCAAACCCGGTGGGCGCTTGGCGGCGCGCTGCGAATTATTCTGTACCGTCGATATGCTGCTCGCACATGGACGCTCGCTCGACGTTGTTTCTCAGGCCGAGCTTTTGGAAGCGCCGGTTGGCGCCGCGCCCGATTACGAGACGACCTGCGCCGCAAGCGCGATTGCCGAGGTCGCGCGCGTGTGCTCATTCGAGGACGCCGAGGACCCGTTTACCTTTGCCATCACGCAGCGGGCGCTCACGCTTGTCGGCTGTGGGCTCGACTCGGCACATATGGACCTGCTCGTGGCGGCCTTTGTCTTTAAACTTCTGTCGCACGTGGGCTATCGACCCGATTTTTCGGCCTGCGTGCTGTGCGGAGACCCCATGCTGTCGTACTTTTCGCCCCAGGCGGGCGGGCTCATGTGCGGTTCGTGCGCGTCGAGCGTTCCGGGTGCCGAGCTGGTTTCGACCGGTGAGGTCGAGTGGCTGCGCGCCCTCATGTCCATGACCTTCGATGCACTCATGGTCGAGCGAATCGACCCGCATACGGCGGCGTTCTTGCTCGGGCTTTCGCATGTGTGGGCTGCGACGCACACCGACCAGCGCCTCCGTGCGATGGAATTCATGTTGGGTCGGTGATGATGCGCATGGGCGGTCTGCTTGTGGTAACATACCGACCTGTTGGTACCTCGACCTTGGATGCTCGCTCCACCGACGGCTTCCCAGTCCGAGGCGAATAGTGTCGCCCGCGGGCGACAAGAAACGAAAGGTGAAACAATGACTGTTTCCAAAGAGCGCAAGGCTGAGCTGACTGCCCAGTTCGGTAACACCCCGGTCGACACCGGCAACCCCAAGGTTCAGGTCGCCATCCTGTCCGAGCGCATCAAGGAGCTGACCGAGCACATGAAGTCCCACCAGAAGGACTTCCACACCCGTCGTGGCCTGCTCATGCTCGTCGGCCGTCGTCGTCGTCTTCTCTCCTACATCAAGAAGAACGACATCGTCGAGTACCGTGAGCTCATCAAGGCTCTGGGCATCCGCGACAACATCCAGTAAGGATTTGTACATGCTAAGAGCGTCCTGCGCAGCGGGGCGCTCTTTTTGTGTAAGGGCGCGAACAATCACGCTCTGAAGCGTGGCGGGGGCAGGGGGCCCGCGTCACATGAGAAGCCCACAGGCAAGGGGCCTGTGGGGTAAAGGAGAACAATGACACTCGTATCCAAGACCTTTGAGCTGTACGGCAAGACCTACACCTTTGAGTCCGGCGAGCTTGCCAAGCAGGCCACCGGCGCCTGCCTGGTCAAGCAGGGCGACACCACGATGCTCGACACCGTGGTTGTCTCCAAGGAGCGCAAGAACTACGACTTCTTCCCGCTGACCGTCGACTTCAACGAGAAGATGTACGCAGCCGGCCGCATCCCGGGTGGTTACCTCAAGCGTGAGGGCCGTCCCAGCGAGAAGGCCACGCTCACCGCGCGCATGATTGACCGTCCGATTCGCCCGAGCTTCCCGGACGGCTTCCGCAACGAGGTGCACATTGTCGCCACCTCGCTCGTCGCCGACCAGGTCAACCCCTTCGACGTCATCAACGTCATGGGTGCCTCCCTGGCCATGACGCTCGGCGGCGTGCCCTTCGAGGGTCCGCTTGCCTGCGTGCGCATCGGCCGCAACGTGGAGACCGGCGAGTTTATCGTCAACCCCACCTATGAGGAGCGCGAGAACTCCGATCTGGACCTGGAGCTGGGTGGCTCCGCCGACTTCATCTCGATGGTCGAGGCCGGCGCCGAGGAGATCTCCGAGGACGACATGCTCGCCGCCATGAAGTTTGGCCAGGAGGCCCTTGCTGCCTTCTGCCAGGCTCAGGACGAGTTTGTCGCCGAGTGGGAGCAGGTCAACGGCGCCATCGTCAAGAAGGAGTACCCGCTCGACCAGCCCGTCGAGGAGGTCCAGGAGCGCATCTTCGCCCACTACGACGAGATGGCAGCCGCCCTTCGCGACGCCGACAAGCTCTCCCGTATCGGTAAGGTCGAGGCTCTGAAGGAGTCCATCCGTGCCGAGTTCACCGAGGAGGAGCAGTCCGCTTGGGAGCGCGAGATTCCCGTGGCGCTCAAGAAGCTCGAGAAGAAGGCTATGCGTACCATGGTCGTCGAGACCGGCGAGCGCGTCGACGGCCGTGCCGCCGATGAGATTCGCCCCATCATGGTGAAGGATAACTACCTGCCGCTCGTTCACGGCTCCGGTCTGTTCCAGCGTGGCCAGACCCAGGTGCTTTCCGTCCTGTCGCTCGGTATGCTCAACGAGGGCCAGCGTCTGGATACCATCGAGCCCACCGAGGGCAAGCGCTACATGCACCACTACAACTTCCCGCCGTTCTGCACCGGCGAGACCGGCCGCATGGGCAGCCCCAAGCGCCGCGAGATCGGCCACGGCAACCTGGCTGAGCGCGCTTTGCTTCCGGTGCTCCCCGACGAGAACGAGTTCCCCTACGCCATCCGCGTCGTCTCCGAGGTCATGGAGTCCAACGGCTCCTCTTCGATGGCTTCGACCTGCGGCTCCACGCTCGCCCTTATGGACGGCGGCGTGCCCATTAAGCGCCCGGTCTCCGGTATCGCCATGGGCCTGATCCAGGAGGAGGGCAAGACCGTGGTCCTGTCCGACATCCAGGGTCTCGAGGACTTCCTTGGCGACATGGACTTTAAGGTCACCGGCACCACCGAGGGCATTACCGCTCTGCAGATGGACAACAAGGCCACTGGTCTTACCTTTGACATCTTGGCCCGCGCCCTGCAGCAGGCCAAGGAGGGTCGCGCCTTCATCCTGCAGAAGATGCTCGATGTGATCCCCGAGCCGCGCCACACCACGCGCAGCACCGCTCCGCGTATCGTCTCCATCCAGGTTCCGACTGACAAGATTCGCGACGTCATCGGTTCCGGCGGTAAGGTCATCCGCGGCATCCAGGACGAGACCGGCGCTTCGGTCGACATCCAGGAGGACGGCACCGTCTTTGTCGGCGGCACCGGCGAGTCCGTCGATCAGGCTGTCGAGCGTATCAAGCTCATCATCAAGGTTCCCGAGCCGGGCGAGGAGTACACCGGTCGTGTGGTCTCCATCCAGCCCTTCGGCGCCTTCGTCAACCTGCTGCCCGGCAAGGACGGCCTGCTGCACATCTCCCGCGTCGCCAAGGGCCGCGTGGAGAAGGTCGAGGATGTCCTTAACGTGGGCGACGAGGTCAAGGTCGTCGTCATTGAGGTCGACGATCGCGGCAAGATCTCGCTCGATCGTCTTGACAAGCCCGAGGCTCCGGCTCGCGCCGAGGGTACCTCCGAGGGCGACGGCGAGCACTTCCAGCGTCGTGAGCGTCCGCGTCGCGAGCGCTCCGAGCGCAGCGACCGTCCGCGCCGTCCCGGCGACAACGGAGGCCGCAAGCCCCGCCGTCACCACGACGCCGAGTAACAGCCGTACATAAGCAGCACCGCAAGGGCGACTCCGGACAGGGGTCGCCCTTTTGCTTGCGCCCGGGAGGGCCGCATATGAAATTTCCTGCTCTACAGTCCTGCGCAAGACGGAAAGCACATTAAGTGCTTTCCTTTGCGTGCGGAACTCGCGATAAACTTCATATGCGGCCCTCCCGGGCGCAAGCAAAAGGACTGGTTAGTGCCGCTCGCAATTTAGTTAGACAGTCTATTCAGTAGTCAGATTTCGGATTTGTAGATAGACGCTGCAGCATTTCCCCAGATAAAATCGACCAAAATTAACCTGTCCCTTATTGGCCGGTTTCCCGTGGGGCGGGCACTGATGAAGTTTATCGCGAGTTCCGCACGAACAGGAGGCCACTTAATGTGGCCTCCGTCGTGAGCAGGACTGTAGAGCAGGAAACTTCATCAGTGCCCGCCCCACGGGAAACCGGCGGGATAGACCAGTTCAGATGGGGCTTTGATGCATGGGTGGTCTGTTGTTGTGCAAATGGGTATCATACTGTAGTTATTGCATCGACTCTGCGATGCATGTTTGTACGTTCCCGACGGTCGGTTTGCCAGAAGCGCCCCGTCGGTTGTTCCAGACCCGTTTCGAAGAAAGGAAACCACACTAACCTATGGCAGCTAAAAAATCATCTCCCTTGAAGATCATCCCGCTCGGCGGCCTTGATGGCATCGGCAAGAACATGACGGTCTTCGAGTGCGGCGACGACATGGTGCTCGTCGACGCCGGTCTTATGTTCCCGGATGACTCCCAGCCCGGTATCGACCTGGTGCTTCCCGACTACACCTATGTTCTGGAGAACGAGGAGAAGCTCCGCGGTATCATCGTTACTCACGGCCACGAGGACCACACCGGTTCGCTTCCGTACCTGCTGCAGGACCTCAACAACAAGGTGCCCATCTTCTCGAGCAAGCTGACGCTTGGCTTTATCGAGGGCAAGCTTTCTGAGTTCCGCATCCGCGCACCCAAGTTCCGCGAGGTCAAGGGCGGCAGCCATGTCAACCTCGGCGGCATCTCGCTCGACTTCTTCTCGATGACGCACTCCATCCCCGGCGCTCTGGGCGTGTTCATCCGCACCAATCAGGGCACCGTTATGCACACCGGCGACTTTAAGCTCGACCAGACGCCCATCGATGGCGTTACGCCCGACTATGCCGCTATCAGCCGCTTTGCCAAGCAGGGCATCGACCTGCTGCTTTCCGACTCCACCAATGCCACGGTTCCCGGCTTTACCAAGTCCGAGGCCGAGGTTGGTCCCAACCTGTTGCACGCCATCAAGAACGCCCCGGGTCGCGTGTTCGTCGCGTCGTTCTCGAGCCACATCCATCGTCTGCAGCAGATCTGCGATGCCGCCCGCAAGTGCGGCCGTAAGGTCGTTGTGACCGGTCGCTCCATGCTCACGAACACCCGCGTGGCGCGTGAGCTGGGCTACCTCAACATCGATGACGCCGATATCATCGATGCCTTCGATATCGATAACCTGCCCGACGATAAGATTGTCGTCATGTGCACCGGTTCGCAGGGCGAGCCGCTGTCGGCCCTGTCCCGCATGGCCAATGGCGAGCACAAGACGCTCTCCATCCACGAGGGCGATACCGTTATCCTTTCGGCAACTCCTGTTCCTGGCAACGAGAAGGCCGTCCAGCAGGTCGTCAACAGCCTGGCCAAGCTCGGCTGCGACGTGTGGGATAAGAACCGCGCTCTCGTCCACGTCTCGGGTCACGGTAGCCAGGAGGAGCTCAAGCTCCTGATGGCCATGGCCAAGCCCACGTACTTTATGCCGGTTCACGGTGAGGCCGTGCATCTGCGCGCCCATGCGCAGCTGGCCCGCAAGATGGGCATCAAGGACGATCATATCTTTATCCTCGATAACGGCGACACGCTCGAGATGCGCGGTGGTATCGTCAAGCGCGGTACGCCCGTCGAGTCCGGTGTCGTTTACGTCGACGGCCTGCGTATCGGCGATACCGACCCCATCGTCCTGCGCGATCGCCAGAAGCTCGCCAACGACGGTATGGTCACGGCCGTTGCCATCGTCTCCCTCAAACACAAGAAGATCGAGGCCATCGAGTTCTCGGGCCGCGGCGTCTCGTTTGCCATCGACGACCAGTTCTCCGAGGATGCCTCCGCGTCCATTATGAAGACGATCGAGAAGGGTAAGTTTAGCTTTACCAGCAGCGGTTCCGATGCCATTCGCAAGGCCGTGCGCGATTCGCTCTCTAACTTTATCTGGAGCCGTACGCGCACCCGTCCGATGATCATCCCGGTCGTCATGGAGGTTTAGTTTGGCGCGCGGATCTGCACAAAACGCCAAAGGCAATAAGGCCAATAACCAACCGGCATCTGCTAAGGGTGCCGGTTCCCATCTGCGTGCCAATAAGGGCCACGAGTCCGAGTTTGATGAGTTTGAGCCCCTGGTCGAGCCTTCGGCCAATCGCGATATCGCCGGTGTGGTCATCGCCGTTTTGGCGATCGCGTCCTTCATTGCCGTGATCTCTCCGGCAACAGCGCCCGTGACGGCTGCGGTTGCCGGTTTCTACCACCTGGGCTTTGGTCTGGGCGCCTACGTGCTGCCGATCGTCATCTTGCTGTTTGCCGCCACGCTCTTTTTGGGTGAGGACTCGCCGCTCAACGTGCGCTCTGTTGCGGGCGGCGCCTTGGTCTTTATCGCCGTCGTCTCCATTCTTTCGCTGATGGTGCCGGGCACGAGCGATTCGTGCGACCTTATGTTTACGCCGCAGAACCTTTCCGTGTCGGGCGGCTACATTGGCGCCTTTATCGCAAGTGCCTTGCAAAACGCCTTGGGTAAACCTATCGCCATGGTTGTCTTGCTGGGGCTTGTCGTCGTTGGTTTGGTCATTATCGGCTTTTCGGTGGGTGGCGTTTTGCGCTCCGCACGCGATCGCGCTGCCGATTTTGCCGAGCGTCGACGTGCCGATGTCAATGCGAGCCCGTGGGGCGATGAAGAGGCCCTGTCTGTTCCCGGCGTCGCTCGTCCGCACCTGAGCATTTTGCGCCAGAAGGGGACTGACGCCGCGGTGACCACGGTCATGGGTGGCGATGTCGACCCGGTTTTGGATGACGACGAGGACGATGACCCGTTTGTCGACGTATCCGAGTCGGTTGAAGCCGAGCGGGCCAAGACCACGCTGCTGCCGCGCCGTCATGCCAAGAAGGGCAAGACGGTTCCCAAGCTCAATACGAGTGAGCCCGACCCGTCTTGGTCCGATAGCGAGATTGAGCTCACCGAGGGCGATGACGAGGACGACGAGGCTCCGATTGAGACCGCAAAGACAACTTTGCTGCCGCGTCGCCATGCTAAGCGCGAACAGGTAACCGGCCAGCTTTCGATGGAAGACGACCCCGATAAGATCGACGAGTCCGAGCCGCCGTTTGCCGTGAGTCCTGTCTCGGCAACACCTCAGATTCCCGACTTCTTGAAGCATCCCAAGGTTGCCGATACGGCTGTCGCGGGCGCTGCCGAGGCGCCTACTCCTAGCGATGGGGGAGCGGTCAATGCCCCCGCGGATAACGAGGGCGAAGAAGAGGACGGCCTCAAGCTTCCGCCGCTCGAGATCCTGCACGCCAACCCGCAGTCGGCGTCCTCCGCGTCATCTGACAAGGAGCTGGAACAGACTGCCGAGTCACTGCAATCCACCTTGCTTGAGTTTGGCCGCAGTGCCCGCGTGGTCGGCTGGATCGCCGGCCCCACGGTGACGACCTTTAAGCTGCAACCTGGCGAGGGCGAGCGCGTGAGCAAGATTTCGAGCCTCGAGGACGATATCGCGCTTTCGCTCGCTGCTCAGTCGGTGCGCATCTTTGCCCCGATCCCCGGTACCTCGCTTGTGGGTATCGAGATTCCCAATCGCAAGCGCCAGAACGTCAACCTGGGCGACGTGCTTCCCTATGTGAAGGGCGGTCCGCTCGAGCTGGCCATCGGTCGAGATGCCGAGGGCACGCCGGTCGTCGCTGACCTCGCCAAGATGCCCCACCTGCTGATCGCCGGCACGACCGGTTCTGGTAAGTCGGTGATGATCAATTCCATCATCACGACCCTGCTCATGCGAGCCCTTCCCGAGGACGTTCGCCTGATCATGGTCGACCCCAAGCGCGTCGAGCTTGCGGGCTATAACGGTTTGCCGCATCTCTATGTGCCCGTGGTGACCGAGCCCAAGCAGGCCGCGAGCGCTCTGCAATGGGCCGTGTCCGAGATGGAGCGTCGTCTGAAGGTCTTCGAGCGTCTCAACGTGCGTAAGATCTCGACCTACAACGAAAAGCAGGCCGCCGGCGAGTTTGAGCATTACGACAACCCGCCCCAAAAGATGCCCTATCTGGTCATTATCATCGACGAGCTTTCGGACCTGATGATGGTCGCCGGCAAGGATGTCGAGGCCTCGATCGTTCGTATCGCCCAGCTGGGCCGTGCCGCCGGTATACACCTTATCGTGGCTACGCAGCGCCCCAGCTCCAACGTGGTGACGGGCCTCATCAAGGCCAACATCACCAACCGCATCGCCTTTAACGTCGCCACGGGCATCGACTCGCGCGTCATTATTGACCAGATGGGTGCCGAAAAGCTCACCGGTTTGGGCGACATGCTGTTCTCCAAGGTCGACTGGGGCAAGCCTCGCCGTATCCAGGGCTGCTTTGTCTCGGATGACGAAATCAACGAGATTGTCGAGTTCGTCAAGTCGCAGAGCGAGCCCGACTACCACGAGGAGATTCTGTCTGCCGTGGCGCCCGCTTCCATGTCCATGGCGGGTGGCGGCGGTATTGTCCGCACCGGAGTAGCCGAGCCGCAAGACGATGATCCGCTCATTTGGGAAGCCGCCCATATTGTGGTGGAATCGCAGCTTGGCTCCACATCTGGCCTGCAACGTCGTCTGAAGGTTGGCTATGCGCGTGCCGGGCGTATTATGGACATGCTGGAAGAAAAGGGTGTCGTCGGCCCGCCCGACGGTTCCAAGCCGCGTGAGGTCCTGTTGGACGAGGAGGGGCTTGCCGCGCTGGAATCTGTCGACGCCGAGATGGCACGTGAAGATCGTGAGTTTGGAGGATTCTGATGGCTGCACGCTTTGGTGACATGCTGCTCGAGCAGCGTCGCCGGATGGGCCTTTCCATTCAGCAGGTCGCCAACACCATCAAAATCAGGCCGCAGATCATCGAGTTTTTCGAGACCGGTAACTTTGCTTCGATGCCGCCGCGCGGCTATGCGCAGGGCATGATTTCGAGCTATGCTCGCTTTTTGGGCCTCAATCCGCGCGAGGTCGTCAATGCCTACTTTGACGACCTGATGGCATACGAACGCGAGACGTCGCAGCAGGGCGGTCGTTTTCAGGACGCCGCCGGCTACGTCAATTCGCGTTCCTCGGTCGATAACGGGCGCTTCCTGATGGTTCAGGGCGGTCGTTCAACCCGCTATGGACAGCGTCCTCAGCAGGCCGGTTATATTACTGAGACGGGTTCGGGCGAGGAGATTCGCTCACAGCGTGACCGGTTCCGCAGTACGCCGATGCCCGAGGACCGTGCACTTCCCGCTGCCCGCGGCGTGGCGCGTGACCCTCGTGCCGGCTACGGCGACGGCGGCTATTCCGATCGCGGTTACCGTGGTGCCTCTATGGGACGCTCTCGCGGTGGCTATTCGGATGCCGATACCACGCAGGTGACGCCGCGTCTTCGCTCTCAATCACAGCCGTATGGCCAGCGCTCTTCGGCTCCGCGTTCGGTCCAGCGTGGCTATCAAGGCCGCGGTGAACTTGCGCCCCGCTCGGGTCAGCGCAGCCTTCAGGGCCAGGGCGGCTATCGCGGCCGTTCCGATAGCAATCGCGGTCGTATGCCTCAGGGAAGCGGCCGCAGCAGTTCCGGTCGTGGACGCGGCGGATCACGTACTCCTCAAAACAACGGGCTCGATCCGCGTATCGTCTACGCCGGCATCGGTGCCGTTGTGCTGCTGTTGATTGTGCTCATCGTGGTGCTTCTACGTGGCTGCGCATCTTCGGCGCCCGAGAACACGCCCGAGACGCCCACTGCTACCAAGATGACGACCAAGAAGTCTTCTAAGAAGACCGAAACGGTCGACGAGGACGATGACACCGATGAGGCGACGGATGAGTCGACTGATTCGGACGCTACCAAGACGACGGCCAAGAAGGAAGAGAACGAGGTCACGAAGGTCAAAGTCTCCGTTGCCAAGGGAAAGACCGCGTGGATTGAGGTCAAGGTTGACGGCAAGTCGGTCTATGGCGCCCAGGCGACTGGCCCCTTTGAGCAGGAGTACACGCCCGAGTCTTCGATCGAGATCACCACGTCCAAGCCTTCCGATGTCACCGTTACCAAGAACGGTGAAAAGGTTCGTTACGATACCAAGACCTCGGGCGTGGCGCGTGTGACGATCACCGTTCCCAAGAAGGAGACGTCTGATTCCGAGAATGGTGAAAGTTCTGATGGTACCGACACCACCGATGGTACCGATGCCACCGACGGTACCGATGCCCAGTCCACGGATGGCGCCGATACCGCAACTGACGGTCAGACACCCACCGATTCTACCGACAATTCGTACGATAGCTACTAGGCCGCTCGTACGCGAAAGGAAACATCATGGCTAAAGATTCCAGCTTCGACGTCGTGTCCGAGGTCAACATGCAAGAGGTCGACAACGCCTTCCAGCAGACCACGCGCGAGATTTCCCAGCGCTATGACCTTAAGGATTCCGGCGCCACGATCGAGCTTTCGAAGGGCGACAAGCTCTTTACGATCAACGCCCCGGCCGACTTTGTCTCCAAACAGATTGTTGACGTGCTGAGCTCCAAGCTCATCAAGCGCGGCATCGACCTCAAGGCTGTCTCGTGGGATGCTCCGCAGGCGGCATCGGGTGGCACCGTGCGCGTGCTCGGCCATATCGTCGAGGGTATCGACCAGGCGACCGCCAAGAAGATCAACAAGGACATCAAGGATCAAAAGCTCAAGGTCAAGGTGACCATCGAGGCCGACAAACTGCGTGTTTCCTCTGCTTCGAAGGACGCGTTGCAGACCGTGATTCAGTTCCTGCGCGACCAGGACTACGGCCAGCCGCTGCAGTTCACCAACTACCGCTAATATCAATCGAAAGGACCGCTCTCCAACATGGATACACCGTTGGGCTCCGTGCTCTACATCACCCTCGGGTGCGCTAAGAACGAGGTTGACACCGACCGCATGCGTTCTCTTTTGACCGCCGCGGGCTACGAGGAGGCATTCGACCCGCAGGATGCCGATATCGCCATCGTCAATACTTGCTCGTTCCTCGCCTCCGCAACGTCCGAGAGCATCGAGACCACGCTCGAGCTCGCCAACGAGGTTCAGGACGGCGTTCGTTCTTGTCCCATCGTCATGTGCGGCTGCGTGCCGTCGCGCTATGGCGATGACCTGCCTGACGAGCTGCCCGAGGTCGCTGCCTTTGTGAAGGCCGACGAGGAAGATGACATCGTGGCGGTCATCGATGGCGTGCTGGGTGTCGAGCGTGAGATTGCAGCCTATATCCCGCAGGTCAAACGTACCGTCGAGGGTGCTGTCGCTTACGTCAAGATTTCCGATGGCTGCAACCGCTTCTGCAGCTTCTGCATGATTCCCTACATCCGCGGCCGCTATCATTCGCGCAATGCCGAGAGCATCATCTCCGAGGTGCGCGACCTGGTTTCCGGCGGTGTGCGCGAGATCGTGCTGATCGGCCAGGACACGGGCATCTGGGGTACCGACTTTGCCGACGAGGACGTCGCCGATGGCTCGCCGCGCAATCTGGCGCAGCTGCTGCGTGCCGTCGCCGAGGCCGTGCGCCCGCACAACGTCTGGGTCCGCGTGCTCTATCTGCAGCCCGAGGGCATGACTGACGAACTCATCGAGACGATTCGCGATACGCCCGAGGTGCTGCCCTATATCGATATCCCCGTGCAGCACTGCGACGCGCGCATCCTTAAGGCTATGCGCCGTTCTGGTTCGCGCCAGGAGCTCGAGGACCTGTTCCGCGATCTGCGTGAGCGTATCCCCGGCATCGTGATCCGTTCCACGGCCATGGTCGGCTTCCCGACCGAGACCGACGACGAGTTCCGCGACCTTATCGACTTTATGGACACCGTCGGCTTTGACTACACGAGCGTCTTTGCCTACTCGCAGGAGGAGGGCAGCCTGGCCGCTAAGATGGAGGGCCAGGTCGACGAAGAGGTCAAGCTCGAGCGCGCCCAGGAGGCCATGGACCTGGCCGAGTCGCTCGGTTTTGCCGCCACCGCCGCACATGTGGGCGAGCGCGCCCAGGTGATCGTCGACGGTATCGAAGAGACCGAGGATGGCGCCGAGCTGATCGGCCATGCCTGGTTCCAGGCGCCCGATTCCGATGGCGCGGTGCATCTGGACGCCAGCGAGGCGTCCGTGGGCGATATTCTGACCGTCGAGTTTACCGATAGCTTCTGCTATGAGCTTATCGGTCATGTTGTGGAGTAGGAGAGCGTCGTGGCTAACGAGAGCAATAAGGAACTGACGAGTGTCTGGACGCCCGCCAACATCGTGACGTGCGTTCGCATCGTCTTTATCCCGGTGTTCATGATCGTGTCGGCGCTTTCTCACACGAGTGTTGCCGGTACGGATTGGAGCACCTTCGACGGCCCGCTCGCCGCCGCTGCCTTCATTCTGTATGTGATCCTGTCGTGCACCGATAAGGTCGACGGTTATCTGGCGCGTTCGCGCAACGAGATCACCGACTTCGGTAAATTCTTGGACCCCATCGCCGATAAGCTGCTCGTGTTCTCGGCCCTGCTGCTGTTCTTGGATTTTGGTATGGTGACCGTGTGGTCCGTGTTCATTATCCTGTTCCGCGAGCTGCTGGTGAGCGCCCTTCGCATGGTCGCGAGTGCGGCCGGTGTGGTCGTTGCGGCCGATAATCTCGGCAAGTACAAGACGGCAACCACGATGGTCTCCATTTGCGGTTACCTGTGCGTTTTTGCTATGGCCGGCTTGCACCTTGGCCCGGTGGCGCTGACGCTCGGCATCTACTCGGTGTCGCGCTTCCTGTACGCCGTTGCCGTTGTCCTGACCGTTATCTCGGGCGCCCAGTACTTCTGGAACTGCCGCAAGATCGTCTTTTCGGTCTAGGTCCTAGTGGGTATGACGGACTCTTTTGAGCAGATTTCCGCACATAACGAGGAGCTGGCGCGTGATATTGTCGAGCGCGCGAGCGCTCGGGGCGTGACGGTTTCGACGGCTGAGTCGCTGACGGCGGGTATGATCGCCTCGACGATTGCCGATATCCCGGGCGCCTCGGCGGTGCTGCGTGGCGGTGCGGTGACCTATTGCGATGAGATTAAGCATCGTGTTCTTGGTGTTGAGCAGGAGACGCTCGACCGCTATACCGCGGTGTCGCATCAGACCGCGCGCGAGATGGCGGTGGGTTCGCTGGAGCTGTACCAGAGCGATATTGCAGTGAGCGCAACGGGTTATGCCGGCCCCGGCGGTGGCACTGAGGACGATCCGGCGGGCACTTTCTATATTGGCTGGGCGCATCGTTCCGCCGATGGGGGCGTGCCGGTCGTGGACTCTGTGCGCTGCCACTATGAGGGCGACCGTTCGTGTGTTCGTGCCCATGCGGTCACGGAGGCATTGGGTCGCATTGCCCTTGTGCTCAACTCTATGGAATAGACGTGTTTTAAGGGGCCTCCGAGCCCCTTAATTGTGGAGATAGGGACCTTAGGCTCATTTGGCGTTTGTGCTGGTTGTAGATGTATTTTTGCCTGCCTTGTTCATATTTGGTCCTTTGTGGTCAAGCATTTGGTCAGTGTTTGGTCGGCGTTTGGTTGGGTTTTGGAAAGACCGCCTGCATATGATTGGCCTGAACGGTTGACCACGAACAGCCGTTCGTTTATTATCGATGCAGGTTGTTAAGAGGAGGGCTATTCATGGCCAAGAATTCAGGTCCCGTACGTACCGTTCATGCTCGCACGACGGGTAAAGAGCGCGATGAGATGATCGCCACCACCAAGGCCGAGATCGAGAAGAAATTCGGCCAGGGTTCCATCATGAGGTACGGCGACGGTGGTCCCGAGCTCGAGGTCGAGGCCATTCCCACGGGCGCCCTGGCCCTCGATGCCGCGCTGGGTATCGGCGGCGTGCCGCGCGGCCGTATCGTCGAGATTTACGGTCCTGAGTCCTCCGGTAAGACGACGCTTTCGCTCGAGATCCTGGCCGAGGCCCAGGCAATGGGTGGCGTTGTGGCATTTATCGATGCCGAGCACGCGCTTGATCCCACGTATGCCGCGCGCATCGGCGTGGATATCGACGAGGTGCTCATTTCCCAGCCCGATACGGGCGAGCAGGCGCTTGAGATTGTTGACATGCTCGTGCGTTCCGGCGCCATCGATGCCATCGTCGTCGACTCCGTCGCCGCGCTGACCCCGCGTGCCGAGATCGAGGGAGAAATCGGCGATACTACGGTCGGTCTTCAGGCTCGCCTAATGAGTCAGGCGCTCCGCAAGCTCGCCGGCTCGCTGTCCAAGTCCAACACGACGTGCATCTTCATTAACCAGCTGCGTGAGAAGATCGGCGTCATGTTCGGCAACCCCGAGACTACGACGGGCGGCCGCGCCCTTAAGTTCTTCTCTTCGGTGCGTATCGACATTCGCCGTATCGACAGCATTAAGCTTAAGGACGAGGTTATCGGTAACCGCGTGCGCGCCAAGGTCGTTAAGAACAAGGTGGCAGCTCCGTTCCGTTCTGCTGAGTTCGACATCATGTACGGTACGGGCATCTCTAAGGAGGGCTCAATTCTGGACATGGCTGTCGAGTGCGGCATCTGCAAGAAGATGGGCTCCTGGTTTGCCTATGGCGAGGACAAGCTTGGCAACGGTCGAGAGGCCGCCAAGGCTTTCCTGCGCGAACACCCCGATTGCGCCGACGAGATTGAGCATAAGGTCCGCCTTGCCTGCGGACTTGAGTTTGATGACGATGCTCCGTCCGAGGTCGAGCTGACCGATCAGCCTGCGCCTGAGGAGTTTGACGAGCTTTACGCCATCGATGGTTCCGCCATGCTCGATGATGACGACGAGTAGCGGTTACGCTCATGTCGTATACGGTGACCGAGGCCACGGCCTTCTTTCCCGATAAGAAGGCGGCTTCCTCGTTCTCGAGCGGGTATGCGTCCAAAAAGCCTTGCGCACATATCGATTGTGAGCTTGAGGGCGGTTTTGAGCGGTCCATTTGGATTCCCGTGCGGGTCGCGCGGCTGTATGTCAAAAACCGCCCCGATCTTCCCTGTGATTGGGACAACTTTCGTGAGGCGGTGCAGCTCATCGAGGGTAAATGTGCACTTACCATGGTGACCGAGATGCTATCGCGCCGCGACCATGCGACGGGTGAGGTCCGTGACAAGCTGGCTCGCTACGGCTTTCACCAGCCCGCGATCGATTTCGCCGTCGAGCGCGCCACAGAGTATCACTTTTTAGACGAGAACCGCTTTTGCTCGTACTTTATCGAGGAGCGCAAGCGGCGCGGTTGGGGACAGCGCAAAATCGAGACCGAGCTCAAGCGCCGTCATGTCGTGCTCGATGACATTCCCGGTTATCCCGAGGATTATTTTGCCGTCGAAGACGATTTGGCGCGTGCGTCAGCCCTGCTCGCCAAGCGGCGTGTTCCAGAGACGCGCGGATTCGAAAAACTGGTTCGGTTTTTGATGGGCAAGGGCTTCTCGTATCACATCGCCGCCGATGCCGTTAAGGCACGTCTCGATGCCGAACGCGAGAAATGTGCGGTTTAGGCGTATGCGCTTTGTGGCCCTGCCGTTCACCGCGTTTTAGCCGCCGTGCCGGGGCCATTTATTTGACAGTTGTTGTGGTTCAACGTACGATAAACACTGTCATTTGCTTTGTGATATGTGCTCATCTGTGATGAGTTTGTTTATATGTTTATCTGTATCCGACCCGCATAAGCTGCGCCCATATTACTCAAATGTCGCGAGCCGTTCGTAAGGACGGTTCGCTTTGTTGTGTAACGAATCCATAAAAAGGAGTGAGCATGCCTATCATCGCAGCGCTCGTTGGCATCGTTTTGGGTGCCATCGCCGCCATTGCCTACATGCGCACCGCCAAGCAGGGTAGTCTTCACGAGGCCGACGAAAAGATTCAGTCGGCACACGCGCAGGCTGAGTCCCTGATCGGTGATGCTAAGCGTCAGGCCGAGACCCTCAAAAAAGAGGCTCTGCTCGAGGCTAAAGAGGAGATCATCAAGAACAAGCAGGCCGCCGAGGCCGAGGACAAGCAGCGTAAGAGCGAGATTCGTACGCTCGAGAACCGTGTGATGCAGCGCGAGGAGTCCCTCGATCGCCGAAACGACGCTCTCGACAAGCGTGAGCACCAGCTGTCCAGCCAGGCCGGTCAGGTCGAGAAACGCTCCCGCGAGCTTGAGGAGCTCTGCGCCAAGCAGACCTCCGAGCTCGAGCGTATCGCCGACCTGACCCGCGAGGATGCCCACAAGGAGCTCCTCGATAAGGTTCGCGGCGAGGTCACCCACGAGGCCGCCACGATCATTCGCGAGTCCGAGCAGCAGGTTCGCGCCGAGTGCCACAAGACCGCCCAGGAGATTCTGTCCCTGGCGATTCAGCGCTGCGCTGCCGACCACACAGCCGAGGTCACCGTTACCTCCGTGCACATTCCCTCTGATGACCTCAAGGGCCGTATCATCGGTCGCGAGGGTCGCAACATCCGGACCTTCGAGCAGGTTTCCGGCGTCAACCTCGTGATTGACGACACGCCCGAGACCGTCGTTCTTTCGAGCTTCGACCCGGTCCGTCGTGAGACCGCCCGTGTTGCCCTCGAGAACCTCATCGCCGACGGCCGCATTCACCCCGCCCGCATCGAGGAGATGTATCACAAGGCTGCCGACCTGGTTCAGCAGCGCGTGCGCGAGGCTGGCGAGCAGGCTGCCTTCGATACCGGCATTCACGACCTGCACCCCGAGATCGTCAAGACCCTTGGTGCCCTGCGCTACCGTACCTCGTTTGGTCAGAACGTGCTTCAGCACTCCCTCGAAGTCTCTGACCTGTGCGGCGTGATGGCTTCCGAGCTTGGCCTGGACGTTGTGACCGCCAAGCGCGCCGGCCTGCTGCACGACCTGGGCAAGGCAATTGACCACGACGTCGAGGGTCCGCATGCCGTCATCGGCGCCGAGCTTGCCCGCCGTTATGGCGAGAAGCCCGTTATCGTTCATGCTATCGAGGCTCACCATGCCGATGTCGACCCTAACACGGTGCTCGATGTCCTGGTACAGGCCGCTGATGCTGTCTCTGCTTCTCGCCCCGGTGCCCGTCGCGAGTCTGCCGAGAACTACATCAAGCGTCTCGAGAAGCTCGAGGAGATCGCCAACTCCCATGAAGGCGTCGAGCGTACCTATGCCATGCAGGCTGGTCGCGAGGTACACGTCATGGTTCAGCCGGACAAGATCTCCGATGCCCAGTCCACGGTCCTGGCTCACGATATCGCCCATCAGATCGAGGAAGAGATGGAGTATCCCGGTCAGGTGCGCGTCGTCGTGATTCGCGAGAGCCGCGCTGTCGATATCGCTAAATAACATGAGCGACGCGAACGAGCTCATCTCATTTATCGCGTCGATGTCGGGGGAGGGCAACCTTCGCGTCGAGGAGAACCTTGGCGAGGGGTATGTCCGCCTCCGCGTTTCGGAGGCCGAGCGGCGCCAGGCAAAGCACGACATTCAGCATGTCGAGGATATCGTCATCGAAATGCTCCGTAATGCTCGCGATGCTGGTGCCGACAAGGTCTATCTCGCCACGACCAAGGAAGATGGCGTCCGCACGCTTGTCTTTCTGGATAACGGTTCGGGCGTTCCACAGGATATGCAAGAGCGAATCTTCGATGCCCGCGTTACCTCCAAGCTCGAGAGCATGAAGATGGACCGTTGGGGCGTTCACGGTCGTGGCATGGCATTGTTTTCGATCAAGCAGAACACTGACGAGGCCCGTGTGGTCACGTCTGGTGTCGACCTTGGCTCGGCCTTTAAGGTGAGCGTTGCGGCCGACCGCCTCAGTGAGCGTGCCGATCAGTCCAGCTGGCCCCAGGCCGTCAGGGATGAGGACGGACGTTATGTCTGTGCTCGCGGCCCGCATAATATTATTCGCGCTGCTTGTGAGTTTGCGCTCGAGGAGTTGTGTGGTTGCGATGTCTATCTTGGTTCTCCGTCTGAGATTGCCGCGACCCTTTATGCTCAGGCGTCAAGTCGGCTCGATACGTCGCGTCTCCTGTTCATTGATGACGAGAGTGAGCTTCCGGTTGTCGATCGTTTAGGCCTTGCCTCTGATGCCGAGGACTTTATCCGTATCTGTTCGGGTTTGGGTCTTGAGATGTCCGAGCGCACTGCTCATCGCATTTTGGCAGGGCAGATTAAGCCCGTTCGCGGTGTGACCGCGCGTCTGCTGCGCGAGCGTGATTCGTCCTCGCATGCGCCGGCTCCTGTCGATCTTGCGAAGGATCGTCGCGGGCTACGTATTGCCAAGGATGACATGGCACAGTTTTCGCGTGCTGTGGAGCGTGACTTTAATGACCTTGCCGCCCGGTACTATCTCAACCTTTGTGGCGACCCAAAGATTCGTGTTTCGCGTGATCGAATCACTGTGACCTTCGATCTTGCCAAAGAGGAATAGTGCCTTTACCGAGTCCACTCGGTACGATACAGTTATTGCAGTTAAAACGTACTTTTAAACGCAGGAGTTTCTTCATGGATTGCCTGAAGGTATCAAGCAAATCATCGCCCGCGTCCGTTGCCGGCGCCATCGCCGGCATGGTCAAGGATGGTGTACCCGTCAACATCCAGTGTGTCGGCGCTGGTGCTGTCAACCAGGCCATTAAGGCCGTGGCTATCGCGCGCGGTTTTTTGATTCCAACCGGTTTTGATATTTCCTGCGCGCCCGTGTTCTCCGACATCCTCATTAACGGGGAGTCGCGCACGGCCATTCGCCTTTCTATCTACGTTCACCAGATCAATCGAGCTGCTATGGATAACGTCGTCATGGATGATGTTAAGCCTGTGGCATAGCTTCTGCTTGCCTCGATTCGCCCCCCCTCTCCATCGTTAGGACTTATGCACATGGACCAGCGTTCCGTACGCGATATTCTTGCCGGTAAAACCTACTTTATCCGCACCTTTGGCTGCCAGATGAATCAGCACGACTCCGAGCGCGTGAGCGGTCTGCTCGATTCGTATGGTTGCCTCATGGCGCTCGATCCCGAGCATGCCGATATTGTTGTCTTCATGACATGCTGCGTGCGCGAGGCCGCCGATACTCGCCTGTACGGCCAGTGCAATTCCTGTAAAAGCCTGCCGCCTTCGCCTTCGGGCAAGCGTGTGGTTGCCGTTGGTGGTTGCATCGCGCAGCGCGATGGCGAGGGCCTGCTCACCAACGTCGATAACGTCAATGTCATCTTTGGTACGCATTCCATCGCACATGTGGCAGAGCTCATTGCCGAGGCGTTCCTTGATGGCAAGCGTCATATCCGCACCAATGAGCATGAGGATACGGATGCCATGAGCATGCCGTGGCATCGCGAGACCCAGTATCACGCCTGGGTGCCCATTATGACGGGCTGCAATAATTTCTGTACCTATTGCATCGTGCCGTACGTGCGCGGTCGCGAAAAGAGCCGCCCCTTCGAGGAAATTGTCGACGAGGTGACCGGTTTGGTGCGCCAGGGCGTGCGCGAGATTACGCTGCTGGGCCAAAACGTTAACTCATATGGTCGCGATCTGTTTGGCAAGCCGCGTTTTGCCGATCTGCTGCGTGCCGTGGGTGATACGGGTGTGGAGCGCATCTTCTTTACCTCTTCTCATCCTAAGGATCTGCTGCCCGAGACCATCGACGCCATGGCCGAGACGCCCGCCGTCATGCCGCAGCTTCACTTGGCCGTTCAGTCGGGCTCCACGCGTATCCTCAAAGAGATGAATCGCCGTTATACACGCGAGGACTATCTGGGCCTGGTCGATCGCATTCGCAACCGCATGCCCGATATCGCGCTCTCGACCGATATTATCGTTGGCTTCCCGGGCGAGACTGAAGAGGACTTTGAGCAGACGCTCTCACTTGCCGAGACGGTCCGCTATGCTCAGGCCTATACCTTCATCTATTCCAAGCGCGCCGGTACCCCGGCCGCAGAGATTGACGATCCTACGCCGCATGAGGTTATTCTCGAGCGTTTCAACCGCCTGGTTAAGGTTATCGAGACTACGGCACACGAGTATAACCAGGGTGAGCTTCATACTGTGGTGCCGGCGCTCATTGAGGGAACGAGTAAAAAGAACGACGCGGTCCTGCTGGGCAAGAGTCCCAAGAATCAGACCGTGCATGCGCCTATCCCCGAGGGTTACAGCATCGATCAGCTTGTTGGCAAGATCGTTGATGTTGACGTTGACGTTGCCAAGACCTGGTATTTGTCCGGCTCCGTTGTGGGCGAGCCGCGCTAATGGTTTCTCCCAGGGCAGGACTTTCCGCCGTTGCGATCGTCGGTCCGACGGCGGTTGGTAAGAGTGATGTTGCCGACCGTTTGGCAGCTCGTCTTTCGTCCGAAGTGCTGTCGTGCGATGCGATGCAAATCTATCACGGCATGGACATCGGTACCGCAAAGATGGCGCCCGATGAGTGTACGGTGCCGCTGCGTCTCGTCGACATTGTAGAGCCGGGTGTGGCATATTCTGCTGCGCTTTATCAGGCTGACGCTCGCGCGCATGTTGAACGTCTCCTTGGTTCGGGTTGCCTGCCGGTTTTTTGCGGAGGTACGGGGCTGTATCTCAAGGCCGCCCTCGATGAGATGGACTTTCCCTCGGGTGAACTTGAGGACGATCGTCGTATGGGCTATCAGGAGCTTGCCGAGCGTATTGGCGAGGAAGAGCTGCATGCCCTGCTTGCCGAGCGCGACCCAGAATCGGCTGCTGTTATTCATCCCCATAATGTGCGCCGTGTGATTCGTGCGCTCGAGATGCATGATGATGGTATTTCCTATGCACAGCAAAAAAGTCAGTTTAGTGTTCCGCGCGAGCATTATCATGCTCTATGGTTTGGTCTGACGCGTAATCGCGAGGTGCTCTACGAGCGCATTAACCTGCGCGTCGATCTGATGTTTGAGCAGGGTCTTGTCGATGAGGTTCGCGGTCTTATGGACCAGGGGCTGGGAGATGCCCTGACTTCGATGCAGGCAATTGGCTATAAAGAGATCATTGATGCTTTCAATGGCGTGATTTCTATGGATGAGGCTCGCGAACTCATCAAGATGCGTTCGCGTCGCTATGCCAAACGTCAGCTTTCGTGGTTTAAGCGCGATGACCGTATCGTGTGGTTTGATATGGACGAGTTTACGATCGATGAGGTCGTTGAGGACATCCTGCATCGTATTGAGGCTGCCTAATGGCCCGTTTCCCCCTTGTTCCCACGGCACCCGAGCCCGAGCGTGCCATATTAGTTGGTGTTGAGTGGCGCGACAATGCATGGCCGCTCGATCGCTCGCTTGATGAGCTGGAGCGTCTTACCCACACGGCTGGTGCCCAGTGCGTGGCACGCTTGTCACAGCGTTTGGTAAAGCCGTATCCTAAATCGTTTATCGGTTCCGGTAAGGTTGAAGAGCTGTGCGGCCTGGTGCATCGCATGGATGCCGATGTCGTTATTTTTGACGACGACCTGACGCCCTCGCAGCAATCCTATTTGGAGAAAGCCGTGGGCGAGCCGGTAAAGATTATCGATCGTACGGCACTGATCTTGGATATTTTTGGCCTGCATGCTCAGACGCGTGAGGGACGCCTACAGGTACAGCTGGCACAGCTTCAATATCTGTTGCCTCGTCTGCGTGGCATGTGGAGCCATCTCGCCAAGGAACAGACGCGCGGCGGCATCGGCTCACGCTTTGGTCAGGGCGAAAGTCAGCTCGAGGTCGACCGTCGCCTCATTCGTAATAAGATCGCTGCGCTTCGTCGTGAGCTCAAGCAGGTTGAACAGCGTCGCGATGTTCAATCCAAGAGCCGCATTGAGTCACCGGCGTTTCGCGTCGCGTTAGCCGGTTATACCAATGCGGGTAAATCGTCGTTGCTCAATCGTCTGACCGGATCTACGGTGCTTTCGCAGGACAAGCTGTTTGCTACGCTCGACCCGACGACGCGTTCGTATCGCCTGCCCGGCGGTCGTGGCATGACGATTACCGATACTGTTGGCTTTATTCAAAAGCTACCGCATGGTCTCGTTGATGCCTTTAAGTCCACGCTGTCTGAGGTTCTTGGTGCCGATCTGATCCTTAAAGTTGTGGATGCCTCTGACGAGGACTACGAGCGCCAGCTCGAGGCAGTCGATCGCGTTCTTGACGAGATCGGTGCCGGCGAGCGTTTGACGCTTACGGTGTTCAATAAAATCGATCTTCTCGATAGCGTTGATCGATTGAGTTTCCGTCGTCGCTATCCCGAGGCCGTGATGTTCTCGGCCCAGACGGGCGAGGGACTCGACGATCTCGTCGACCGTATTGCTCGCGAGGCGGCTGCCACCGATGTGTTGCTCTCCGCTGAAATCCCGTATCGCGAGGGCGCCCTCATCACGCTGGTGCATGAACAGGGAACCCTTTTGCACGAGGAATATCTTGAGGGCGGCGTTCGTATTGTTGCGAAGCTGCCGGCTCGTATCGCGCCGCGGCTCAAGCGTTATCGCACCGAGTAGACGAGCTCCAAAAAGCCCAGAATAATGGGCTGATGCAGTAGATAAAAGGGGAGTGCGTGACGTCCAAGGCTGGCGAGCTCCGGGATGGGATTGGCGTAGGCCCAGCTAGGGACGGTCTTATCGATTCCCTTCGCTATGTGTGCGGCGAAGTATCCTGCAAGATACATAAAGAAAAACGGGATGATGGGGTAGTAATCACCTGAGACAAACCCAGGGCTCGGAAATCCCAGCCACGCCAGGTAGGGGACAGGGTAGATCGTTTTGGGGATGCTCCAGGTGAGGGCAAACAACAAAAGGCATAGGGACATGCCCCATCTCGCCGATATCTTCTTAAGGACGGGATCGGTCAACGCCACGATGCCGGTACATGCGGCCATGCAGTAGATGATGCCAAAATTAACAGAATCGTCAACTGAGACAAGTGTTGTTGCCAACCAGACGACGAGTGCTGCTAAGGCGTATTTGGCGGCACGTTTGATATTGTTGCGCGAAAGGGTGCACATCCAACCCGCGATAAACAAAAATACCCAGCTGATGCTGGCGCGCCAGATGTCTTGAAAGACAGTCTGGGTAAACCAGGGCATATCCCAGTCGTACAGGTAGGCAAGATCGTAGCAAGCGTGAAAACCTGCCATTGAAATCATCGTAAGCCCGCGGACGGTATCAAAGATGGTGATGCGTTTTTGCATTACGAGAACCGGCGCATCAAGCCGACGACTTTGCCCAAGATAACGGGATTCGTTGCATAGATAGGCTCCATGGTGTCATTCTCAGGCTGCAGGCGTACGCGTCCCTGCTCCTTGTAGAACGTCTTGACGGTCGCTGAACCATCAATCATAGCCACGACAATTTCGCCGTTCATGGCACTCTTTTGTTCACGGACGATGATGTAATCGCCATTGAAGATACCGACATTGATCATTGAGCTCCCATGCACCTCAAGGATAAAGGAACCCTGATCAGTGGCGATTTCGGTCGGGATAGTAAATGTGTCTTCGATATTCTGCTCGGCCAGAATGGGAATCCCAGCCGCGACGCGACCAACGAGCGGTAGTGAGACCGTTCCGCGAGGTGCGGTGGTCTCGTCAGATTTAGAAATTGAGACAGAGGAACCGTCCTCGTTAAAGAGTTCCAGAGCGCGCGGTTTGGTGGCATCGCGCTTGAGTAGCCCGCGCGCCTCCAGGGCAGATAGATGGGCGTGCACGGTGCTGGGGGAGGAAAGGCCCACGGCAGAAGCCATCTCGCGCACGCTGGGCGGATAACCCTTCTCCTGCTGATATTCCTTGATGAAGTCGTAAATTTGCTGCTGACGCTTGGTAATTTTGCGAGCCATCAGGGCATCCTCTCTACCCATGTCAAACAAATGTTCGAATTTTGCTTGACAGGAACAACTGTTCGAAGATAATAATAACCGAACATTCGTTCTCGCGCTAGACATTTTTGTCCGCGCGGCTTGATAAAACTGTTCTCAGCAAAACACGCGAGAGGAGAACATGATGAACGCAACGAATATGGTCCAGGGAAACCTCGCCCTTAAGCTCGAGACGTCTGCAGAATACACTTTTACGGTTGTTCAGGGTGGCTGCTCCGGCTTTCAGCCTTTGACCGTAAAGCCTGCTCGCAATCAGCAGGCTGTAGCCGCGCCGGGCCGCGTTGCCCTGAAGGTTCCGACGATTGTCGCCGTTGCCGTTGCGCTTACGCTCTTCTTTGTCCTCGCTACGTCGGTCTTTAGCGCTCGTCACGCCGCGTATGCCGAGTCCGTTTCCAACGTTACCTATGAGACCATTCGCGTTCAGTCTGGTGATTCTCTTTGGTCGCTTGCCGAGGAATATCCAATCGAAGGCCTTTCCACGCAAGAGACTTCCGACATGATCCGTAACGTCAATCATCTGGAGCATGGTTCGCTCGCCGCCGGTGCGCATCTTAAGGTTCCTGCTCGTTCGTAATCATTATCGCGCTGCGCATGGTACCCTTGTTATCGTTTAAGAGGAGGTACCATGCGCTGTCCCAAATGCGGCAAGGCACATACCCGCGTCGTTGATTCCCGTATGCAGGAGTCAAATAACACCATTAAGCGTCGCCGCGAATGTTGCTCGTGTAACTATCGCTTTACAACGTTCGAACGATGCGAAGACCCAATCGAGGTCATTAAGTCGGACGGAACCAAGCAGCGGTTCGATCGCAATAAGCTGCTCGTCGGCTTGATGCGCGCCACTATCAAGCGCGATATCGACACTAAGAAGCTCAATGAGATTATCGATGACATCGAGGTCGAGCTGCGCTCTCGCACGCTGACGGCCGTTACGTCCCATGAGTTGGGTGACATGGTACTCAAGCGCTTGGCCAAGATCGACAAGGTGGCGTACATCCGCTTTGCCTCGGTCTACCGCGATTTCAAAGACGTCGATGAGTTTCTGCAAGAGCTCGACAAGCTAAGGTGATTCCATGTCCAACATTACCGTCAATATAAAGCGTCTCGACCCCACCGTCGAGCTTCCCAAATACGCCCATCCCACCGATGCCGGCTTGGATTTGCGCTCCAACGAGGACTGCATTCTGAAGCCCTTCGAACGCCGTCTGGTCTCTACTGGGCTGGCCATCGCCCTGCCCGATGGCTACGCCGGCTTCGTCCAGCCCCGAAGCGGTTTGGCCATCAAGCAGGGCCTGTCTATAGTCAATACGCCGGGCCTCATCGACGCCCACTACCGAGGAGAACTCAAGGTTATCCTCATCAACCTGGATCCCTCCAACAACATCCAAATCAACAAAGGCGACCGCATAGCCCAACTCGTCATCCAAGAAGTCCCCACGGTCAACCTCATAGAAGTAGAAGAACTAGACGAAACCGACCGAGGCAACGGAGGCTTCGGCTCCAGCGGCGTCGCCTAGGGGCGCTCGTATCCCTCCCGCCCGGGGCTTACCTATATCATTCCATGCTCAAACATTCTCGCGTCGCTTCGCTCGCTGCGAAACTGCGCGTGGAACGATATAGGTAAGCCCCGGGCGGGCGGCTACTCGCTTGAAACAATATTTACTTTTCTAGTAAGCCGATGCGACAAAGGGGCTGTCCCTTTGTCGCATCGGCTTACTGTATTTATATTTTCCTGTTTTACCTTTGCAGGTTCTAATGGAGGGGATACCGAAGTAGCTGCTAGTAAGTAAACGCAGCCGCTCTGCCGGAGCCGCCCTTATATCGTTCCACGCGCAGTTTCGCAGCGAAGCGAGAATGTTTGAGCATGGAATGATATAAGGGCGGCTCCGGCAGAGCGGCGGACATTCGACTAGCGGATATGCGCGGGCTTTCCTCCCCAGTAGAAGCGGCAGAAGGCTCGTTTACGTTTTTGGGGCTTACCTGCAAGCTCCATGGTGGCGATGGCGATGTCCTCGGCTGCGTGTGGACGGCGCAGGACTTCGCCATTGATGAGCAGTGCCTTGAGCGACTCCGGATGATCGTGGAGATGGCGCAACGTCACGATGAGTTCTCGTGCGGTGGTGACATGCATGCTGGCGCCCATGCCGGTGAGCATCGTGGTGTTTGCCTTTTCCTGGCCATAGGACTTGCCCAGCAGGATCATCGGCAGATGCGCGCACAGGCACTCGGTGACGGTGAGTCCGCCCGATTTGAGAATTGCCAGGTCGCAGCCGTGCATGAGGGCCGCCATGTCGTCCACGTAGTCTAGAACCGTGACGTTTTCGAGCTTCATGGCGTCGAAGAGCGTCTTGAGTCGGGTGGCGTATTCTTTATCCTTGCCCGGTAAAAAGACAAAGTGCATGTCCTCAAAGCTGCGTAAGAAGGGGAGCGTGTGGTCCATCGCGGCGCGGAAACGCACGTATGGTTGGGGTAAACTGGCACCGGCCATCACCAATACGACGGTTTTGTCTATGGGGAGATTGAACTTGCTGAGCTCATCTTTGCGTTTGTAATCTGAATCGAAACCGGCTCGGATGGGGATGCCCGTTATGCGGATCTTTGACTCGGGAACCTTGCGCGGGCGCAGCGTTTCGGCCATAAACTCGTTGGCTACACAGAATAGGTCGGTGTCCTTGTGGGGCCAAAAGCCTTCGACTTCGTAATCGGTCGGCACACAGATGACCGGGTAATCGATACCCGTAATTACGCGGGCGCCCACGGCAACATTGGCTGCTGTGATGTGCGTTGCGACCACGGCTATAGGCCTGCGGCGACGAATATATTCGTTGAAGGCGGGGAACATAATACGCGACCATGCCGTGCCGCCACCCCAGAGAAGATGTCCCGTAAGCGTATATCGCCAGGTCAGGTCGTAAATGGGGCGTGTGGCTCCCGTAAAAGAAGCCGCGGTCTTATTGCCGTCGAATTTAATACGTCCAAAATCAAGGATATCGAGCACTTCAATTTCAATATCCTCAGGGATTCCCTTGGTGCCGCGGATTAGTTCAAATGCTTGTGCAATCGCGTTGGCGGCGGCTTTGTGGCCCGATCCAACCGATGCGTGCACAATGGTTACTAGGGGTTTTTGTGCAGGTGAAACGGTCATTTGCTCCGGTTGGGGAGTGGCTTGCATGGGCAGGGGAGCGCTATTGCTCATCTGCGTTTGATCCATCGATAACTCCCCTTCAGCTTTGTTACGCGATTTATCATTGTAGTGCATGAGTGTCATGTTCACGTAAATTTGGGTATGAGCGCAAAGAACGCCAATCTTTCGACAGGAGGTCTCTTCATGACTACCCATCAGCCGATCGATGTTGCGATTATCGGTGGCGGCCCTGCGGGCTATGCTGCGGCCATTTATGCGGCGCGCTCCAACCTAACGACGACCGTGATTGAACAGGGCATGTCGGGAGGGCAGATCGCCACGACCAATGAAGTCGAGAACTATCCGGGCATTCCGCTCTTGAGTGGCGCCGAACTCGGTGAGCGTTTTCAGCAGCATGCAGAGGGCCTGGGAGCACAGGTTACATGGAGCATGGTTACGGGTATCGATTACGATGCCGATGCAGCGCTGTTTACGGTGCATCACGATTTGGGCGATACGTCGGCCTCGAGCGTTATCGCTTGCATGGGTGCCACGCCGCGATCTGCTGGTTTTGTTGGCGAGGATGCGTATCGCGGTCGCGGCGTTTCGTATTGCGCGACGTGCGACGGCATGTTCTTTCGCGGCAAGCAGGTTTTTGTCATCGGCGGCGGCAATGCTGCCTGCGAGGAAGCTCTGTTCTTGTCAGAAATCGCCAGCAGCGTGACCATCGTTTTGCGCCGCGATCAGTTCCGTGCCCCCGATGGTGTGGTTCAAAAAGTTCTTGCAAAAGATAATATTTCAGTTAGGTACCAAACTAGTATTGTCGAGCTCTCGGGCGAAGCCATGCCAACGACGATTACCTTTAAGGACAATGCATCCGGGGAAACTCACACCGAGTCATTTGTCCCTGGCTCGTTTGGTATCTTTGTCTTTACCGGAACGCAGCCCCATTCCGAGCTCGTTGAGCATCTAGTCGATCTGGCGCCGGACGGCGGTATTGTTACTGATGATTCCATGGCGACCCGCACGCCAGGTCTATTTGCCGCTGGCGACATCCGTTCCAAGCGTTTACGCCAGGTTGTGACTGCCGTTTCTGATGGAGCCATAGCGGCAACGAGCGTATACGCGTTTCTCCGTGGATAAGTACGATAATATATCTTATGTAAGGTTGCTATCTTTAAAACAAAGTGGTTGGACGGTGCATCAATGTGCTGTCCAACCACTTTTACTTGCCGGCTATATGGTATGCAAAACTAGATAACCTAGAATACAATATAGCTAATGAACGGAGGATCCTTATGAACCACGCCAAACGCGTTATCCCGATGTCCGATACATCGGTCAGCATTAAGCCTGAGGATATTCAGCCCACTGTGCTGCCCGATGCATTTATTCAGTCCGATATCGTGCGCAAACTTAATACGTTGAGTCTGCTGCGCTATAACCAGTTGCCCAATGTGACGCTCTACCGCGACCAGGTTATTGAGTATGTTGCGCTGTGGATGGAGCCGCTGTCCATTTGCGTTGAGCAGCCTGTCATTACGCCATCGATGATCAATAACTACGTGAAGGTCGGCCTGGTGCCTGCTCCGGTCAAAAAGCAATATGGCCGCGAGCAGATTGCCCGCCTGATCGCTATCTGCATCTTTAAGCAGGTGCTACCTATTGCTGCGGTGCAGGCACTCTTTAACATTCAGCGTTTGAGCTACGATGCCCCGACGGCCTTTGATTATGTGGTCGATCAGCTCGAGGCATCGATTCGTTCGGCGTTTTCCGTCGAGCAGACGCCGGTTCCCGATACGGCGCATCAGGTAACGCGTGAGTCGCTGCTTGTGCGCAGCGCGGTTTCATCCTTTGTTTCGAAGGCTTACTTGATGAGCTATCTCAAGTTCAACGGGTTTAATAGCTAGCCGACGTATAAAACGGGCGGGACAAAGAGCCATCTGTCGCTTTGTCCCGCCCGTTTTTTTGCGGCTTATAGGACAAAATGTGTGTCCCGATAGAACATCCGTTTCTATCCATTAATC
>DXLP01000017.1 GCA_019414645.1 Collinsella sp.
CGCGAACGGCGCGCCTGTTTAGCGAAACTGGTGAAAAATAGATTGACGCTAACATGCACCACGCGCCCCTCCCGGTTCACCCTGCACTCGCGGCGGACGTACCAGTAGGGCACGCCGTAGCGGTGCCCCTCGAAGCTCACGAAGCCGTCGAAGGAGATCTTCCGGCGCGGGCACAGGTACCGCTCGACCTCGGCCGTGACCTCGAGCGGCCTGGTGTTCGCCGAGCACGCCGCCTCGTGCTCGCGCATCGGGACGCATGCCGCCGCGCGCCGCCAGCGGCCTCCCTGCTCGGCGCACCAGAGGGCGGCCTCCCGGTTGAGGGCGTCAAGGTCGGTAAAGGACCTTCCCGCGAGGAAGTTCCCCTTCACGAAGCGGACGAGCCTCTCCACCTTGCCCTTCGTATAGGGGTGGCGCGGCCTGCACAACCTGGTGCGGAAGCCGACGACGCCCATGAACTCGGCGTAGTCGGCCTGCCAGACGGGCCGGCCGTCGGCATCGCGGCGGACGACCACGCTCTTCATGTTGTCGGTGAGCACGGTCGCGGGCACGCCCAGCGCCGAGAACGCGTGCAGCATCCCGATGAGGAGGTTCTCCTGGCGCGCGTTCGGGAAGAACTCGACGTGGGCGCCCCCGCAATGGTGGCAGACCATGGCGAAGCAGGCGATCCGCGCCCGCTCCCCGCCAGGGCGCTCGACCGCGACGAAGCCCCAGTCCATCTGGTAGGCCTCTCCGGGCGCCGTCCTGAAGCGCTGGCCGCGGCAGCCCTGCGGGGCCGCCTGCCGCCTCTTCGCGGGCACGAGGTCCCGGTGCGCGGCGATATAGGTCTTCACCGTGGTGAGGCCGCCGGCGTAGCCCTGGCCGAGCAGCCGCTCGAATATCACCTGCGAGTTGGTGACGCCCTTCCGCAGGAGGTCGTCCACCAGGCCGGTGTGGCCGGCGAGCACGCCCGGCGCGGCCCTCCTCCCGCTGTTCCCGTGGGGCAGGGCCCTGAACCCGTGTGCCCTGACCGTCCTCGCGCGGGAGCGGGTGAGCCCCGTCCTCCTGCAGAACTCCGCGAGGTTGCATGCCTGCGGGTCGAACCCGTCGCCCTCCTCCGCGGCCATCTCCCGGAGCGCCGCGTCTATAATCTCCTGTAGGTCATCGTGTCTCTCGTTCACCTCAATGGTCCTCCTAACGCCGGCGTGTTGGCACCACCAGCGTAGTGGCGGCGGGGAGGCACGGTGGCCATTATTCGGTGACCGGGATTGGTCAAAATAGTTTGACTATTAGCGGCTAAAATCGCCCGGCGCTAACAATGCGCAGCGTCAGCGTGCCGGCGCAGGTGCGAGCGACCTCTCGCGGTAGCCGTTTCGGCTGTTCGCCCCGCCACCGCTCAGCTGGTCGGCCTCGGCGTCCATCGCGGCGTTCACGACCTGTTTGGCGAGTCTGGGGAGCAGCTCCCGCATGTCGATGGCGCCGTCGCTGAAACGGGGCATGGCGAGTATGTCCGGCGCCGGGTCTGACAAGATTTACATAGCGATCTTCGTCTTTTCCCGGAACCTGTTGTTGTGGTGATTTCTGGTTCCGGGACGAAGGCCGTTTTTCGTTAAACGGGCACTAAGGGGTCACCCTTGCACCAACATTTTCGGCGCGATCCATGAGATTGAATTCCGCCATTCTTTTTGGATGCCAATGTGCTTGCTAGTATACTGATACCAGTATTTTTAATTGCGTTCTATTAGTTTCTCGATTATAAGGATTTTTATGACAAGTTCCATAAGATGTAAGCCTTTATTTGTTTTGTTTGCCGTTTTTTTCGCATTCTATTCAGTCTATTGGTATCTAAATAATCCGAGATTACTTGTACTGCTTACAATTACCATCTCGTTGATTCTAATTCTTGGCCTTTGCGCTGCATATGCTAAGGTGTACCATCGTCTTAAAAGTGAATGGGTATTCTTGGCGCTGCTTATAGCATTTCTAATTATTTTTATCTTTATCTTTCCTCCGTTTACGGTTCCGGATGAAGGCCATCATTTTTTTTCAACTTATTGGATGGTTGATAGTCTTCCATTCAATGCGCATGTGACAAATGATGGTGGTTTTCTAGTACGGGATATCGATCTTTCCCTTTATAAGGGTCGCCAGAGTAACGCCATTGACTCCTCTTCATTTGATTCGATTATTCAGAATTATGCTCTGTTTGAGAATGGGAAGTGGACTCCATTCAATGAGTTCTCATTTAGCGTCAGTAGTGAGAACGTTTCTGCGAAAATAGGATCTATCGTTGGGCTGCAAATCGGTCTGTTTTTCGGACTTGGTGCCTATCCTGTGTTCTATATGGGGCGCATTGGTTCGGCTCTGGTTTTTTGCTTTTGTGCGTTCCAGGCATACAGGATTGCACCTAAGGGCAAATCGGTTATTGTTTTTGTTTCGCTTCTGCCTATGACGCTTCACTTGGCTGCTTCATACTCTTATGATTCAGGAATTATTGCGTACTCGCTTTTAGTATTCGCTTGTCTAATGCGCGGTTTTTTTGGAGAGCAGAAATCAATAGGTTGTAAAGAAATCGTCATTTATTTAATTATTTCGGCGTTTTTGGCTCCGTGTAAGGTTGTTTATTCTGGGATGATATTACTTGGTTTGCTTGTGCCCCTTTCGCAGTTCCAAGATGTGAAAGTCGGACGTATCGGTAAGTGCATACTGATCTTTGCTGTTATAGCCTCCGTTCTAGTGCTGCGCATAGCATCAATGAGTACATTGGTGTCTCAGTCTTCAGATGCCTCTCGTGGCCAAGAGATCGGGCGGTTTTATACGCTCAGTGACATCATCATGCATCCAAAGAATAGCTTCGAGGTCTTTTTTAGGACATTAGATTCCCTAGGAGATTTCTATTGGGGATCCACCTTAGGTTATTCGCTTGGATGGCTCCAGAAAAACTTGCAGTTTCCAGCCTTTTTTATGATTCCTTATTTGTTGTTTGGGTTTATTTGTTGTTTGGATTCCGAAGATGAGCCCTCTTTTCTCAGCCCCATTTGTTCCATTCTGTTTATTATCGCTTTTGCTTTGGCTGCCCTTGGTTCCATTGTATCTATGTGGTTGGGCTGGACGTTCAATTACGAGAATGTAATACAGGGTGTTCAAGGACGATATTTTCTTCCTGTTCTACCAGCTTTGTTGTTTGGGTCGAGAACGCGCTTGTTTAAATTCAACTCATCTTCGCTTTCTGTCGTCTCTTTTGGCATGTGCGTGATGAATTGTTTATATCTTATTCGTTTTATTAGTATTGCATCCTGTGTGTAGGCCTTTGCGTAATGCTCTCGGGTTTTTTCTGCTATCTAACAGTTTAGATAGCAGGCGATGATTCGGACGCCGCAGGGTCCCCGAAAGCTATGCTTTTCCAAGCCAAGCAGAGACTTTGACCGAGCGCTGGGTTGGCATGCGAGAGGCCAACATGAGGCCGTGCCGCGGGGCGGACCGCAGGTAGCAAAACGGCACCGGAGCCCATGTCGGGCCCGGTGCCCAAGCGCGATATCGACGGCGCAGTTTCGCGATATTCAACAGCGCCCAAATGAGTAAATACTCATTATCTATAAATGATAATAACGATTCGCGGGTTCCCCGACGGTGAAGTTTGGATTCATATAAGGATCGCCTTTGACGTAATACTTAGCCCATCGATAATTCATGTACGCGACCTCTTTGTGGAAGCGAATCTGCTTCTCCGTATTGTTTTCAACGCCTCTAGAAATCGACTCGTAGTGATAGAGCTCGACTTCGGGTGTGTATACAATTAGGTCGTTGATCTCGCGTAGCTTTAAGCAAAAGTCAACGTCATTAAATGCAACTTGAAGCTCTTCCGTGAAACCTCCGACTTTCTCATATTCATCACGCTTGGTCATTATGCAAGCTGCGGTGACGGCGCTGAAGTCTTGTTGTGCATCGTTGAGTGCAAAGTAGCCCCAGTTATCCCTTGGCATGCTTTGGCAAAGATGTCCTGCCACGCCACCAGTGACGCATAAGCCCGCGTGCTGGATGGTGTTGTCGGGATAGTAGAGTTTTGCACCAACTGCGCCAACATCCTCACGTGCGCAGATGCCAAGCATAGTCTCAATCCAATTGGGCGTAATTACCTCAGTATCGTTATTCAACAGCAAGAGATAGTCGCCCTTGGCGTGAGCAACGCCAAAGTTCATGAGCTTGGAGAAATTGAATTCGTGCTTCCAAGTTACAAGACGAACGATGTCAGGATATTTTGCTTGCAACTTATCGTAATAATCGAACGTCTCCTTTTCTGTGCTGTTGTTTTCGATTATGACAAGCTCGAAATTGTCGTACGTTGATTTCTCAACAATTGACTTAATGCAGTTGTCCAGAATGTTGGCGTGGTCTTTAGTTGGAATGATAATTGACACGAGTGGATGGGAATCTGGCACAGCGTAGGTTACTTTATATGTAAAGGGACGACGCGCTTGTTCGACCTTCGCATTGAGCCCAAGCCTGTCCAAATGACTCTGGACCGCTTTGATACCTGCGATAGTGGCATACGGCTTGCTATCGGCATTTGCTGCGGTGGAGGTCTCGCTTAGGCGCCAGTGATATAGAACCTTTGCAACATGATGAACTTTCCTTGCCTTTTCCACGGCGTGGAGAGTCAGATTATGATCCTGTGCTCCATCGAACTCTTTCGTGTTCGGTTCTAGAGTGTCAAGCAGAGACTTACGGATGGTAAGCATATGGCAGATATAGTTATTGTTTCTGAGCAGATCGATATTGAAATCCGGCTTAAAGAACGGCTGCGCTAGCATTCCATCGGGCATGAGTTTATCTTCATCACAATAAAGAAGATCGACGTCATCATTGTTTTCAATTGCCTCGGTATATGAGAACAACAAGTCCGGTTCAAGAATATCGTCATGGTCAAAGAAGCTAACGAAATCACCCGAAGCGATGGCAACGCCGGCGTTTGTGTTTTCGGAAATGCCCTTATTCTCGGTAAGGTTAATTGATTTAATTCTGTTGTCGTGGGCCGTCTCCTGCTCAACGCGAGCCTTTAGTTCCTGATTGTCAGGGCTTGCATTAACTAGGAGGAGCTCCCAGTTTGCATAAGACTGGTTTTTTACGGATTCGACCATATCGTTAAAAAACGAAATGGGCGTGTTGTAAAGAGGGACAATGATGCTGAATTTCGGAGCGCTATTGAAGACGATTTTTCTCTGCTTCTCCAGTGCACCAATGGTTGCCTTATGCTCTGTAAACCATTCGGGGTATTCAGGGTCAAACTGCGCATGGGTAAAGAGGAAGTTGGTCTCCTCAAGAAGCAAGCCTAATTTATCAGGCGTTAAGCAGTCAAATGCACTGAATGATGGGTGATTTTGATCGTCAATAATAAAATAGTAACGATCAAACGCCTTTGGCATGCGGATCGAGAGCTGCGTTTCAAGTTGCTTTTTCTCTGATGTAAATCCAACGCTCGTTACATTTGAACCGAAATTGACTATGCTCAGCCCAACCTCATTGAGGAACCGGTCGAGGCAGCGAAGTTTGATTTGCGAGTCATTGCGGTACGGTGTTCTAACCGTGCACCTCAGGATATACTCGTTTGAATCTTCGATGCACTGCCAAAAATCAATCGTCGCCATCTCAAACTCTGAAACGTCATCGTAATTTCGGAGTTTGCTGCACATGTCAGGTTTAATTTTGTAGTTAAGACGCGACTCCCATTTGATGTTCTTGCAATTGAGCGAAAGGGAGTCGCTGCTCAGGTTGCAACCGTCTTTGCCGATTTCGTTAAACTCAATTTTAATGGCTCGGGTATCGGGGTCGGGGATTACAAGAACGTATGAGTTCGATTCGCCGTTATTGTCCTTGAATTTTAGAAGAGACAAAGGTAAGCGGCGGTCGTCATCCGTTGCCGCTTGAGCTTTTATGCTGGAGCCTTCATGGATGCCTTCTATTTTAAGTTGCTGGTAGATTTTCCAGTTTCCTCTGCATACTCCGGTTGTTTCGACTCGCATTGTTTGCCTTTCGTTTGTTGGACACTGCTCATTGTACTAATTCATTTCCTACCTCGCGATAAATGCAGAAAGAGATGCGTGTTTCTGCTGTCCGTTTTAAAGAGAATGAGGAGGAAGCCGTTGCCGGCGCATATAATTTTAATAACTATGTTTGTCTAATCGTTATTTGCAATTAGCAGCTTTTGCTCAACGATTGTCAACTGAGAGGAATTCTATGAAAGGCATCATCCTCGCCGGCGGTTCCGGCACCCGCCTGTACCCGCTCACGCTCGTGACCTCCAAGCAGTTGCTGCCGGTCTACGACAAGCCCATGATCTACTACCCGCTGTCCACCCTCATGCTTGCGGGCATCCGCGACATCCTGGTCATCTCCACGCCGACGGACCTCCCCAACTTCGAGCGCCTGCTCGGGGACGGCTCGCGCTACGGCGTGAACCTCTCCTACGCCGAGCAGCCCTCGCCGGACGGCCTGGCGCAGGCGTTCACCATCGGCGAGGAGTTCATCGCCGGCGAGCCGTGCGCGCTGGTGCTCGGCGACAACATCTTCTACGGCAACGGCCTTTCGCGCCACCTGACGCGCGCCGTCCAGAACGCCGAGTCGGGCCGCGCCACGGTCTTCGGCTACCACGTGGACGACCCCGAGCGCTTCGGCGTCGTGGAGTTCGACGGGGAGGGCCGTGCCGTCTCCATCGAGGAGAAGCCCGCCGAGCCCAAGAGCTCCTACGCCGTCACCGGCCTGTACTTCTACCCGGGCGACGTGGCCGCCAAGGCGCATAGGGTGGAGCCCTCCGCCCGAGGCGAGCTGGAGATCACCACGCTCAACCAGATGTACCTGGAGGAGGGGACGCTGTCCGTCGTGACGCTGGGCCGCGGGTACGCGTGGCTCGACACCGGCACCATGGAGAGCCTGCACGAGGCCGCGGAGTTCGTCCGCGCCGTGGAGCACTCCCAGGACCTGCCGGTCTCGGTCCCCGAGGAGATCGCCTGGGAGAACGGCTGGATCACGACCGCCGGGCTGGAGGAGGCCGCGGAGGCCTACGGCAAGTCGGTCTACGGCCAGCACCTGAAGAAGGTCGCCGCCGGCGAGATCGTCAACAGCCCGCGCGAGTACTAGCGCAAGCTTGTTTTCTTTAGGGGTCACCGTTTATCTGGTGGCCCCTTTCGTTATGATTACGTTGACCATAAAGACAATATGATTGGGAGTGGATGTGTTAAGCGTCTACTTTGGCGATATGCCAGAAGCGATTTACAACACAGCGACATATTTCAAAAACTCTTACCGGTCTTCTTGGATTACGGATCCCTATGCAGTCTCGATAATTAAAGATGTCGATCGATCGGACGTTGTCTCCGAAAACGTCATCGAAAGCCCTGTGCTTGGATCCATCTCCCCACTCCAGCTTTCTGGTGGCGTGAAAACGTTGCTGCTTATGAGATTTGATCGTAAACATTTTTTTAACGCTTCGACCTGTGGCGATAACTGTGCCAGGTGGATTCTCGACATGGCGAAAGACCGCAAGCTCGTTGTGAATCTCTATCATGTGATGGACTTTGGTCGCGAGGATTTTAAAATCAAAGTCGTGAACAGCGGTCGAATCGTTCATAACATGGCCGAATTGATTCACGAGTCGATTCCGTATCTGTAGGTGCTGCTTATGAACGGTTCGCATCTCGTTAAGATTTCCCGCCGCAGGGGAACCAAGTACACATTTACCATCAAGCGGAACATCACTATTGTGCGTGGCGATAGCGGCACGGGTAAGACGACACTGTTTGACATGGTCGCAGACTACATGCGAACGGGCGAGCAGTCGGGTGTTTCCTTGCAATGCGATTGTCCCTGTGTCGCCCTGACCGATTATGATTGGCGAAACCAGCTTTCGTCTGTTCATGACTCGATTGTATTTGTCGATGAGGGCTTAAAAGAGATTCATTCTGATGAGTTTGCCCATCATGTGCTGTATTCCTCGAATTATTTCGTGCTGATCTCAAGGGCTGATTTCCCTAATCTTCCGTATAGCGTGGATGAGATTTACAAGATTAAGACGAGCGGAAAATACCATTCTTTCGTCCCTGTTTATCAAGATCGCGGGAATCATCGTTATGCCATTTCCCGGTCGGCGCCAAAACAGGACTTTTCTATCCTTCTATGCGAGGACAGTAAGTCTGGTTTCCAGTTCTTTGAACGGCATTTCGTCGACAGTGAGCTTACCTGTGCTTCGGCCATGACGAACAGCGCGATTTTGGGCTGGTTGGATCAGCATCTCGATGATCGCGTGTTTGTTGTTGCGGACGGAGCAGCATTTGGGTGCTATGCGGACCGCGTCCTTAAGCTGCAAGACATTCATCGCGATACTGTTGCGGTTTGTCTTCCCGAGTCGTTCGAGTGGCTTTTGCTGAGCTCCGGCGTAATTTCAGGGTTAGATGTTAAGGCGGTTTTGGAAACCCCAGAAGCCTTCGTTAGCAGTGAGAAGTTTAAAAGCTGGGAGGATTTCTTCTATAAGTACTTACGTGATAAAACTGAGAATTCGGTCTTCCGGTACGACAAAGACTGCATTCCGGAGGCGTTTTGTACGGGAAGTAATTCTGCGAAGGTTATGGCTCTTATCGCATGCCGAAATGTCCGATAGTTTTGTTGAATAGTGTCGCGGCGTCACTTCCTGCGGCATACTAAAGAAGCTGTACATGCTTCAGATTGGATTTTCATGTCTGAGATTTTTGAACCCAAGAACATCATCGTCACGGGCGGCTGCGGCTTCATCGGCAGCAACTTCGTGCACTACGTCGTGAACAACCACCCCGAGGCGCACGTCACCGTCCTGGACAAGCTGACTTACGCCGGCAACCCCGAGAACATCGCCGGGCTGCCCGCCGACCGCGTGGAGCTCGTCGTGGGCGACATCTGCGACGCCGGGCTGCTGGACCGCATCGTCCCGGGCCACGACGCCATCGTGCACTACGCCGCCGAGAGCCACAACGACAACTCCATTGCGGACCCCGAGCCGTTCCTGCGCACCAACGTGGAGGGCACCTTCCGCCTGCTGGAGGCCGTCCGGAAATACGGCATCCGCTACCACCACGTCTCCACCGACGAGGTCTACGGCGACCTGGCGCTCGACGACCCGGCGAAGTTCACCGAGGAGACGCCGTATCACCCGTCCTCGCCGTACAGCTCGACCAAGGCCAGCTCCGACATGCTCGTGCGCGCCTGGACGCGCACCTACGGCCTTCGCGCCACGATCTCCAACTGCTCCAACAACTACGGCCCCTACCAGCACGTGGAGAAGTTCATCCCGCGCCAGATCACGAACATCGTCGACGGCGTGCGCCCCAAGCTCTACGGCCGCGGCGAGAACGTGCGCGACTGGATCCACACCGAGGACCACTCCAGCGCCGTCTGGGACATCCTCACGAAGGGCCGCACGGGGGAGACCTACCTCATCGGCGCCGACGGCGAGAGGAACAACATCACCGTGCTGCGCATGATCCTCGAGGCGATGGGGAAGGACCCCGAGGACTTCGACTGGGTCGCCGACCGCCCCGGCCACGACCGCCGCTACGCCATCGACTCGACCAAGCTGCAGCGCGAGCTGGGCTGGAGGCCGGCCCACACCGACTTCGCCGGGGGCCTGAAGCAGACCATCGACTGGTACGTCGCCAACGAGTCCTGGTGGCGCCCCGCCAAGGAGGCCACCGAGGCCCGCTACCGCGCGCAGGGCCAGTAAGACCGCATCCCGGCGAACCGCACCGCGGGGCGCCCGCGCGGGGATGCAGGGCATGGGGATGATCCTGCGTCCCCGCGCGGGCGCCCCCGGTTATACAACCTCTTCGATAGGAGCTTTTCCCATATGGCAGACATCGCATTCGAGAAGGACCTCTCCGTCGCCGAGACCGGCATCGAGGGCCTGAAGGTCGTCGACCTCGCCGTCCACGGCGACTCGCGCGGCTGGTTCAAGGAGAACTGGCAGCGCGCCAAGATGACCGCCCTGGGCATTCCCGACCTCAGGGTCGTCCAGAACAACATCTCCTACAACGACAGCCGCGGCGTCACCCGCGGCATCCACGCCGAGCCCTGGGACAAGTTCATCTCGGTGGCGCGCGGCTCGGTCTTCGGCGCCTGGGTGGACCTGCGCGAGGGCAGCGCCACCTACGGGAAGGTGTTCACCTGCACGCTCGACCCGAGTAGGGCCATCTACGTCCCGCGCGGCGTGGGCAACTCCTTCCAGGCCCTGGAGGACGGCACCGCCTACACCTACCTGGTGGACGCCCACTGGTCGCTGGAGCTCAAGAGGACCTACACCTTCGTGAACCTCGCCGACCCCGAGCTCGCCATCGAGTGGCCCATCCCTCTCGACGAGGCCACCGTCTCCGAGGCCGACCTCAACCACCCGATGCTCGCCGATGTCGTCCCCATGGCGCCGAAGCGCACCCTCGTCACCGGCTGCAACGGCCAGCTGGGCCATGCGGTCCGCGCGCTCGCCGAGGAGCGCGGCGTGGCCAAGGACTTCGACTTCTGCGACATCGACACCTTCGATATGTCAGACCCGGACGCCTACACACAGTACGACTGGTCGCTCTACGGCACCGTGATCAACTGCGGCGCCTACACCGCCGTGGATAGGGCGGAGACCGCCGAGGGCCGCGCGACCGCCTGGAAGGCCAACGCCACCGGGCCGGCCCTCCTCGCCCGCACATGCTCTGATCACGGGATCACCCTCGTCCACGTGTCCAGCGACTACGTCTTCGACGGCACCGCCGAGGTGCATGACGAGGGGGAGCCCCTCAGCCCGCTGTCCGTCTACGGCCAGACCAAGGCCGCCGGCGACATCGCCGTGGCCGGGTGCCCGCGCCACTACATCATGCGCTCCAGCTGGGTCATCGGCGAGGGCCGCAACTTCGTCAAGACGATGAAGGGCCTGTCCGACCGCGTCGCCGACCCCGAGGACGGGCTCGAGCAGGTCACGGTCGTTGACGACCAGCTGGGCCGCCTGACCTTCACGCGCGACATGGCCGAGGCCATCTTCCACGTGCTGGGGACGCACGCCCCCTACGGCACCTACGACTGCACCGGCTCCGGCACCGTCAAGTCCTGGGCCGATATCGCCCGCGCCGTCTTCGAGGCCGCCAACGGCAACGGGGACAGGGTCGTGCCGGTATCGACCGCCGACTACTACGCGAGCGCCGAGGGCCCCGTCGCCCCGCGCCCGGTCCACTCCGCGCTCGACCTGTCCAAGCTCGAGGCTGCCGGCTTCCACATGCCCGACTGGGAGGAAGAGCTGGGGGAGTACATCAAGACGCTCTAGCCGCTATTAACTTTTCGAGAGTAAAAGCCGCCGTTCTTTAACGGCGGCTTTTCTTGTTGGTGGCTATCTGCGCAGTGGTGCCAATAGTATTTTGCGGAAGATCTACCTCTCGCTTGGCATGGAAGTAGGGTGGCCGGGCTGGTCGTCGTAGGCGTATTTGCTGTACACGTTGACCTCCCACTGCTTTTTTTCGACCTTTGCTACAGAATCTAGGATGAAGCCGGTCGCAAGGCTCAGGCCGCACAGGAACATAAACGAGGCGGCGAGCACAGCGGTGGGGAAGCGCGGGACGAGGCCGGTCTGGAAATATTCGACAACGATGGGCATGCCCAGGGCGAGGCCGAATACCGCGAACAGAAGCGCAACGAGGCTGAAGAACTTCAGCGGGCGGTAGTCCTTGAACAGCGTGCCGATCATCGCAACGACTTTAATGCCGTCGCTCACGGTGTTGAGTTTGGACTCGGAACCCTCGGGACGGTCGCGGTACTCGATGGGCACATCTTTGATGCGCCAGCGGTGGTCGACGGCGTGGATCGAGAGCTCGGTTTCGATCTGAAAGCCCTCGGAAAGCACTGGGAAGGTTTTAACGAACGGGCGGCTCATGGCGCGGTAGCCTGTCATGACGTCATCGAAGCTGTAGCCATAGATCCACTTGATCATGGCGCGGACCAGATTATTGCCAAAGCCGTGGAAGGCACGCTTGTTCTCCTCGGCGTAGGTGCCGTTGGAAAGGCGATCGCCTACGGTCATGTCGGCCGTGCCGTTAAGGATGGGCTCGCAGAGGGCCTTGGCCGCCTCGGCGGGGTAGGTGTCGTCTCCGTCGACCATCAGGTAGCAATCGGCGTCGATATCGCGAAACATCTGGCGGCACACGTTGCCCTTTCCCTGACGGGGCTCAAAGCGGACTGTGGCGCCGTGCTCGGTGGCAATGCGTGAGGTATCGTCCGACGAGTTGTTGTCATAGACATAGACCGTCGCCTGCGGAAGTTCGCGGTGAAAGTCGTCGATGACTTTACCGATCGTGAGCGCTTCGTTGTAGCAAGGGATGATGACGGCGATGGATTCAGAATTCACTTAATGCTCCTTATACATTCAATCCTAGAAAGTATAGCCGTTTGGGCCTGGCATCCTAAGATGTGGGTTAGTTCTCCAGTTTTGTTGCGCGAATCGTTTGCATGGCCGTCGGGTCTATACTGTTCGTTTGTCAACGATTACGAGTAAAGGAGTTGCATCCGTGTCGGATCAGACAAAGCAACAAGAAACTCGCAGTCTGCCTGCGACGTTTGCTAAGAATGAATTTGAGAAGGATGCGTTTATCCTTCGCCAGCTGGTTACCAAGGATTTTAAGATCAAGTATCGCCGTAGCGTTCTGGGCGTCGCATGGTCGGTGCTCAATCCGTTGCTGATGATGATTGTCATGGCCATCGTGTTCTCGACGATTTTTGGCCAGGGCCGCAATGGCTCAATGACGCCCGAGATGTACCCGCTGTACTTGATCGTGGGTAACGTTACCTTTGCCGTCATGTCAGAGTCTACGAACCAGGCCCTGACGTCGATCGTTGGCGCTGCCCCTCTGCTCAAGAAGGTTAAGGTGCACCGCTGGGTCTTCCCGGTGCAGAAGGTGCTCTTCTCGCTGGTCAACTTTGCCTTCTCGCTGGTCGCCGTCGCCATCGTTATGCTGTGGTTCCGCGTTATGCCTTCTTGGCATCTCATTTTGCTGCCTGTCTGCCTGCTGCTGCTTATGTGCTTCTGCATGGGCCTGGGCATGATGCTCTCTGCCCTTACGGTTTTCTTCCGCGATGTCATGCATCTGTGGAGCGTTGTCATTACGGCATGGACCTACATTACGCCCATCTTCTGGACGACTGACTATATTGCGCAAATGCCGCATCTCGTGCGTATCTTGATGTATGCGAACCCCATGTACAACTACCTGCAGTTTATGCGCGATATCTTCCTGTTCCAGACGACGCCCTCGCTTGTGACGTTTGGCATGTGCGTCGCTTGGGCGGTCCTTGCGCTTGTTATTGGCTACACTGTGTTCCATAAATCTGAGCGCAAATTTATCCTCTACATCTAAGGAGTGCTGTGATGACTGAATCTGTTGTTGATTACAGCGAGCAGCCTCTGGCTGTCGAGGTCGACGACGTCACCATGATCTTTAACATGGCGTCCGAGTCGCTGACCAACCTCAAGGAGTACTTTATTAAGCTTGCCAAGCACGAGCTGTTCTTTGAAGAGTTTCGGGCACTTAAGCATATCTCGTTCGATATTCATCGCGGCGAAGTTGTCGGTCTGGTTGGTACCAATGGTTCCGGTAAGTCTACGATGCTCAAGATCATCGCCGGCGTGCTTGAGCCTAGTGAGGGCAGCGTTAAGGTTCACGGTAATATCGCACCATTGATTGAGCTTGGTGCCGGCTTTGATCCTGAGTTGACTGCCCGTGAGAACATCTATCTGAACGGCGCTCTGCTCGGATATACCAAGGAGTTCATCGATGCCAACTTTGACGGCATTATTGAGTTCGCTGAGCTTCAGAACTTTGTCGACATGCCGTTAAAGAATTTCTCCTCGGGCATGGTTGCACGCATTGCCTTTGCAATCGCGACGATCACCGAGCCCGATATCCTGATCGTTGACGAGACGCTGTCCGTCGGTGACGTGTTCTTCCAGCAAAAGTGCGAGGCGCGAATTCAACACTTTATCCAGAGCGGTGACGTGACGGTTCTTTTTGTTTCGCATTCCATGGACCAGGTTGAGCGCATTTGCCAGCGTGCCGTTTGGATTGAGAAGGGTGACCTTCGCATGGACGGCCCGGTTGATGAGGTCTGCAAGGCGTACCGCGAGCAGTTCAACTAGGTTATAATTACTTGCGCTTGGCTGAGTTGCTTGGCTGGGCGTGCGGTCATTTGCTCCATTAGCTCAGTTGGATAGAGCAGGGGACTTCTAATCCCAAGGTCGACGGTTCGAATCCGCCATGGAGCACCATCGTTTATTAAGCCCAGACCGCTTGGTGGTCTGGGCTTTTTTCTTGTTGCTGCAGTTTTGAAGGGCGTGCTATGAGCAGTAAAAGGCTCGATTGGATTGATATTGCTAAGGGCATTGCAATTATTCTGGTCATTGTGGGGCACACTGTTCCAAATCCTTCTCCTTTGCGACATGCAATTTTCTCTTTTCATATGCCGGTGTTCTTTTTTCTTGCCGGGTACACATTCAGGCCTAAGCCGTGGCGTGAGCTGCTGAGCGGATCGGTGCCGCGTCTTCTAGTGCCATATCTGGTTCTTGCGTTGGCGTGGCAGGTACCGACGTTTTTGATGAGCGGCGCTCCTTTGACGGGCGGTACGCTGGTTGCGGGACTTGAGACGATTGTGTTTGCCTCTGGCGTTGATGTGCCTGGGCTTGGCGTTGCCGCCGTCGGCATGGCATGGTTTCTGGCGGCGCTGTTTACGTCACGGTTGCTGTTTAATGCTCTGATGCTGTTGTTTGATGGACGCGAGGTTGGAGTTGTTTACCAGGGCGCCGCCTGTGCCGTAATTGCCTTCTGCGGGCTGAGCGTGTCTCGCCTTTTGGGTGTTTACCTGCCGCTCGATCTGGATCTGAGCTGCTATATCGTCCTGTTGATGTGGGCTGGCTATACGGTTCGTCATAGGGGGCTGGAGCCGAGCGTGGACAAGCCACTGCTGTTTATTGGCTTCGATGTTGTTTGGCTTACTTTCGCGGCTTTGAGCGGACTTGAGCTCTCGAGCCGCCGCGTGGATGGCTTTGTCATTGCCACGATTGCCGCTCTCGCTGGCAGTTACTGCGTGTGCTGGGTTTCTATGGCGATTGAAAAGATGAAGGCCATGCCGATTTTGGGGGCTTTTGGGCGAGGACTCGTGTTTTGTGGGCAGGCTAGCCTTGCCATCTTCGCAATCCATGCGGTTGATTGGTTTATCCCTTGGCAGACCATGCCTCTGCTTATGACACTGCCGGCATCGTGGCTCTTCGCATCGATTGTGCGCTGTGCCTGCGATATTGGATTGGCGTACGTGATTAAGAAGGCGTAACGACAGTGGGGAGGACCAACTTGGTCCTCCCCACTGTTTCTAATTATCTGCAGTGTTGCAGCCTTACTATTTGAGACGCTCCCTCAGCAGCTCCAGAGCGTGCGCATACCCCTGCAGGCCTTCGCCGGTGATGGTGGCAAAGCATGCTAGGCGGGCGTAGCTCACCTGACGGAAGTCCTCGCGGGTCTCGACGGCGCTAATGTGGACCTCCACAGCCGGGATGGCGACGGCCTTGAGCGCGTCGAGGATCGCCACGCTCGTATGCGTATAGGCAGCCGGGTTGATGACGATGCCGTCGACCTTGCCGTATGCCTCCTGGATCTTGTCGACGATGCTGCCCTCGTGGTTGGACTGGAAGACTTCGACCTCGTCAAAGCCCTGCGCGGCGCCTGCCTCCTGGCAGATCTGGACCAGGCGGTCGTAGTTGTCGCTGCCGTAGATGCCCGGCTCGCGAATGCCGAGCATGTTGAGGTTTGGGCCGTTGATGACGAGTGCTTTCATGGTTGCTTCCTTTGTGGTTAGGCGGGCGGTGAGGCGGAATGAAAAACCACCACAAAGGTGCCTGTCCCCTTTGTGGTGGTTTTTGTTAGAGAGCGGGTGGGAGGGTGTCGAGGACGGCGTGGGCGGTGTTGGCGGCGCAGTCGCGTGAGTCGATGATGTAGTCGGCCCAGGCGCGGTAGTGTGACATGCGCTGTTCAGCCAGCTTATCGATGCCGTCGCGTGCGGTGATGGGGCGGCCCTTGTGTGCGAGCTCATCGAGCTTACGGTTGAGCATCACGATCTGGCTGTTCTGGTGCAGCAGCGGGTAGTTCTCGTCGCGCGTTACCACGCCGCCGCCGGTGGAGAGCACCAGGCCGCTGCGCTTGGAGATGTCGGCCAGCGCCGCCGTCTCCTGCTTGCGGAAGGCCACCTCGCCGCGCTCGACGATAAAGTCGGCACAGGGCATGCCCAGACGCTCCTCGAGCGCGTGATCCAAGTCGATGTGCTCGCGACCCGTGAGCTGGGCGATCTGCTCGCCCACACGGGTCTTGCCCGAACCCGGCATGCCGATCAGGGCAATGTTCTGCTCGCGGTGGGACAGCCGCTCCGTCACATCCAGGATGCGCTTGCGCGGGGTGGCTTGGCCGGTGTAGCGCTCGACAGCTTGTGCCGCCTGGGCAACAAGCATGAGCAGGCCGCCGATGCAGGGGATGCTGCGGCGCTCGGCCTCGAGCATCAGACCCGTGCGGGCAGGGTTATAGACGATGTCGATGACGCCCTCGAGCGCATCGAGTCCTTCGAGTGTGCAGGGAGCACCGGGGCAGTGGGGGAACATGCCGGCAGGCGTGCAGTTGACGAGCAGCGCGGCATCGGACTGCTGCGCGATGTTGTCGTAATTGACCTCGCTCGTGCGACCCACGGGTACGACGATGGCGCCCAGGTCGTCGAGCACCATGCTGGCCGTGGTGCCGGCACCGCCGGTGGCGCCGAGCACGAGGGCCTTCTTACCGGCAACCTCTACGCCTAGCTCCTCGACCAGGCATTGGAAGCCAAAGTAGTCGGTGTTGTCGCCGCGCAGGCGGCCGTCGGGCAGGCGCGTGATGGTGTTGACGTTGCCCATGCGCTCGGCGAGCGGACTCAACTCGTCCAGGTATTCCATGACGGCGCGCTTGTAGGGGATGGTCACGTTGGTGCCCTCCCACTCGTCACCCGTCATAAAAGCCTCGAGATCCTCGGGCTCGCGCTCAAAACGCGCGTACTCCAGGCCTGCGAGCTCTTTGTAGATGGTCGGGGTGTAGCTGTGGCCCAGCACGCGGCCCAGCACGCCGTAGGGACGGGTTGCGGCGGTATCGGTCATCTAGAGCACCTCCGTGTAGCTGCCAAAGTAGGTGAAACTCTCGCATACGTCGTCGATCGAGTCGAGCAGGTCGTCGAGGGCCTTGCTGCCAAAGGGGCAGTCCAAGTCAAAGTAGAACATAAACTCAAAGTCGTGGCCGGGGATGGGGCGGCTCTCAAGTTTGATGAGGTTGATGTTGAGCGCGTAGAATCGCTCGAGCACGCGGTAGAGGGCGCCCGGCTCGTTGGCCGTGGTGATCATGAGCGAGGTGCGGTTGGCGCCGGGGTATACGCGCGGCTCGCGGCTGATGACGACAAAGCGCGTGTAGTTGTTGTCCGAGTCCTGGATGTTGGGCTCCAGCACCTCCAAGCCGTAGAGTGCCGCACAGCTGCGCGAGGCGATAGCGGCGACGTCGGTGCGTTCGGAGTTGGCGACCATCTCGGCCGACATGGCCGTGTTGGGATACTTGGTGGCATGCAGGCCGTGGCCCTCGATAAAGCCGGCGCACTGGGCAATGGCTTGGCCGTGGCTGTAGACCTCGCGCACGTCGGCGAGCTTGGTGCCGGGTTTGACGAGTAAGTTGTGATCGATCTTGAGGCGCAGCGAGCGCACGATATGGAAGTCGAACTGTGCAAGCAGGTCGTAGACGGCGTTGACCGATCCGGCAGTTGAGTTTTCGATGGGCAACACGCCAAACTCGCAGAAGCCGTCGCGTATGGCGCGCATAACGCCCTCGAAGGTCTCAAAGAAGGCGATATCGGGCACGTCGAAGAGCTTGCACGCGGCGATCTGACTGTAGGCGCCTTCGACGCCCTGGCAGGCGACGGTGGCCGTCTGGGGGAAGGGCGTGTCAAAGACTGCGGCCGTGGCGCGGGCCTTTTGCGACACCGTGATGCCCTTGAGCTCGTTGATGTAGCGCTGCTGCTCGGCCTTGCTCATGCTCATGAGGAGGCGGAACAGAGTGATGGTCTGGGCCTCATAGCGCTCGGGTGCGCGGCTGGCGAGATTGTTGAGCTTGGAGCGTTCGCGGGCGGGGTCAAAGACGGCCTTGCCCATCTCGATCTTGGATTTGGCGACTTCGGTGGCAATGTCCATACGCTCGACAAAGCTGTTGAGCAGGGTGGTGTCGATGCCATCGATGGCCTGGCGAATATCGGCAAGGTCCATGGAGGCCCCTTTCACGTGTTGGTGATTTTTCTGGGACGGACGTGGGGGCCGGAGTTGGCCCCCCGGAGATTTTTAGAGCTGAGCGGCGTCCTCGAGGAGGGCGTCCCAGATGGCGAGGGCGGCGGCTGCTTCGGCTACGGGGACGGCACGCGGGACGATGCAGGGATCGTGGCGGCCGTGGACCGAGAGCTCGGCATTTTCCATGGCGTCCATGTCCACGGTCTGTTGCTCGCGACCGATGGAGGGCGTCGGCTTTACGGCCATCCGCCACATGACGGGTGCGCCCGTGGAAATGCCGCCCAGGATGCCGCCGGCGTTATTGGACTCGACCGCAATCTCGCCGGTCTCGGCATCAACGCGATACGGATCGTTGTTCTCGCTGCCGCGCATGGCGGCCACGGCAAAGCCCATGCCAAACTCCACACCCTTTACGGCGGGAATGCCAAACGCGATCTGTGCTATGCGGTTCTCGATACCGTCGAACATGGGGTCGCCGATGCCCGCGGGAAGCCCGTAGATGCCGCACTCCACGATGCCGCCGATACTGTCGAGCTCGTCGCGCGCGGCTAGGATCTCCTCGCGCATGCGGTCGGCTGCGGCGGCGTCAATGCAGGGCAGATCGTTCGTGAGGATCGCCTTGCGGTCGGCCTCGCGATAGACCATGTCGTCCATGGGCAGGTCGGAGATGCCGCCGATCTGCGCGACGTGCGCCATGACCTTGATGCCGCGGGCCTCGAGTGCCTGCAGCGCGATGCCGCCAGCGATGCACAAGGGGGCCGTCAGGCGGCCGGAGAAGTGTCCGCCGCCGGCGACGTCGTGCATGTTGTGGTACTTCACGCGCGCAGGAAAGTCTGCGTGCCCTGGGCGGGGCTTGCGGCGCAGCTCGGAATAGTCCTTGGAGCGCGTGTTGGTGTTTTCGATAATTGCTGCGATGGGTGCGCCAGTGGTGTGTCCATCGATCACACCAGCGATGATATGCGCGGCGTCGGCCTCGCGGCGCTTGGTTGCGGTCTCGTCGCGACCGGGGGCGCGACGGTCCAAAAAGGCCTGCAGCTGCTCCTGGTCAACGGCGATACCGGCGGGGATGCCGTCGAGCGAGCAGCCGATAGCAGGGGAGTGCGACTGGCCAAAGATGCTTAAGTGCAAAACGTTGCCAAAGGTCGAGGACATGCTATTCCTCCTCGAGCGTGACCTTGCCGCCCAGCAGGCGGTAGTGGTCAAAGAAATCGGGATAGGACTTGTTGACGGCCTCGGCGCCGTGGATCACGACTTCGCCAGTGGCGCGGCTCGCAGCGATGGCGGCCATCATGGCGATGCGGTGGTCGTTGTGCGAATCGACCTCGCCGCCGGTAAAGGCGTCGACACCCTTGATGATGAGGTCGTCGCCGGCAATGCGCACCTGTGCGCCCAGTGCGGTGAGCTCGCGGGTGGTGGTGGCCAGACGGTCGGATTCCTTGATGCGCAGGCGGGCGCAATCGCGGATGAACGTGCGGCCTTGCGCCAGCGATGCCACGGCAGAGATAACGGGCACCAAGTCGGGGATGTCGTGCGCGCTCATCTCAAAGCCGGCGAGCTTGTCGGACTGCACGGTGGCGGCGTTGGTGGAGCGCACGATGCGGGCACCGAAGCGCGAGAGCGCGGCAAGCACGTTGCGGTCGCCTTGCGCAGAGCTGAGCGACACGCCCTCGACGGTGATGGGGTCGGTACCGATGGCGCCGGCACACAGCCAAAAGGCGGCGTTGGACCAGTCGCCCTCGACAGCAACGTTGCCTGGAGTGCGGTACGAGCCGCTGTCCACGCGGAAGTTCGTGATCTCGGGCTGGCCGTCCTTGGCGGGGATACGCTCGACGTTGACCTCGACGCCGAAGGCCTTCATGGCCTGGATGGTCAGGTTGATATAGGGGCGGCTCTCGATAAGGCCGGTTACCTGCACGCAGGAGGGCTGGGCCAAAAGCGGGGCTGCCAGCAGCAAGCCGGAGATGTACTGCGAGCTCACATTGCCCGGCAGGATAAAGGTGCCCGGGCGCATGCGGCCGCTTGTCTTGAGCGGGAAGCCGCCCAGACCCTGCAGGTCGCAGCCGGCGGCAATGATCTCGTCGGAGAGCGGGGAGAGGGGGCGTGCGCCCAGGCGGCCCTGGCCCACAAAGGTGGCCTCTGCCCCCAGCGCGCAGGCGACGGGCAGCATAAAGCGGAGCGTGGAGCCGCTCTCGCCGCAGTCGAGCGTGCCGCCCGCAAGTGCCTTGAGCAGGCCAAACTCAATACTCTTCATGGTGGGATGGACTTGGAACCCGTCCTCGACGGTCTCGATGCGGGCACCCAGGGCCGTGAGGCAGCGCACCGTGGCCTCGATATCGGCGCAGGTGGTGTTGCAAGTGACGTGCGTCTCGCCGTTGGCGAGTGCGGCACAGATGATGAGGCGGTGCGCCATCGACTTGGACGCGATGGCGGGAACGGTGCCCTTGAGCGGGGAGGGGGTGATGCGGGCTAGCATACGGATGCGTCTCCCTTCTGGCCGAGGCCCTCGGCAATTAAATCATGGAAGGTGGAAAGCGGCGTGCGGTCGATGCTGCAGCGGCCAATACCGTGCGGAATCACCAGATCGATGGTGTCACCGGCGCGTTTTTTGTCGTGCAGCGCCTCGGCAAAGATGGCGTCGGCCGAAAGCTCACAGCGGGTCTTGAGGCCATGACGGGCGCAGAGCTCCTCGATGCGACCGGGCAGCTCGGCATCGCAAATGCCGTGCAGGGCTGCGGCACGCGTGATGATGCCCATGCCGATCGACACGCAGTTGCCGTGTCCCAGCTCAAAGTGCTCGCAGGCCTCGACGGCATGTCCGGCGCTGTGTCCAAAGTTGAGGAGCTTGCGCTGGTTGGTCTCGCGTTCGTCGGCAACGACCACGGCGCGCTTAATGTCGATATTGCGGGCGATTATGAGCGCCACGCGGGCCACGTCGCGGTTCAGCAGCTCAAGCGTGAGCGGGGTCTTCTCCAGCTCGGCGAAGAGCTCGGGGTCGGCGATCACGGCGTGCTTGACGACTTCGCCGCAGCCGTCGGCGAACTGCTCGGGCGTGAGGGTGGCAAGGCATCCCACGTCAGCGATGACAACACTTGGCTGCCAAAAGGCGCCAGCTAGGTTCTTGCCGGCAGCCAGGTCGATGGCCGTCTTGCCGCCCACCGACGAGTCCACCATAGCGAGCAGACTCGTGGGGATCTGCACAAACTTGCAGCCGCGCATGTAGGTGGCGGCCACAAAGCCGGCCACGTCGCCCACGACGCCGCCGCCGAGTGCCACGATCACGTCGGAGCGCGAAAGCTCGTGCTCGGCTACAAACTCAAGAATGGCAACGTAGGTCTCGGCGCGCTTGTGTACCTCGCCGGCCTCGAAGGTGCAAATGCTTACCTCATAGCCTGACGCCTCCAGGCTCTGCTTAACGGGCATCTGGTAGAGCGGGCCCACGTTGGTGTCCGTCACGATGACGGCGCGGGTGCCTCCGGCGGTGGCGCGAACGAGTGGCCCTGCCTGCTCCAGCAAAAACGTGCCCACGTGTACCTGGTAGTGGCGTGCGGTGTCGATATCGATGGTAATCGCCATAAGCTATGGTCCTTTCGACCTGGCGTGATAGGTGGTCTAGTGGGCGCTCTCGTCGTCGAGTGCGCGCTTGATGCGATCGCCCTCGGCAAGGAGATTCTCAAGATAACGCTGGTCGCGGTTCTTGAGCGCACGGCTGTAGGCGCCGAGCGAATCGATCAGATGGTCGATCTCGAAGGCGAGAGCGTCGGCGTCGTCAATCATGAGCTCGGACCACATCTGCGGGTTGAGGTGGGCCACGCGCGTGAGGTCGCGGTAGCTACCGGCAGAGAAGCCGTGGTGGACCTGGGCGGTGGGGCTCTTTACGTAGGCGTTGGACACCACGTGCGCGAGCTGGCTCGTAAAGGCGATCACGCGGTCGTGCTCGGTGGCGGTGGTCACGCTGAACTTGCCAAACCCCAAGGGACGCACCATCTCGCGAACCTGGCCCAAGAGCTCCAGCTTAAGAGCATCGTCTACCGCAGGCGGAACGAGCACGAGCGGTGCGCCCTGGAACAGGTCGGCGCTGGAATGGGCGTAGCCCGAGAACTGGGTGCCCGCCATGGGGTGTGCGCCCACAAAGTAAAAGCCGTGCTCTCGTGCGAGCTCAAAGGCCCGCTCACACACGATGCCCTTCACACCCACGGTGTCGATCACCACGGGGCCCATGATGGCATCGGTGTCGGTGGCGTCGGCGAGCGCCTGAGCGTGGGCCTCGAGCCACTCGATGCATCCTTTAGGATAGCAGGCAAGGACGATGATGTCGCACTCGCCGAGCGTCTCGTCGTTGAGCTCGCCGGCGACGGTACCCATGCTGGCGGCCGTCATCACGTCATCGTCGGGGTCCCAGGCAAGCACGCGAACGCCCGCCTGCGCATAGCCGCGGGCAAAGCTGCCGCCGATGAGGCCCAGGCCCACGATGCCGGCGCACTTGGGTCCACCCTGGTTGACGCGTGCGTTTCTCACCGTACCCATGGGTTACTCCTGAACGGTCTCTTGGCAGACGACCTCGCGGATGGCGCGGATGCGGCGCATGGTGTCGTCGAACTGGTCGGGGGTGAGGGCCTGAGCACCGTCGGACCAAGCGTGGCTCGGGTCGTCGTGGACCTCGATCTCCAGACCGTTGGCGCCGCAGGCAGTCGCGGCGAGCGCCATGGGCTCGACATAGCGGGTGTAGCCGGTGGCGTGGCTGGGGTCGGCGACGACGGGCAGGTGCGATAGGTGGTGCAGCACCGGCACGGCGTTGAGGTCGAAGGTGTTGCGGGTGCGGGTCTCGAAGGTGCGAATGCCGCGCTCGCACAGGATGACGTTGTCGTTGCCCTCGCTCATGATGTACTCGGCAGCCATGAGCAACTCGTCGACGGTGCCGGACATGCCGCGCTTGAGCAGGACCGGGGTCTTGGTCTTGCCGACCTCCTTGAGCAGGGGGAAGTTCTGCGCGTTGCGGGCGCCGATCTGCATGACGTCGATCTTCTTATCCAAGAAGACCTGCACGTCGCGCGGGTCCATGATCTCGGTGACGATCGGCATGTCGAGCTCGGCGGATGCCTCGCATAGCAGGTCCAGGCCGGCGGGACCCATGCCCTGGTAGGCGTAAGGGGAGGTGCGGGGCTTGTAGGCGCCACCGCGCAGCATCGTGGCGCCGGCGGCCTTTACGCGGCGTGCGATGCGAATGAGGTTTTCGCCCTCGACGGAGCAGGGTCCGGCGATGACCTGGAACTGGTCGCCGCCGATCTTGACGCCGTGGCCGCAGTCGATGACGGAGTCCTCAGGGTGGAACTTGCGGTTGGCACGCTTAAAGGGCTCGGAGACGCGCTGCACGCGCTCGACGACATCCATGGACTCGAGCAAGAACGGGTCGATCTTGGTCGTATCGCCCACCAGGCCGATGATGGTCTCGTTCTCGCCGCGCGAGACGTCGGTCTTGAGACCCTTCTTCTCAATCCAGCTGACGATATGGCCGACGGCCTCGTCGCTGGCGCTCTGCTTTAAAATCGCAATCATGGTGTGCCTCTCACCTCGATGGATAGCTCTTGCAAAAACGGCCCGCATCGCGAGCCGTTATATATGTGCATGAGAGTTTATACTAATTGTTTCACTTTTGCGTTCTAAGGTGAGCCTCTGCGCCGTGTCTCCCACGTAATTGCAAAGCTTTTTCTATTCTTTTGTTAGCCCGTGGCGCACTTGGGTATAATGCCAACCGTTCGCCCTATTAGCTCAGGGGATTAGAGCGTCTGCCTCCGGAGCAGAAGGCCGTTGGTTCGAATCCAACATGGGGCACCATTCCAATTTTGCTCGAACCCGCTGGATGTCCAATCTGGCGGGTTCGCCCTTTTTATCGTAGTTCAGCGTGACCAGTATCTCGTCCTCCGAGACGACCGCCTGCCACACGAATGCCTTCAGCAGCGTCGCGTCGTCGAGTGCCGTCCCGCACTGCAGGAAGTCGGCGAAGCGCTCCGGGTCTATCCTCTCGTCCGTGATGGCCTCGAGGTCGTACCTCGCTCGCGCCTGCTGCTCCTCGAGCTCGGCTATGCGCTCGTTCACGCCCGGTGCTATCACGCCCTGCTCGATGGCGTTGAGGATGTTCCTCAGGCCCCTCTCGGCGGCCCTGAGCGAGTCCTCGGCCTGCATGCGACGCGCCCGCACCTCGGCCGTGTCCGCGCGCTCCGCTACCATGTTGGCTATCTGCAGCGCCTCGCCGCGGTCGCCGAGCAGCCCGCGCAGCGCCGAGGCTATGGAGCCCTCGAGCTCCTCGCGCCTGATGTTGCGGACGCACGACCCTGGGCAGCTGTAGTACTCGTACTTCACGTTGTTGCGGCCCCTGCCGCTCACGCCCTGCAGGTTCCTGCCGCATTCCGCGCACAGCGCCGTCCCCGCGAGGGCGAAGTCGCCCCAGTTCTCGCTCGAGCGCTGCTTGCGGCACTTGATTCCCTGGACCTCCATGAACGTCACCTCGTCCACTATCGCCGGCATCCCGCCCTCGCGGACGATGCCTCCCCACTCGTACCTTCCCGTGTACCTGCGGTCACGCAGCATCTGCTGCACCATTGCTTGGCCGCACGGGTTGCCCTTGCGCGTCCTGAGGCCGCGCCGCGCGAACTCGCGCGCTATCGCGTTCATGGACATGCGCTCCAGCCTCAGCGCGAAGGCCTCGCGCACCCACGCCGCCTGCGCCTCGTCGACCTCGTACTCGTCGTCCTCGTTCCTGCGGTATCCGAAGATGCGCACGCCGTTGGTCTTGCACTTGAGGGCGTTGCCCTCCATTCCGCGCTTGGTCCTGATGGCGGTCTTCCTCGACTCGCAGGCGGCGAGCCCCTCGAGCAGCTTCTCGTAGATGATGCCCTCCGGGCTGTCGGGTATCTGCTCGAGCGCCGAGACCAGCTTGACGCCGTGCGCGGCGAGCTCGCGCTTGTATATCGGCGCGTCGTACTCGCCGCGGCTGAAGCGGTCCATCATGTAGACGAGGACGATCTCGCTCTCGCCGGCGTTGGCTATCATCCGCTGGAACTCGGGGCGGTCGTCGGTGCGCCCCGACACGGCGCGGTCGCAGTACTCCGCCGCGACCTCGTAGCCCTCGCGCGCGCACCACTCGCGGCAGACGCGCAGCTGGTCCTCGATCGAGGCCTCGCGCTGCCTGTTGCACGAGAATCTCGCGTATATCACTGCCTTCTTTGGCATAATGTAGAAGCCCCCTCAAGTTGTGAGTTTGCAAAGATGCTTGGGCGGTTGGATGCCCCGTCGGCTAAAGCGGTACCAGCGCTGCCGACGGGGCTCTTTTTATATATATGCGCCATAAGGTGCGACGCAAATGCTGTAACTGTCGCTAATGGTGAAGCCGCGCGCGTAATCGCGGCACGGTGGCATAGAGAAAGCCCGGTATGTCCGATTGAACATGAAGTCGTGCTCCTCCATTTTCTTCGCGCTTATAGTGCCAAGCAAGGTACCGTCCTCGTCTAGTATTACAGCGGCTCCATCCTCAACTTCCCAATGCGGTGGCATGTTCCTCTTCGTTTGCCGCTTAAGTTTGACCGAAAACGGTGCGAATGGCTGGTGAGTGGACAAAGCGTCTTCAAATGCCGTATAGCTGTGGGTGTATAGGCAGTCACTCGCTAGCGCCCAGAGGGCGAACGGCACGTCCATTGGCGGCTGTCCAGCTCCCTGCTGAGCCTTTGCCGCCGTTTTGCTCATTGACTTTTTAAAAAGTCCCATAAAGCTATTCACCGTCCTCGTATGATTCCGCGCGCTCGAGTAGCTCGTCGACCGTGATACCCATCGCGTGCGCGATCTTGTAAACAATGCTTGCCTTGGGATCTTTTATCTTCCCACTGAAAATCTGGGAGACGTGGGCGTCGGATAACCCAGAAGCCCTGCAAACGTCGGCCTGCTTCATGCCGCGCTCGCCAAGATAGTCAATCAATGCGCGTGAGAGCTGCATTTGTAGCTCCTCTCCATCTAAAGACTGTACGAATAAATCCTAACAGAAATTAGGAAAACTTCAACATTCTATTGATTCCTAATGTGCATTAGGTTACTGTATCCAATGTACCTAATGTAGATTAGGAAGGAGGTACGGATGAACAGCCTTCAAGGACTGGTGGCGGCCCGAGTTGCGGAGCTGAACATTACTAAGCAGAGTCTTGCCGACGCTGTCGGGGTATCGCTCGTCACCTTCAACAAGAAGGTATGCGGCGAGTCTGACATCACCATCACAGAGGCACGAAAGCTCGCAAAGGCTATCGAGGTGAGCAGCGATGAAGTCTGCCGACTCGCGCCATAGCGAAAGTAAGCCCAAGACCCCGCGCGAGATAGCGCTCGACACCATGTGCTCGACGCTTCGGGCGGCGTACCGGGAATGGGAGAGGAAGGAGGGGAGCAAGAGACAGTGAGGCAATGGTCGACACGTGAGATCCGGTACCTGAAGGAACACGCCGGCGACGGCGCCAAGGAGATAGCCAAGGCGCTCGGACGGACTACCGAGGCCGTGAAGCTCCAGGCAAGGAAGTGCGGCATATCGCTCCGGCAGCGCTGGATGTGCCCGAAGTGCGGGCGCATGACGTTCAAGCCGCTGAACAAGGCGAACGGCTGGTGCGCGGAGTGCACGAAGGAGGGCCACGTGGCAGACCTCAGGGAGCAGGCCAGCGCGATGCGCGAGGAGGCTGCGAGGTCCAAGCGGAACGACCGCGAGCGGCAGAGGTGCTACAGCGCCAAGAGCCGCGCGAAAAAGTCCCAATAATAAAGACCCTAAAAAACACCCTAGCCCTGACCTGCGGAAACATCAGAAGGGAACACAAGATGTACACATACAAAGAAGCGAGCGCCCCCAGCTACCAACTTGTGAGCACTCGCCGAAACAGCCCCAGACATGAGGCTCAGACCATCATAGCACCCAAGCCATACCGACCGACCGTCCGCGAGCAGCTCGACTCCGATGCGTTCAGGGCGGGGGCCATGGTCGGCTTCATCGCCGCCGCGGTCCTGTTCGCGGCGATCCTGACCGTCTTCGTCCTCCCGACGATGGGCGGCGCGGTCCAGGCTGCCAAGGCCGCATGCGCTGCGGGGGCCGTCAATGCGTAACGACGAGAGATACCGCCAGAAGCCGATGAGCAACCAGCTCGAGATATTCGGCCTCGGCGCGGACGGCGAGCAGGACATGGCCGAGGCGCGCACATGGATAGGCGAGCACCCGCGGGCGTGGGACTTCATGGTCGAGCAGGCCACCCGCCTCAACCGCAAGGGCTACGTCTCGATCAACTACCTCATCCACATGGTGCGCAACGAGCTGCACGTCGGCGTGAAGAACGGCCTCGCGCCGAGCCTCGCCCGCATCATGGAGGCGCGCTACCCGCACCTGAGGCACGCATTCAACAAGCACCGCTCGAAATCGGACGGTTTTGTCGATGAGTAGGAGCAGGAGGACCGCCAAGGACGCGGGCACGAGGTTCGAGCGACTGGTCGCCGACTACCTCGCCGGGAGGCTGGGGAGCGACATCGACAGGCAGGTCAAGACCGGCTCGCACGACACGGGAGACATCCGCGGCGTGTCGATGGCCGGGCGGGGCATCGCGATCGAGTGCAAGGACTACCAGGGAAGGCACGAGCTGCCCAAGTGGCTGCGCGAGGCGGAGACCGAGCGCAGGAACCGCGGGGCCGAATACGGCGTGGTCGTCTGGAAGCGCCGCGGGACCGCCATCCCCGGCGAGCAGTTCGTGACCATGACATTGGAGACGTTCGCGGCGATGCTCGCGGGCGCAGGCAGGGAGGAATAGCAATGGAGAGCACAAACATACCGGTGGAGATCGAGGCCAAGTTCAAGCAGGCCACCGTTAAGGGCGGCGTCGCCGTCCTGCAGTTCGAGGTCGACACGGAGGACAGCGCGGCGTTCGAGGCCATCCGCAAGAGCGGCGAGGAGGTCTGGCTGTCCATCCAGAGCAAGCAGCCCCAGATCCTGTTCGTGAGCCACGACGGGGAGGTGACCGAGTGATGGAGGACTACAAGGGAATGTTCGCCGAGCTGGCCGACCTCGCCACGGAGGAGCAGGCGATGTTCACCATCTCGGTCATAACGAAGTCCGACGAGGCGTTCGACAAGTTCATGGACGCGCGCGAGAGGCTCGCCAAGTGGATCGTCGAGCACGCGGTGGTCATCGACGAGGCGCTAACCGAGAGGAAGTACAACCGGATGCTCAACGAGGAGGTCAGGTAATGTCCGAGAAGAACGGGGCCGAGGAGGTCGTCGCCGAGGTCATCGAGGAGCAGGGGGCGTCCGACCTCGTCGTCACGTACTCGCCGTCCGTCATCAGCGCCAACTTCGACGCGCTGGAGGCCCACGTCCGCGCGAAGGTCGCGGACTACGAGGGCGCCAAGTACGACTTGACCAAGGACGACTCCATCAAGGAGGCGAAGCACGACCGCTCCTACCTCAACGGGCTCAAGTCCGAGATAGAGGAGCGCCGAAAGGCCGTGAAGCGCGAGTACAACAAGCCGCTCGCCGCCTTCGAGAAGCGCTGCAAGGAGATCACGTCCATCATCGACGGCGCGTCGGACGGCATCAAGGCGCAGCTCGACGAGGCGGAGGAGAGGCGCAGGGCGGGCGCGAGGGCCGCACTCGAGGCCCACTACAGGGAGTTCGCGGAGCTCCTCTCGCCGGTCGTGCCCTACGAGCGCCTGCACGACGACAGATGGCTCAACAAGTCGTTCGGCGAGGTGAAGGCCAAGAAGGCCCTCGAGGACAAGGTCTCAGCCGTCGCGCGCGACTGGGACACGCTCAAGGCCCAGCGCGACTCCATGGCCCACTACGAGGTCGCCGAGCGCGAGCTGTTCCGCACGCTCGACCTTGGCTCGGCGCTCAACGCCGCCCGCGCCGCCGACGAGGAGGACGCCCGCATCGCCGCCATGCGCGAGGCGGTAGAGTCCACGCCCGCGCCGCGTCCCGCACCGAGGCGCCAGGCGGAACCCGCCGCCGCGGCGCGCCCCGAGCCGTCCTGCGCGTGGACGGTCGAGATCCCGTCCGCCACGCGCTCGCAGATGGAGCTGCTCGCCGCGGCGCTGCGCGAGCGCGGCATCACCGGCACCATCAAGTGCAAGGGGGTGTGCTAGATGGCCGACGAGGAGATGACGCTCTCCCAGGCGATAGCCAAGGTGCAGCGCTCCGTGACAGTCCCCAAGGCGCGCTACAACGCATTCGGGAAGTTCAGCTACCGCTCGTTCGAGGACATCGTCGCCGCGCTCAAGGAGCCCTGCAAGGAGGCGGGCGTGGCGTTCACGCTCCGGGACGGCATCTGCAAGGTGGGCGACCGCTACTACGTCGAGGCGACGTGCACGCTGTTCTTCGAGGACGGGCACGGCGATGCGAGGGAGTTCAAGGCCTACGCCCGCGAGGCGGAGCACAAGAGCGGCTCCGACGACGCGCAGGTGACCGGGATGGCGTCGAGCTACGCGCGCAAGTACGCGCTCTGCGGGCTGTTCGCCATCGACGGGCAGAGCGATCCGGACGCGCTCTCGGACAAGCCCGAGAAGGAGCCGCCCGAGAGCGGCGGCTTCACGGCGAAGTGCAAGGCCTGCGGCACGGCCTACACCTTCGAGTCGAAAGAGCAGTACGAGGAGTTCAAGAAGCACCCCGGCTGCTGCGCCACGCCGACGTGGCGCGTCCTGTAGGCCATGCAGGACATGTACGCGCAGCGCGAGGAGCTGTTCGAGCGCCTCATGGCGGAGCTGGACACGCTCAGGCGGACGGGCCAGCAGTACGCCGAGAACGAGGCGGACTACCGCAGGGCGCTGCGCATCGCCATCCTCGAGGAGCGCTCCAAGGGCACGCCGGTGACCATCATCGGCGACCTGTGCCGGGGGCGCGAGGAGATAGCCGAGAAGAAGCAGCTGCGCGACTGCGCCGAAGCTCTCTACAAGGCATCGAGCGAGGCGATCATGGCCCTCAAGCTGCGAATCAAGACAGTGGACGCCGACATCCAGAGGACATGGACGAGCGGCGGAGAGGAGACATACAGATGAGCATCAACAGAGTGGTGGTGTCGGGCAATCTGACCCGAGACCCCGAGCTACGCGTCACGCCGGGCGGCACGCAGGTGCTGGGCTTCGGCGTGGCCGTCAACGACCGCCGCCGCAACCAGCAGACGGGGGAGTGGGAGGACTACCCCAACTTCATCGACTGCACCATGTTCGGCAACCGCGCCGAGGCGCTCTCGCGCATCCTGCACAAGGGCATGAAGGTCGCCATCGAGGGGAAGCTGCGCTACAGCTCCTGGGAGGACAAGAACGGGGGCGGCAGGCGCTCGAAGGTCGAGATCATCCCCGACGAGGTCGTCCTCATGAGCCAGAACCCCAACGGCCAGCAGGCCTCGCAACAGTACGCGCCGCAGGGATACCAGCAGCAGTACGCGCCGCAGCAGGCGCCGCAAACCGCCCCGCAGGCGTATGTCCCGCAACCGGCGCCCCAGCAGCCCGCGCCGCAGTGGAGCGCCCAGCAGGCCTACCAGCAGGCCCCGCAGGCGGCTCCGCAGCGACCCCAGCAGGCACCGCAGGCCGCCCCGCAGCCGGCACCCGCCAAGCAGCAGCTGGACGTGTACGACGAGGACATCCCGTTCTGATGGGGCGCGTACCCGACATCATCCGCGACCACTGGGAGGCGGCCCTTTTCGCCACCTCCTTCTCCGCGGGTTTCCTGTTCTTCTCCTCGCTTCTATGGGGGTGGTTCTGATGGCATTCACCGTGTTCGACAGCTTCGCCGAGGTCTACGACGACTTCGACGAGAGCGACACCGAGGACATGCGCGACCGCGCGGTGCTCGCCGACGCGATCATGATGTACGGCCTGCACGGAGTCGAACCCGACCTCCCGAAGCACCTGCGCCGCGTGTTCAAGGCCATGAAGAACGCCATCGACAACTCTAAGGACGCGCGCGGCAGGGGCGGGAAGGGCGGCCGACCACGCAAGAAACCGACTGTCGACAAACCCGAATCGCAGGTTTCCGAAAGTGAAAACCTAGGTTTTCCAAACGTGAAACCAGTTTCCGACAAACCTGAAACGCAGGTTTCCGAAAGTGAAAACCCTAACCTAACCTACCCTAGCCTGTCCTGTACTGAACTGATCTGTGATGAGGGCGATGCCCCAGCCGCGCCGCCCGAGTTCGAGCCGCCGTCGCTGGAGGAGGCCCGCGGTTACTTCGGCGCCAACTGCCTGAACGGCGACCCGGACGCCTTCTGGGCCTTTTTCGAGTCGCAGGGCTGGGTCAAGAGCAACGGCCAGCCGGTGAGCAACTGGGGCGCCCTGGCACTCGACTGGTCCAGGCGCCAGAAGCGCATCGACGCCGACGACCGTGCGATGGGCAAGCCGACCGCCTCGGAGGTCGAGGCCGCGACGTTCAGGCCCGCGAGGACGCCCGAGGAGGCGCTGGCCGAGCAGGAGCGCCGGTGGGCCGCCGAGCACCCGGGCATCGACCCGGGCAAGGTCGAGGCCCCGCGGGGCACGACCGCGAGCAGGGACCAGTTCGGGCTGTACCAGGACGCGCAGAGGCTGCTGGCCGCCCGCGCCGCGTGCGAGGGGAGGCTCTCATGATCCTCGACGCGGGCCTGCTGAGGGGATGGCCGAAGGAGCGCGCCGAGCTGTACGGCAAGCCCCACCTCGGGGCGAGGTACACGCACGACACGGCATATGAGCCGACGCAGGCCCGGTGCGCGGTGTGCGGAAGGCGCGCCTCCAACTGCCACCACGTCGCCCGCAGGTCATGGGGGAAGACGTTCAGGCTCGTCACGCCCAACGGGGTGTGGGAGCTGCGCAGCCCGCTGTTCGCCCTATGCGGCTCCGGCACGACCGGGTGCCACGGGAAGTTCCACGACGGCAGCCTCAGGGCCGAGTGGGTATGGCGCACCGGGGCGGCCGAGGAGGCATGGTGGTCCGGCACACTGCTCAGGGAGTACCCGCCGCACAGCCCCGACCTCTACATGTTCGGCTACTGGGCCATCACCGACCGATACGGAAACGAGATCATCCGAGAGGTGAAATGACGATGGAGATCACCAACTGCGAGCAGTACGTGCTCGCCGAGCTCGACTACGAGCAGCGCCGCAACGAGCGCCTCGTGGCCGAGAACAACAAGCTGGCCAAGCAGCTCGACGCCATGACCAAGATGGCCAACGGCTACCGACAGATCATCAACCGGCCCAAGACGCCCATTGAGGAGCAGGCCGACAGGGTCATGCGCGAGGAGATGCTGACCCGCTTCACCTACGCCGAGGTCACGGACGTCAAGAGCGCGTTCAGCGGAAGGCTGCTCGACTTCGACGAATGGTGCCACGATGCGATGCGATATGTGGCGCTGGCGGACGGCGTCGGCGAGGAGGAGTTCATCCGGTTCATGCGCCGGGACCTCAAGAGGATTTACGACAAGAAGGTGGCCAGGAGTGTCGAATAGAGGCCGCCGTGCCCGACAAGAGCGGCAGGGCGGGCCGATGAATGACGAGAAGGCCATCGCCGCGGCCATCCACGCCGGGCTCCAGAGCGACGACGTGACCGACCTGTACACGGGCGACTGCAGGGGCTGCGGCGAGTGCTGCTCGCGCTTCCTGCCCGTGAGCCCGTTCGACCGGGTGCGCCTCGAGGCGTACGTGCGCCGGAACGGAATCGAGCCCGCCGAGCCCAGGGCGGAGTACGACCTGCTGTGCCCTTACCTCACGGGCGGGCGAGAGTGCGCGGTCTACGCCGCGAGGCCCGAGATCTGCCGCGCCTACCGGTGCGACAGGCACAAGAGGGGCGAGCTGGGCATATTCTTCGGCGCTGAGTGCGCCGAGGTGACCGACATGCGCGCGCTCGCGGAATCCATGGCCGGCGACGTCTATGGATGCGAATAGGAACCGAATGGAAGGAATACCGATGACCGACGAGAAGAAGACCGGCGAGACGTCCGAGACGCCATACCCCGGGACGCTTAGCTGGGCGGCGACGCGGTTGCTGGAGGCAATCGGAGAGGCCGCGAAGGCCGCCGCCGAGATGCTGTGGGAGAGCATCACACGCGTGTTCAGAGACGCCCGCCGTCTCATGAGGAAGCTCGCGAAGGCGCTCGACCCGAAGTGGCAGCGCCGCCGCCGTCGCGCACTCGCCCGCTCGCGCCGCAACAACCTGTACCTGAAGAGTATCGGGAGGTGCCGGTGATGGGCGGCAAGTACAGGAAGGAGCGGGGGAATGGCTAGGAACGTCTACGGCGGCTACTGCCGCGAGTGCGGCAGGTGGACGCCTCCCGGGTTCGGGCACTTCGAGCGCTACCGCGGCGGCTGGCGCGTCCACTGCGTCGAGTGCGCGAGCGGGCGGAAGCTGCCGCCCGAGGGCGACCAGGCGGCGCGGGACATGCGGCGCCACGTCAGGAACATGGTGAACGACGGAAGGTACGGAAAGAGGGGATACAGATGACGGGGAACGAGAGACCGGACATCTATGCGGACGGACTCCGGGAGGAGCGCTGCGAGAACTGCCTGCACTGCTGCGCGACGGTGCTGCGCACCGTCCACGGCGTGGAGCGCACGGAGTACGAGTGCGAGCGGCGCCCGGAGTTCGTTCACAGGACGCAGGCGGAGGCCGTATGCAACTACTGGGAGGCGCGATGAGCGGATGGGACGAGTTCGGCCGCGAGCAAGACATGGCCGCGGCGAGGGCCGTCGGCTACCTCGAGGGCATGTACGACGTGGCCGTCGCCAGGAAGTGGGTGGCGTAGATGCGAGTTCTTATTGCCTGCGAGGAGTCGCAGCGCGTGGCGCTTGAGTTCAGGAAGATGGGACACGAGGCTTACAGCTGCGACCTTGAGGAAGCGGGGGGGGGGTCACGACCTCATGCACCTCAACGTCGACGCCCTCCAGATGCTCAAGCTCAAGTGGGACCTGGTGATCGCGCACCCGCCATGCACGTATCTCACCGTCACCGGCAACCGCTGGTTCGACGAGGGAAAGTACGGTGACAGAGCGCGCGAGCGCAAGGCTAACCGTGAGGCCGCCGTCGAGTTCTTCATGGCGTTCGCCAAGTGCAATGCGCCGCACGTCGCAATCGAGAACCCCGTCGGCTGTATGAGCACAAGATGGCGCAAACCGGACCAAATCGTGCAGCCGTACATGTTCGGCGACCCGTTCGAAAAGAAGACGTGCCTGTGGCTGAAGGGGCTCGAGCCGCTCAAGCCGACTGATGAGGTCGAGCCTGAGCCGCGCAAGGTCTTCAAGTCAGGCAACTCCATGCCGGCATGGTACGCGGACGCCTGGCATCTGCCGCCACACGAACGTGCCAAGGTTCGCAGCCGCACGTTCCCGGGCATCGCAAAGGCGATGGCCAACCAGTGGTGCGAGCAGATCGGGATGGAGGGCGTATAACGCCAGATAAGGAGGAATGATGATTCAACTGCTAAAGGATGCCGAGGGTCGAGAGATTCCGCTAGATACCAAGGTGCTGTACGGCGGCGGCGGCACGGCCCGAAACATCGTGTACTGGGTGTACACGGTCGATTCCGACCTCGAGAAAGAGTGGGGGAACTGCTGGCGTGCGGTCACGGACGCGGGCAGGAAACTCGACCCCGAGCTCATGTACCTCACCGAACCCGACAGCTGGGAGAAGCTGGAAGAGGACTTGGGCAGAGCGTCAAAGCGCGATGCTGTTGTCTCGTGCTGCCGGTACTTTACTGCCGATAAATGCGCTAATTGTCCGATTCACGGCAACGCTAGCTGCTGCTTACACAAAGAAGAGCTCGCATTCGGGGACATTCTCGACCGCATCCGCAAGCTGAGGGGTGAGGACTGATGTGCGTCTACTGCGAGAAACCGCGTAACGACATGAGCCTACAGGCCGACCGTTTCTTCCACAAAGACAAGTCCATGCGCATTAAAGAGACGGCGCCCGGCATGTTCCGAATCGCCGCCGTGTTCGGGGAAGATGAGCCGAGCTACATGGAGTCGGAGCGCATTAGCTACTGTCCTTTTTGCGGTCGGTTACTAAGGAGTGGGGACGAATGACGACACATCGACTCAAGGTTTTTATCAAATACGCCGACGCAATCATGAACGGCACCAAGACGTTCGAGGTCCGCAAGAACGACAGGGGCTACGAGGTCGGCGACAAGATCGTATTCGACGTCGTCACGAACGAAGGCTATGCCGTCGGGGCGGCGGCAAGGCATCCGCTCGGCGGGGCGACCTACCGAATCGACTACATCCTCGACGACTTCGAGGGCCTCGCCCAGAAATACGTGGCGCTGGCCATATCCAAGGTGGACGAATGATTACCGATGAAGAACGCCGCAATGTAGCGGCGAAGGAGGTCTAGCTATGGCATACAGCGACTATGGCGCGTTCGTGTACCTCAACGGCGAGCGCAGAACCGATAAGGAGGACGTAGGCGTATACGACACCGACGAGGCTTCCCTGCCTACTGGACTCCGCGTGTACGCGAACATCATGAAGCACTCTGGCGGCTGCGAGTGGTTCGAGTTCTCGCACCATGGAGTCATGGGAGACGGCAGCGTCCGCGTCGGGTGCTACAAGCAGTATTGGCCAGAGGTCTACGAGTGGGAGGAGGGTAAGGACAAGCCGACCAAATACACGTTCGATGACCTTTCCCGCAAGTTCGGGTGGGACGATTACGAGGAGTACGACAACACGAGGTACGCCGCCGACAAGTACGACAAGGAGTTCGACTTTTTGGGATGGCACTTCCACTTCTGGGGCGACGATAACGGCGGTACTCCGAGGTACGGAGCGACCATGAGCCGCGACGGAGAGATCTGGGAGTGCGACTATGACTGTATGTTCGGAGCTGGTTTCGATGACATTCACTAGCGACGAGCGCCGCGAGGTAGCGCAGAAGCTACGCGAGAAAAAGAAGGAATTCTTCGGCGAGCGCAGCTGGTTCCCGCAGGACCTGATTCTCTACCAGAGCATGTATCTCACGGCCATCGACGAGTGTCTGCCGGACGGCGAGTGCGGATTCGACGTCCTCGCCGACCTTATCGACCGAGGCGAGTGCGAGAACGTCTACGACGGGAGCGTCCAGGACTCATGCGACAACGGCTTCTTATGCTCGGTCTGCGGCTGCAAGGTCGAGGACGAGGAACACTACCGCGTGAGCGGCGTCTGGAACTTCTGCCCGGGATGCGGGAGGAGGGTGGTAAAGAGATGATCGTCGTCGAGAAGAAGGGCGTGCCCGAAAACTGCACGACATGCCTTTACGGACGACCCAACGGTTGCGCCCACGCCGACCGCCAGAAGGACTGGATGCGCTACCGCGTGTGGATGGGCCTCGAGCGGTGCCCGAGTTGGTGGCTCGACCAAAAACGATTCGAGAGGGCGTGACGCGATGGCGACCGAGTACGTTCTGGATGCCGATAAGATCGCGCACTGGCGCATCGACAACCACGTGCCGCTGAAGCAGCTGGCGCGCGCCGCCGGGGTGAACCTCAGCAGCCTGAGCCACGCCATCTGCGGCGGCAGGGAAGTGAAGATGAACCTGCTGCTCAATCTGGCGAATGCGAGGGGCGAAGACCCGCGGGACATCGTGAAGCCCAAAGCACTTGCAAGTCAGGAGACAAAATGAGATTCGAGATAATCGAGCGCCACATCATCGACGTGCCGGACAGCGAGCTCACGGACGGCGGGCGCCCACTGGGCGAGATGACGCTCACCGATGTTCTCGACGTCATCGCGGAGAACCCGCACAGGTTCATCGAACAGTACGAGGTGTACTGCGAGGAGGTGATTCGCCTTGGGGGCAAGCTGTGAGCCGGGCTACAATCTCCCGGACGGATGCACCGACGCGGCAATCGACAGGCACTTCGGCGAGGGCAAGCCCACGTGCGCCGAGTGCGCCAAGATGCACGAGTGCTGCTGCGACTACGGCATCTGCGAGGTGGAGTTCGACGACGCCTTCCGGGAGAAGTTCGACGGGGCGGACGCGGAGCCGAGCGACGTCGCCTACTGGGCGCTCCCATGGATGGCTAATCATATGAGGGACATGCAGGAGGAAGCGTGCGCCATGTTCTGTGGCTGATGCCGCTGGCGGCGCTCACCGCGCTGCTAGCGTTGGCGGCGAGGTCCGCATGGGCGCTCACCGTGGTTTTGACTGTTCTCGTGCGCATGGCGTGCGGGTGAGATTGGAGGTTTGAATGGACGAGATCGGAAGGCTAATTGGCAAGCTCATCGGGTGCCTCATCATGGCCGCGCTCGTGCTGCTTTGCATCGCCGCCGTGCTGTGGTGCATGCAGCTGGTCGTGGGGCTGGTCGCATGAGCGCCGCAGATATGGTGGCGCGGCAGCTCCGCGATGCCGCGTCCCTGCTGTATTCCATGGCGGACGACGTGAGCAGGGACATCGACGAGAGGTTCGTGCTGCCGCCCATCACGCTCACCATCGAGATAGGCGCCACCGACGAGACCCCGACCCTGTCGGTGAAGAAGCGTTATATCGCGAGGAAGCGCCTGGCATGACGTGGAGCTCCAACGGCAACGCCGAGCGCAAGCTCAAGGCGAGGCTCCGCGCCGAGGGCAGGCCGTGCCACATATGCGGCCAGCCCATAGACTACAGCCTGCCGCCCGGCACGCCGTGGAGCTTCGAGGCCGACCACGTGGTGCCGAGGGCGAGGGGCGGCGCGGTGCTGGACTACTCGAACCTCGACGCGGCGCACCGCATCTGCAACCAGAGGAAGGGCAAGCACATGCCGGGCGACGCGAGGCCCGTCGAGATAAGGCGCACGAGGCTGTTCTAAACGTTATGGACAACTGAATAGGCGGGACTGAAAGGTCTAACTGGAGGCGCGGTCGTCGGCACGGCTGCGCCTCACTGCTTTTCTGGGGCGCCTAGCCGCCGATGGCGGGGGCATCGCCCCTCCCCGGGGGTGCACGGACACCCATCGCTGCCAGTGCCGATTTCCCCCCGCCCTATGACCCCAAGGCGGGGGTGGGCCGCGAATCTCACCCGCATCGCACAATGCGGGCACGAGAAAGGAGGCCGGGATGCCTGAGATGCCGGAATCGGTCGCATCCGACGACTATCAATCGCAGATCTGGGCGAGCGTCACCGCATCGGGGCGATTCTCCGACGAGGACGCGCCGAACCTCGCGCTGCTGTGCTACTGGCACGCCGTGGCGAAGGCCGCCGAGGACGCGATGAGCAAGGGCAAGTCCGTGAAGGTGCTCGACCCCGTCGGGTACAAGCCCATCAAGGCCAAGAACGGGCGGCATGCCATCATGGAGCGCCCGCACCCCGCCGTGTCCGTGCTCAAGCAGGCGACCGCCGAGATACGCGCACTCAACGAGCTGCTCGGGCTGTCGCGCAAGGCAGTGCCCATCCAGGTGCAGCAGGCGCGTCCGCAGAGCGACGGCGCTAGGGTGTTGAGCCTGATGTTCGCTGACCGCGAGCGCAAGGCCAAGGCGGCGGGCGCCTGATGGAGCCAAGGCAGACGCCGACATACGAGGCTAACGTCCCGGAGGACCTCAGCGGGGACGGCGAGATGGCCTGCGAGCTCGCGACCGCGTACTTCGGCGACCCGCTGCCGTGGCAGCCGCACCTGCTCGACGCGATGCTCGCCCGCGACGCGCGCGACAAGTACCTGCTGCGCACGCTGGGCATCTCCATCCCGCGCCAGAACGGAAAGAGCTGGGTCGTGCGCGCAAGGTGCTTCTACGGCGCGCTCAACGGCGAGAAGATCCTGTACACCTGCCAGCATGGCGACACCTCCGACCAGATGTTCAAGGAGCTGTCCCAGCCATTCGAGGACGAGGACGAGACCGAGCTGCATGACCTCCTGCTCGCCGTGCGCAAGACGAACGGGCAGCAGGCCATCAGCCTCAAGAACGGCGGCCTCATCCGCTTCACCACCCGCACCAACTCGCTGGCTCGAGGCAAGACCTACGACGTGCTCATCTACGACGAGGCGCAGGAGCTCACGGACACGCAGCAGGCGGCGTCCCTGCCGGCAATCTCGGCGAGCGCGATGCGCAACCCGCAGACCATCTACCTCGGAACGCCGCCAGGCCCCGACAACGTGGGCACCGTGTTCCGCGACCTCCACGACGACGTGCACGAAGGCGAGTCCGAGATGGCGTGGATAGAGTGGGGCGCGGACGAGATAGGCGACGTCCACGACGAGTCCCGCTGGTACGAGTTCAACCCGTCCATGGGCACCGTGCTCAACTACGAGGCAGTCAAGGGCGAGTCCGAGCAGATGCAGCCGGACGTGTTCGCGCGCGAGCGCCTCGGATGGTGGGCGAAGACGGGAGGCTCGCTCCTCTACGCCCTGTCCTCCAAGAAGTGGGATGGGTGCCGGCGCGACTCGGCGCCCACTGGCGGAAAGCTCGCCTTCGGCGTGAAGTTCTCCGTGGACGGCTCCCGCGCTGCGGTGTCCTGGGCGCTCGCCGACAGGGACGGACCGTCCTACGTCGAGCTGTACGACGTGATGGGCGCTTCGGGCGGAACGGTCGCGATCTCGGACATGCTCCTGCGCAACCGAGACGAGATCGCGTGCGTCTGCATCGACGGCAAGTCCGGAGCGGACGCGCTCAAGCGGCGGATGCTCGACGGCGGTTTCAGCAAGTGCGCACTCGAGATGGGAACCCCGGCAATCGTGCAGGCTGCGGCGTCGATGCTCAAAGACGAGGTCGACTCGGGCACGCTGTCGCACATCGAGTCGCCGGCGCTCGACGACTCGGCGCGCAAGTCGCTAAAGCGCGACATCGGCAGGGACGGCTGGGGCTTCGCGGACGGCCCCGACTCCATCGCAGCCCCCATCGAGTCCGCATCGCTCGCCCTCTGGGCGGCTAGAACAACGAAACGAGACCCGCGAAGGGAACAGGAGGCCAGCTTCTGATGGCAGCAGTGAACATGGAACTGGCGGGGCAGGTAGCATCCGCCGCAGGCTTGGAGCCGGGGGACGCGGCGCTCGTCCGCGAGCTCATGACCGTTTGGCGCGAGCACAGAACGAGCAACCTCGAGCGCGAGGACTACTACCTCGGGCACGTGTCGGTGAAGGACCTCGGCATCGCCATGCCGGCGAGCCTCGCCAAGAAGATCAACCCGCGCGTGGACTGGCCCCGCAAGGCCGTGCACGCACTCGCCGACCGCTCCATCTTCAACGGTTATACGTGCGCGGATGAGCAGACGAGCAAGGCCCTCCGCGCCATCTGCGAGTCGAACCAGCTAGAGCGCCTCTACCGCAAGAACCTCATCGGCGAGCTGAAGCACTGCTGCGGCTTCTGGACCGTGACAGACGGCGGCGGCTACCCGGTCATCTCGGCGTACCCCGCCACCGCGGCGGCGGCGCTCTGGGACGACGCTCGCAAGGCCATCAGGGCGGGACTCGTCGTGGCTGAGTCCAAGAAGATGCCCGGCGACACCGAGCGCGTGCCGACCGTGGTGCACCTGCTCACCGACGACAGCCTCGTGGTGCTCACGCGCGACGGCGGCTCGTGGGTAGCCGAGTACCGCGAGCACTCGATGGGGCGCTGCCTCATGGAGCCGATGGCACACGGCGCGACGCTCGAGCGCCCCTTCGGCACCTCGCGCATAAGCCGCTCCGTGATGAGCATCACCGACGACGCCATCCGGCAGCGCGCCCGAATGGAGGTCGCCGCCGAGGCCGCGACCCTGCCGCAGACTTGGCTACTGGGCACCTACAAGAAGATGCTCAACGACGGCAACAAGTACGACGCCTCGATGGGCGCGGTCAACGAGATCACGAAAGACCCGGACGGCGACAAGCCCACGGTCTGGCAGTCCGCGCAGCTCCAGATGGCACCGCTCACGGAGTACCTGCGCCAGCTCGCCTGCCAGATGTCGGCCGTGACCAACGTGCCGGTGAGCTTCTTCGGCGTGTCCAACGACAACCCGTCCTCCTCGGACGCTATCGCCGCGTCCCTGGAGCCCCTGGTCATCGACGCCAAGAACCTCAACCGCGACAACGGCACGGCGCTGCGCAACGTGGCCTACATGGCGCTCGCCGTGGCGAACGGCACCGATTTCGCCACCGAGCGCGACGCGGGGCATGAGATCAACCCGCGATTCCTGTCCCCGGCGTACCCGTCCACGGTGAGCCTGTCCGACGCGCTGCTCAAGCAGGTGCAGGCGCTCCCGAAGCTCGCCAACTCCACGGTGGCCTACGAGATGCTCGACTACACGGACGAGCAGATCCAGCGCATCGAGTCGGATGCCAAGAAGGCGCAGGCGGGCGCGGCTATCGCATCGCTGTTCGAGCCGAAGGAGGGCGAGAATGGCGGCGGTGCCGACTAGCCTGCTGGACGAGCTGACCGATGAGGTGAACGCGCTGTCGGCAGACGCCCACGCGAAGGTGAGGCCGGCGCTCGAGTCCCTGCTGTCGAGCTGGGAGCGCGGAGGTGGCGGCGATGTCGCCTCTCTCCGCGAGAGGGCCTACGAGACGATCGAGGCGGTGCTCGGGTACTACGCCGACACGTGCGCCGCCGCGAGGGCCGCAGAATACTACGACGCGGTCAGGGCGTCGCAGGGCTTCCCCGGGAAGTATCGGGCGGTCGCCGAGTCCATGCGAGACCCGGACGCCACGCTCGGCGCGGTTAGATATTTCATCGGCAAGGTCGTCGAGGGCGCCCCCGAGGTGTTCGTCTCGCGGTGCGTCACGAGGATCGACGAGGAGATCAGGCGCGCCGCCAACAGGTGCGTCGCCCACAACGCGCGCAAAGACCCGGCGAAGCCGTGGTACGCCCGCGTTCCCCGTGGCGAGACGTGCGGGTTCTGCCTCATGCTCGCGTCGTTCGGCTTCTACGCCAAGACCGAGGCGGCGGCGGAGCACTCGCACGCGCACTGCGACTGCCGAATCGTTCCCGGCTTCGACGGGGTGACCACAGTCAAGGGATACGACCCTGACGGGATGTACGAGAGGTATAACGACTGCCTGGCCGCGCTCGGAGGCCGCGACGGCATCGCCTCCGACTGGTACGCAATGCCGGAGGACGAACGCGAGGCGCTCGTGAGGCGCCACGGCAACAAGGAGGGGAAGGCGTACACCGCCTACCTCAACAACCGCGTCGCATCCGAGATAGAGCTACGCGACCCGTCCTGGTACGCCGGCGGCGAGCATAAGGGCATAACGTTCACGGACGATGCGGTGAGGCGCGACAAGGTAAAGAGGTGGAGGGTAGACCCCGGAGAGAGGAGAACCGCAGAGAAGTTAGCGACTCTGGGCTACAAGACTGAGTTCTGGGAAGACGAGGTGCACCTGAAGAGCGAGAACGCGCAGGGAAAAACGACCGTAAGCCGCGCCGACCTGTCCACAGGCATCGAAATCAAGACCGTGTACACGTCGAAATCGGAGAACACGTTCAAGTCGCACATGAAGTCCGTGGCCAACAAGAGCGGGGTGCGGTTCGCCGTCTTCGACGTCAGCGAGAACAAGTCGGTCACCGACAGCCAAGCCGAAGCGTGGATACGCAAGTACATGAAGAGGTACGGAATCTCTGAGGTGCGGATGCTGGGGCACGACGGGTCGCTCCAAACGATAAAAAAATAGGCGGGAGCTGCATGTCTCAATAGGTGAGTCAAACAGCTTCCGCCTAACCCCATCATACCGCATGGCCGCCCACGGGCGGCTTTTTTCATGCCGAAAAACGCCAAACAGGCCAAATCTCACGCCCGTAGGACACTGCCGCGCGACAGGGCCGCACGGCCCGAAACGCACATCTAAGGGGCTCGGCCGCACGGCTGGCCCGACGGGCCGCACGGTCCGGGAAAGGACGCGACATGGCAGCAGAGACCAACACGGAGCCCACGGGCGGTACGGAGCCGACCGGGGGCGAGGAGCCCGACTACAAGGCGCTCTACGAGGCCGAGAAGGCGCACTCCCGCAAGTGGGAGAAGCAGGCCAAGGCCAACAAGAGCGCGGCAAGCGCACTCGACGAGGCCAACCAGGCGAAGAAGACCGCCGACGAGAAGGTCGCGGAGCTCGAGAAGCGACTCGACGCCAAGGAGAAGGCCGAGGCACGAGCCAAGACCGCCGCCAAGGTCGCGCAGGAGAAGGGAGTCCCCGCGGACCTCATCGTCGGCGAGGACGAGGAGAGCATGGCCGCATGGTGCGACAAGATGCTCGCCGCATTCAAGACAAAGCCCGCGCCGCGAGTGGAGAAGCCCGGCAGCTTCGACAAGGGCGGTAAGGGCGGGGACGAGGCACTGCGAGACTTCGCCAAGCGCCTCCTGAAGTAAGCCAAACCCGAAGAAAGGCACAGAAATGGCTGCAAACGACACCCAGAAAATCAAGCTGCCGTCCAGCGTGGTCTCCACCATCATCGGCAAGGTGAAGGACACCTCCACCATCGCCACGCTGAGCCCCAGCACGCCGCAGAAGTTCGCCGACACGACCTATCTCGTGTTCAACCCGACCGCAGAGGCCGAGGTCGTCGCCGAGGGCGGCAAGAAGTCCGGCTCCGAGATCTCCACCGACCCCGTGGTCGCAAAGCGCGCCAAGATCGTCACGACCACGCGCGTCTCCGACGAGCTGAAGTGGGCCGACGAGGACAACCAGCTGGAGATCATCTCCAACATCATCGCCGACCAGACCGCCGCCGCGGGCCGCGCGCTCGACTACATCATCTACCACGCCATCAACCCCAAGACTGGCCTCGCCCTCAGCGGCTACACCGCCCTGACCGCTGACAAGGACGTCCACAGCGTCGCCAAGACCGACTCCCCGGTCGACGACATCGACTTCCTCTCCGACGCCCTGCTCGACTACGGCATCAACGGCATCGCCATGAGCCGCCAGTTCGCCTCAGAGCTGCGCAAGCTGCGCGTCCCGGCCACCGGACAGCGCCTGTACCCCGAGGTGCCGCTGTCCCTCAACGTGGGCAACCTCGACGGCATCCCCGCCTCCGTATCCGGCACCGTGAACGGCCGCCTCGCCAAGACCCCGACCAAGGTCTCCGCGATCATGGGCGACTTCTCCGCCATCAAGTGGGGCATGGTCCGCGACATCACCGCCGAGGTCATTGAGTACGGCGACCCCGACAACACCGGTCAGGACCTGAAGGGCTACAACCAGATCGCCTACCGCACCGAGGCCGTCCTGGCATACGCGGTACTCGACCCGAAGGCCTTCGCCGTCCTCAAGAGCGCCTAGGGGGTACCGAGATGGCTCAGCTAGTCCAGAAATTCATCGTGGAGGACGCGGGCAAGGCGTCCAGCATCCTCCCGCAGCACGTTGCGCTCGTCTCGCCCGACGGCAAGCCGCTCGTCGTGCCCAAGAAGGTCGCTAACCCCGGCGCCAGCCCGACCGTCGCGAAGGTCGTTCAGGCCCTCATCGACGCCGGGATCATGGAGGCCGAGTAGCCATGGCCGCGCTCGCCAGCGTGGACGACTACAAGGCCCGCTACGCCGAGCCCGCGGACTCGGCGCGCACCGAGGCGCTGCTGCAGGACGCATCCGACCTGTTGCTCGCGGCATTCGAGGACCGAATCGGCGAGTACGCCGAGGGGGCGTGCCCGGCGTTCGACCGCGCCGCCCCCGCCGTGTGCTGCCTGCTCGTCAACCGCGTGCTCTCGGCACCGTCCGCGATGGCGGGCGCCACGCAGTACAGCCAGGGGGCCGGAATCTACACCGCATCGGTCACCTACGGCTCGGCGCTCGGCGAGATGTACCTCGGGAAGAGCGACCTCAGGCGCCTCGGCCTCACCGGTCAGGCGCTCGGGTCGCTCACGCCGCTGGAGAGGGGAGGGGTGGCCGAATGATGTGCCTCATCTCCGGCGAGACCGTGACCGTGCGCAATGCGGCCCGGTCGCTCGACGAGCTGGGCGAGCCTGCCGGCGAGACGGTGACCGAGGCGGAGGTCGACAACGTCGTGGTGTGCCCCGGCGCGACCGCCGACCTCGACTCGACGCGCCCGAACGGCGTGACGGTCGCCTACACGCTCTGCTTCCCGAAGGGCGCGGACGTGTCCCTGAAGGACGCGACGGTCACGGTGCGCGGCACCGACTACAAGGTGGTCGGCGACCCCAAGCGATACACCGCGGCCAACACGCCCGGCCCCTGGGACCTCACCTGCGAGGTGACCCGAACCGATGGCTAAGGCGAAGTGCGAGGTCAAGATCAAGTGGAAGGGCTGGAACCGCGGCGGATACGCCGAGGTCATGAACGGCGGGGGCGTGCAGGCCATGCTCACCGAGAAGGCCAACGCCGCCGCTGCCGCATGCAACTCCACGTTCACGCCGAAGTACGGCGAGGGCGGCTATAGCACAGCGACCATAGGCGGCTCGCTTGCGAGGGGCCGCGTCGTCTACACGGACAGCAAGCACGCCAACGTGAGCGAGCGCAGGCATAACCGACTGCAATCGGCATTCGGAGGTGACTGATGGACATCGAGAGGGTAGTGGCCCAGCGCCTCATGGACGCGACCGGAATTAAGTGCGTGCCCGACGTGCCGCGCGAGAGACCCGATGAGTTCGTCCAGGTCACCCTCGCCGCCACGAGCGCGACACGGTTCATCCAGTCCCCGCGAGTGCTCGCCACGTCGTGGGCGAAGACCCGCAGGCGCGCACGCGAGATCGCCGAGGCCGTCGAGCGGGCGTGCGCCGCCATCGAGGACGAGCCGAACGTGTTCTCCGCCGTGCCCGACGGCACCTACCGATGGGACGACCCCGACACGGGGACTCCCAGATACCAGACGAACATCAACCTGACCATCTGCGAATAAGGAGCAATCATGGCAGAAAGCAACAAAAACAACGTCGCCAACGTCTCCAGCGCCAAGGGAGTAAAGGGCGGCTACATCTTCACCGCGCCCGCCGGAACGGCGCTGCCGACCGACTACAGGACCGCGCTGCCCGAGGCGTGGAAATGCCTCGGCTACATCAGCGAGGACGGCTACGTCGAGACGCTCGACAGCGACTCCGAGGACATCAAGGACATGAACGGCGACCTCATGGCGTCGCCGCAGACCTCCCGCGTCGAGAGCGCGCAGCTCACGCTCGCCGAGATCAAGGCCGCGACCCTCAAGGTCATGTACGGCTCCGACAACGTCAAGGACGAGGCCGGCATGATCACGGTCAAGCACAACGGCGACTCCACTGAGACGTGGCCCGCCGTGCTCGAGCTCGTGCTCAAGGACGGCCGCCGCTGGCGCAAGGTGGTGCCGCTCGCCCAGTCCTCCGAGCTTGACGACCTCACCCTTGCCGTGGGCGAGCTCGCCGCGCGCGCCCTCACGGTCAAGTACCTCACCGACGAGGACGGCAACACCTGCTACGACTACATCCAGTCCACCGAGACCGCGGAGGGCAAGTAATGACCGAGCTCACGTTCACCATCCCCGGCATTGACGGCGAGTTCACCGCCGACCTCGACGAGCTGCTCAGCTACAAGACGAACAAGCAGTTCGCCAAGAGCGAGACCGAGCCGGGCGGGATGTTCGAGGCCTTCGAGCGCGTCTTCGCGGGCCGTGACGAGGAGTACATGGAGCGCCTCGGCGGCTCCGTCGAGTCCACGGGCGTGCTCATGCAGGCCGCATTCGAGGCGGCGAAGGCAAAAAACTCCCAGGGTTCGTCCTCGAGCTCGAAGGGAACCGCGCGGAAGTCGTAGCGGACTTCCGCCAGTACTACGGCATCGACCTCCCGCTCGAGGACGGACCGGACGACCTCCGGCGCGCCGCCCTCCTGTGGGAGCAGCTTCCCAAGGAGTCGAGGTGCGCGCGCCGCATGTACCCGGAGCTCAAGTGGAGCGAGGAGACGTACATGCTCTGGCGCATCGAGCACCAGCTCAGGAGCCTCGCGTGGGGGCTGAGCGACAAGAAGCACCGGCCGCCGCAGGAGCCGCAGCCGCTCAAGACGCCCGGGCAGCTCGCGGAGCTCAAGAGGCACCAGCGCAACGCCCTCGCGAACAGGGCGGAAATCGACGAGATTCTAGGATTAGGAGGACGGGATGGCGACTAGCGTAGGCTCGGCATGCATCACGCTCATGCCGTCCATGAAGGGCTTCGCCGGCAGTATCTGCTCGGAGTTCGGCGACACGGGCTCCAAGGCCGGAAAGTCATTCGGCGACTCGATGACCTCCGGCGTGGACGGCGGGGTCAAGCGCTCCAGCGGGCTGCTGAGCGGGCTCGGCACCGTCGCAAGGGGCGTGGGCACCGTCGCCGCGGCTGGCATGGGCGCGCTCACCACGGCGGTGACCGCAATCGGCGGCGCTGCGGTATCCGCATACGCCGACTACGAGCAGCTGGTCGGCGGCGTCGATACGCTCTTCGGCTCCGCGTCCGGCAAACTGCAGGGGTACGCCGCGGAAGCGTACAAGACGTGCGGCATGAGCGCAAACCAATACATGACCCAGGCGACCAGCTTCGCCGCATCGCTCGTGAGCTCGTGCGGCGGCGACGTGGCGAAGGCCGCCGAGTCCGCCAACACGGCGATGGGCGACATGGCGGACAACGTCAACAAGATGGGCTCGGACATGGCCGACGTCCAGAACGCGTACCAAGGTTTTGCCAAGCAGAACTATACGATGCTGGACAACCTGAAGCTGGGCTACGGCGGCACGAAGTCCGAGATGGAGCGACTCATCGCGGACGCCAACAAGCTGCGCGCGGCGCAGGGCAAGACCGCCGACCTCACCATCGACAGCTACGCCGACGTGGTCGAGGCCATCCACACCGTGCAGTCCGAGATGGGCATCACCGGCACGACCTCCAAGGAGGCCGCGACGACCATCTCCGGCTCCATCGGCATGGCCAAGGCATCATGGGAGAACTTCCTCACCGGTCTGGGCCGAGACGACGTGGACTTCTCGCAGCTCACCGAGCAGCTGCTCACGTCCGTCGGCGCCGTGGCCAAGAACATCGCGCCGCGCGTCGCGCAGATCGGGCAGGGCATCATCAAGGCGCTCCCAGCGGCGCTCTCCGGCATCGCGTCGGTGCTCACGCCCATCGTGTCCGAGGCGCTCGCCACGGCGTGGAACATCGCCGTCGGTGCGCTCGCCGGCATCGGTATCAAGCTGCCGAAGGTGGACTCCTCGCAGATCTGCTCTGCGCTTCAGGCCATCCTGGGCGTGGCCACGTCCGTCGGTAACGGCATCAAGGCGGCAATCGGGTTCATCGCGCCGCTCATCGCGCCAATCGGCACGGCTCTGCTCAACATCGCGCAGGCCGTGCTGCCGGTGCTCTCCACCGGCATACAGGTGGTGCTCGGCATCGTGCAGGCGCTGTCGCCGGTCATCGGCTTCCTGGTCGGTGTCATCGCGGACGTGATGACGACCGTCTCGCAGCTCGTCGCCATCGCCATGCCCGCCGTGCAGTCCGTGCTGTCCGCCGTGCTGGCGGCGATGCCGCTCATCCAGGGCGCTATTCAGGTGGCGATGGGCATCATCTCCGCCGTCTGGCACGCGGTCTGGCCGGTGATCTCCGCTGTCCTGTCTGGCGTGATGGATGCAATCTCCACTGCCGTCCAGGTCGCGATGGCCGTGGTGCAGACAGTCATCTCCACGGTCACCGCCGCGATAAGCGGCGACTGGGATACGGTCTGGAACACAATCAAGTCGGTAGCCGAGCTCGTCTGGTCGCAGATTGAGTTCGCCGTGCGAGCGGCCATCGGGGTCGTCGAGTCCGTGATAACGTCCACGCTCGATGGAATCAGCTCGATTTGGTCAAGCGTGTGGGACACCGTCCGCGATTTCGCCGAGGTGGTCTGGGGACGCATCAAGTTTGCCGTCAACTCGGCGATAAATCAGGTCAGCGGCGTGATCAGCTCCGTGCTCAACAGCATCAGCTCCACGTGGTCGAGCATGTGGGGGAGCATCAAGAGCGCCTGCTCGTCCATCTGGGAGGGCATCAAGAGCGCGGCGTCCAACGGAATCAACTCCGTCTACAGGACCGTCACGAGCATCAAGGGCAAGATCACCGGATTCTTCTCGGGTGCGCGCAACTGGCTCTTCAACTCCGGCAAGTCGATACTCAACGGCCTGAAGGACGGCATCATGTCCGCTATCGGCTCGGTGACCTCGGCGGTCTCCGGCGCAGTCTCCAGAATCCGCTCCTTCTTCCCGTTCTCGCCGGCAAAGGTCGGCCCCTTCTCCGGGCACGGCTACACGACCTTCTCAGGCAAGGCCCTCATGCAGGGCTGGGCGCAGGGCATCGGCTCCGGCACCGGCACCGTGGTCTCCGCAATCAGCGGCGCCATGGACACCGCGCAGGGGATGCTCTCGACGGGCCTGACCGTCGCGCCGTCCGCGGTCTACACGCCTGCGCGTCCCGAGGAGGATTCCGACGACGCCCTCGCCGGCATCCTGTCCGTCCTCGAGCAGATCCGGGACAAGGACGGAAACCTGTACATCGACTCGGAGCGCGTCTCCTCCGCCATCGCGATGCGCGGCAGGCACACGCTCGCCGCAAGGGGGTTCGCATGATATTCGGCGGAATCGACCTCACGCCGTACCTGCTGGTGACCAAGGTCACGAGACCGATTGTCCCCAAGGTGCGGCTCGATGAGACCGAGGTCCCCGGCATGGACGGCTCGCATATCCGCGCCACGGGCCTCGAGCCCGTCGAGATAGCGGTCGACTGCAACATCGTCGGCGGCTCCCTCGACGAGGTCGCCGAGGCAAGGGCCGTGCTCGCCTCGGCGCTGTCCGGCGGCGAGAAGGCCCTCGTACTCGACGACGCTCCCGAGCGCTACATGCTCGCGCGCTACAGGGGAGGGGCGGAGCAGGGGCGCAACGCGCACATGCCGAATCTCACGCTCGGGTTCTACTGTGCAGACCCCGCCGCCTACGGGCAGCGGCGCTCCGAGCAGGTGTCGGCATCCCAACGCGCCGTCGCCGCCGGGGGCAACTACAGGGCCTACCCTACGGTCACGTGCAGGCCCCCGGCAGGCTCGAGCTGGACATTCACTAATGTCTCGACCGGGCGCTTCGTCCGTGTCGAGGCGTCGTTCACCGGCGCGCAGACCGTCGTGCTGGACATGCGCGCGGAGCGCTGCACGGTCAACGGCGCGGACTGGCCCGTGACCGTCGCGAGCGACTTCTTCTCGCTCGACGGCGTGCAGCAGATCAAGACGAGCGGCGGCACCGCGATGCTCGAATGGGAGGAGAGGTGGCTCTAGGTGCGAATTGACGTATACACGTGGCAGGACGCCTACGTATCGACAATCGGCCCCGAGGAGCTGCTCTCCCTCACCCATACCGACGAGCTCAACGGCGAGGACAGCGTGGACATCGTCACGACCTTCGCGCTCAAGCAGGGCTACCGCCTCGTGTGGGCCGACCGCCTCGGCAAGGTCCACGAGCACGTCTGCCAAGACCCCAAGGGCCTCCACGCCGGAGGCGATACGGTCTACACGGACACGGCTATCAACTCAATCTGCGAGACGTACGGCGACTATATCGAGGACAAGCGCCCCTACGGCTACGGCTTCTTGCAGGCGCTGAATGTCTGCCTTGGGCCGACCCGCTGGACCGCCGGAAAGGTCGACCGGACCGGCACCGTCGACAAGGGCCTGACCTTCTACCACACCTCGGCGCGCGAGGCGCTCCAGTCAATCTTGGAATGCGGCGGCGAGCTTGAGACTGAAATCACCGTATCCGGCGGAAAGGTGACCTCTCGCAGGGTGGGCATCCGCTCGCACCGAGGCGCGAAGGGCGGCCACCGCCGGTTCACCTACACCAAGGACCTGGCATCCGTCTCCCGCACCGAGCACTACGGGGCGATCACCGCCTGCTACGGCTACGGCAAGGGAATCGAGACCGACACGGGCGGCTACGGGCGCAAGCTGACGTTCGGCGACATCAACAACGGCAAGAACTACGTGGAGGATGCGACCGCGCTCAGGCTGTACGGGCGACCCGACGGCAGGGGCGGGCGCGCGCACGTGTTCGGACAATATGAAAATTCAAATTGCGAGGACGCGGCAACCCTGCTCGCCGAGACCCGCGCATACCTCGACTCCCGCAAGGAGCCGGGAATGACCTACGAGGCCGACGCCGTCGACCTCATGCAGTTCGGGCGCGACTGGGAGGGCGTCGCCGTGGGCGACGACGTGCAGATCGTCGACACGTGCTTCTCGCCGGCGCTGCGCTGCGAGGGCCGCGTGACCAAGCTCGTGACCGACGAGCTCGGGGGCGCCATGCGCGTGACGCTCGGCAACATAACCGAGACCATGACGGACATGTGGCTGTCGCAGCAGCAGAAGCTGTCGAGCCTGTCCAAGCGCTCGTCCAGCTGGGACGTGGCGGCATCCACGCCGCCGTCGTACCTCCAGCAGGTCATGGACAGCATGAATGCGCAGTTCAACCTCGCGGGCAACAGCTACGTCCACACGAGCTTCGAGCGCGGCCTGATCTTCGGCTCCGTGCCCCTCGACGCGGACGGCCGCTCGACGACCGGCGACGGCATGGCCATGCAGCTGTGCTCCCAGGGCTTCCGCATCGCCGACGGCTGCAAGGCGGACGGCTCGTGGGACTGGCACACATTCGGAACGGGAAAGGGCTTCTTCGCCGAGTTCATCTGCTTTGGCACGATGCTCGGCGACTTGATCAAGGCCGGCACCATTCAGGACAAATCGGGCAAGAACTATTGGAACCTCGACGAGAGTGAGGTCCATCTAGGCCCCGGCGCCAAGCTCGACGGCAAGGACATCGCGACGACGAACACCGTGGTCAAGTCGACCGTGAAGCTCTACGCGAAGAATCAGTCCGACAGCGTGCCACCAATTAATGCACAGAACCCAGAGCTGGGATGGTCCGAGGACCTCCCGCAATGGTCGAACGGATACTTCGTCTGGTCGATGGAGCGCGTCACCTACGGCGACGGCAGCGTCACCCACACGGCGCCGGTGCTGGAGGCCGCGTACAACAAGGCCTACCAGAGCGCACACGACCTCACAGGCTCGCTCAATGGCCTCGACACGACGGTGCAGGACCTCGCCAAAGACGGTGTGGTGACCGAGGCGGAGAAGGCGGCGGTCAAGAAGGCCAAGCAGGACGTGGACAAGGAGCGCGAGGAGCTCACGAGCCAGTACAACGCGCTGAAGTCGAACAAGGCCCTCAGTGCCCAGTTCCTCTCGTCCGTCCTCGGCCCCCGCTACACCAAGGCCTTCGGCACGACCGACGAGGGCGGCACGTACGGCGCCTACGCCGACAAGGTCGACAAGGTGCTCATGTGCAAGACCGCCGAGGAGCTCAAGGCCGCCATGTACGAGTACGACGCGGCCTACGGAGCCTACTCGAGCGCGGTCAAGGACTACGCCGATGCCGCGACCGGGGCGCGCCACGCCATCGAGCAGAAGAACGCGTCGGACTACGCCGACGGCATCCTTAGCGCCTACGACGAGCAGATGGACCAGAAGGCCATCTTCGACCGCCTGACCAACGGCGGCGCCGAGCAGGGCCTCTACATGAGCAACAACAGGGTCTACCTCAACGCGAGCTACGTGGCCACCGGTACCATCGCCGACGCCAAGGGCCGGAACACGTGGAACCTCAAGGAAGGCGTGCTGACGACCAACTACATGACGGCGAAGAACATCACGGCGACCGGAAGCTTCACCGGTGGAAACCGCAGCAGCGGGTACGCCATGGAACTCGACTCGAGCGGGAAGCTGGCTGGGTTCAAGGACGGCACGCAGTACGGATACATCGAATGCTCCTCAACGTCACATGACATCGACAATCCGTCGATTATCTACCACGGACTGCAGCTGCAGGGACAGGGCGTCGTGCGAGTCTCGACCCCGAGGCTCAGTGTGAGCGGCAGCGCCGACACGAGCGTCACGACGTGGTCGGGCCTGACGACCAAGGTCGGAGCGGCATACCATCCGCTTTACACGGAGAACGGCAAGAAATATTTCAACGACCAGTCCCAGACATCGTCGGTGCTCGAGTTCAAGAACGGCCTGCTGATCGGCGTGTCGACCATGCCGTCCGGGTGGAGCGGATAAGAGATGAAAGGACAAGAAGGAATGGAAGCAAGCAAGAAAATCGTCGTGGGCTACGCCGTCCACGACATCATCGGAAACAACGAACAGTGCCTGACGGAGTACGACCCGGACGTGCTCCGGCGCGCCGAGGACGCCGGACTCATATTTGTCGCCCAGTACGACGACGGCTCGCGCGAGGTCGTCAAGGCCGCGGACGTCCGCAAGCCAGACCCCACGGTCAACGGCATCCCGCTGGCGACCGCCGGGTACGTCGACAAGCGCACGGCTGCCACCGTGGCGTGCTTCGATGCGCTCTCGGCCATCGTCGACCCGCAGCCAGCCACGGCCGACGAGACGGGGGAGGGGACTGAGGCCGTCGACCCGGTCGAGGCCTTCAGGTCCGCGCTCGCCGCCCTCAAGGCGCTGGAGGCCACGGAATGATCAACCACGCCATATCACTCGACATGCGCAAGCGCCCGGGCACCGTCCCGCAGCGCGTCACCGTGCGTCGGGGCGAGACCCAGACCCAGCGGGTGACCGCGACACTCACCACGGACGGCGCCGCCTACACGCCGACCTACCAGTCAGCGCGCCTGTGCGTGCTCCATTCCGACGGCACGTGGGCTCGCTGTGCCGCCACCGTCGGCACGGTATCGGTGAGCGCCACGCTGGCGCCGGAGGCCGTCAACGGCACCGGCAGGTGCAGGCTGGCATACTTCGAGTTCTACAGCGCCAACGGGGCCTCCGAGACGACCGAGGACTTCGCGCTCGTCATCCTGGGAAATGTGGACGGGACAACAGGGCCTGCCGTCAGCTACGACCAGGAGCTCGACGAGCTCTATAGGAAGTGGAGCACTGAGCTATCTCGGCTCGGTCAATCCGCGTTCGATGCGGCATCCGCCGCTAGCGGTGCGGCGTCGAGGGCCGATGCGGCGGCAAGCGCGGCATTGCAGATCGCGAACGCGGCGGCGCAGGGCGCCGCCGGCGAGTCCGACATCGCCGAGCTGCGCCGCCAGAACGGCAAGCTCGCGACGATGCTCGCCGACGCGACAGACAAGTTCATCTACATGGACGGCACGGTCTACTGCCCTGCCGGCAAGGCGTCGGTATCCGGGGACACGGTGACGTTCGGCAGCACGTGCTCGGTATCGGGCAGCACGGTAACCCTTTCCTAAGGAGGATAAATGGCAAATGCAAAGACGCTGGTCGTAGGCGGCCAGCCGCTCAACGTCATCGACGATACCGCGCGCAGCAACGCGCAGACGGCGCTCAACAACGCCGAGTACAACCGCCAGGGCCAAATCGGCAAGTACGGCGGGCAGAACATCGCCACCATCCTGGCGGGAGAGATCGGCAGCGGCAGCGTGTACGACGCGCTGCATAAGCGCATCGCCGCCGCGAACTTCGCAGGCCTGCGCGTGAGCGACTACCTGGACGTGCCCCTCGTGAGCGCATCCGCCGTCGCCGCCCAGCAGTCCGTGCGCTTCCTGCTGGCGCACATCGACCCGTACCTTTACTGCGGCGACAACAGCAAAGGCCACCACATCGCCTTCGTGGCCTCCGCGCCCATCGCCGTGGCCAAGACCGTGACCGGCGTTGCCAACGACAGCTTCCTGATGTGGAACACGACCAACACGAACCAGGGCACCGCCGACCAGAAATGCCCCTACCCCAACAGCAACCTCAAGGCGTGGGAGACGGCCTTCGAGGCGTGCCTGCCCGAGGGGCTGACCAAGTACCTGCTGACCCAGCGCGTCCTGCTTGAGGAGCGTTACAGCGCCAGCGGCGCGCTCAACGACTCCAACTCGTGGAGCTGGCAGGATATCGGCAAGGTGTTCTCGCTGTCCGAGATGGAGGTGTACGGCTGCCCCGTGTGGGGGACGAAGGGCTACAGCGTGGGCTTCGACTGCCAGTGGGACCTGTTCCGCGACACCGCGCACCGAATCAACGGAAGTCGGTGCACTTGGTGGTTGCGTTCCGTCATGGGTGGCTCCTCGTCCGACGTGTGCTGCGTCAGCTACAACGGCAATGCCGGCTGCAATTCGGCGACGCACGTCTGGGTTCGCCCCCGCCCCGGCTTCCTCGTCGGCTAGCCAGCCGAGTGCTCTATACTCTGCTTTTAGGCGACCGCCTTGCGCGGTCGCCTCCTGCCCGCGAAGCGGGCCGTTTTTTCCGCCAGTTTCCCCAGGAGGTGCACGTGAGCGGCGTCTACCAGCGCAACCGCGAGGTGTCCGAGTACAAGTTCTTCACACAGGCCATCGCCATCCGCGTGGAGGTCAACAAGCTGATGGCGTCCTCCTCAGTAGTGCCCAAGGCCTACAGGCTGCTGAACGCGGTGCCGACCGTGGAGACGGCGCGCAGCATCGTGTACAACGTCAACCGCGCCGACTGCTTCTACCCCAACACCTCGTTCAACGCGCTGGAGAGGAAACGCTACCTGACGCTGGCCATAGCTGACTGCGAGCAGCTGATGCTGGACATGCAGTGCCTCATGGATATCGGCCTGCCCGTGAACGCCAACCGCTTCGAGGAGCTGGCGGGAATGGTCGAGGAGGAGATCAAGCTGCTGAAGGGCGCACGCAAGAACGTGCGCGTGACGGGCAAGAAGTCCACCGAGGAGCGCATAGCCGAGGCCGAGGCCGAGCTAGAGCGCCTGCGTTCGCTATAATGGGCAGCGGTCGCGCCTTGTTTATCGGTACAATTGGTGGTTGCGTTCCGTCATGGGTGGCTCCTCGTCCAACGTGTGCTGCGTCAACAACAACGGCAATGCCAACTACAATTCGGCGACGAACGTCTGGGTTCGCCCCCGCCCCGGATTCCCTTACTGCCAGACCGAGTAGGCCCCAGGGCCGAAAGCAGAGCGCGGAGAGGAAGGAAGGCGCGACCATCGGGCATGCGCCCGTAAATACGCACCCCGCGAGGGTGGCCGGACGCTGCTTGCATGGCGCGGCGCTCCGTGGCTTCGCCGCGTTTCATGGCCATACCTCAAGCGGCTGTCAGAGCCACATTGCAAGCCGTGCGGGGTGCTCTCTATGAACTCAGAGCAAAGAAGGGCCGCACGCCGCAAGCGCCGCGAGGAGAAGCGGGCCAAGGCAAAGGCCGAGCGCGTCAAGGCGTGCACGCTTGAGACCGTGGCCGACCTTAACAGCCTGTGCAAGGCTTCAAAGCAGGCCGCGCGGGGCGTCATGTGGAAGTCGTCCACGCAGAGGTACATGAGAAGCTACCTGCGCAACGCCGTCCTGTCCCGCCGCGACCTTTTGGAGGGCCGCGACATATGCCGGGGCTTCATACGGTTCGACCTATGGGAGCGCGGCAAGCTGAGGCATATCAGCGCCGTGCACTTCCCCGAGCGCGTGGTGCAGAAGTCGCTGTCGCAGAACGCGCTCGTGCCCGCGATCGTGCCCACCCTCATAGCCGCGAACTCCGCGAACATAAAGGGGCGCGGCACCGACTACGCCCTGAAGCTGCTCAAGCGCCACCTGGCCGACCACTGGCGGCGGCATGGGCGCGAGGGCT
>DXLP01000018.1 GCA_019414645.1 Collinsella sp.
GTCGTTATGATATACCTACTGGCCTGCGAGATAAACCCCAAAATGAAGGCGTCGTAATGATGACCCCTTTGGTGCAAAGAAACCTGACCCCCAATGCACCAAGTTAGAACCAGAGGAAGTCGCTGCGGGTGACGGTGGCGCCGATGGCGAAGGGCATGCAGGCGATGACCGGATACAGGTAGCGCATGTAGGTCGATCCGTTACACGGACCAATCAGGCACACGGCAAGCACGCCCAACAGCGGCACCCAGATCGCCAGCGCACGCCATGAATGACGACGCAGCAAGTAGACCACCACGGCGATCATGATCCACACATAGGTGGCCGAGCTCATGGTGAGCGAGATAAACGGGATGCGCTGCACCGCTACACGGTACAAATTGATCAGGTGGTCGCACCAGCGCACCACGTTGCTATCGACCGGATGGAAGTCGAAGTACTTGAGATTATCGGGGCGTGCCATAATCTCGGCACTACGCGCCGTGCTGTAGACCCAGGCATCGCGCGCGCTCGGATAAAAATAACCATAATAGTTATTGATAAGCGCCGAAATATAGCACTTGGGATCCTTCTTAAACATCTGAGCCCACACCTCAAAATAGGCCTTGATGTCCTCCTGCGAGGCGTACTCGTTAAAGCAGTTCTTGACGGCATCGGACTTGTCGGGGTTGTAGCGGCGGCCCAGGTTCTCGTACTTGAGTACGCGGTCGATCACGGCACGCTCTTCGTCGGTCACCGAACCGTCGCAAGGAGCCTCCACGATGGTGCCGTCCTCCTTAACCGTGGGGTTGACGCCCGAGTTGAGGCCGTCGTGCTTTTGGACGAAACGAGCCGTCTGCTGGAACGGAATCGAGAGGATTTCGCGCTTGGAACCAGGCGTGATGTCGTGCGCCGGCATAAAGACCTTGGTGAAGTACATATTTGAGGCAAGGCAGAGCGCGAGCACCGCGAGAACGCCAACCCAACGGAAACGCGGGATGGCGCCCGAAGGCGCAGCACCAGTCTGCTTGGCTGCACGACGAGCCACATGCACGTCCCATACGCAAAACGCCGCCGCGATTACGCATGCCGCCAGGGGAAACACCAGGCCGCCGTTGCGCAGGAACGTGGAACCCATGGCGCCCAGAGCGAGCAGAAGCCAGTCGTGGCGCGCAAAGAGCACGGGGGCTTTCTCGCCCGCTCGCTCGACATTGGCATCACGACGGGGCAAGCCACATGCCACGAGCTTGACGGTCTGTACCAGCAGCACCAAGAACGCGTCGGCAAAGAGCACATCTTTGGTGAGCAACGCCGCGTAGTTAGAGAACATCGGCATAAACGCAAAGAACAGCAGGATCGCACCGCGAACCGGCAGGCTCACGCCCAGTTTGCGCAGCGACGAAATGGAATAGGCCATGCAGGCGGCCGTGATGACGAACTGAGCACAGGTGTAGATGGCAAGACCTGCGTTAGCGCTGTTGAACAGTGAAAGCCCCAGCTGGACGCACGAACCGATGATAGCCGTGTGCACTACGGGATGATGCCCGTTGAGCAACACATTAGGATTGAGCAGACGCAAGTAGTCGCTCGTGCCGTTGGGATAGTTGAACCACTGGCGAATCTGCGCGCCCGTATCTCCCATAAAAAGGCCAGGCAGCGAAGCGATGAGCGTGGGCGCCCAGGCGATCATAAGCACCAGGAAGGGCCCGGCAAAGGGATGGACCGAGAGCACGGCGTGAGTCACACGCCATACGCGGCCAAAGTGCGCCTCGGAAAACGGAATGCGCCGAGAGCTCAGCCAATCTAGACACTCAAAGGCAAGGTAGAAGGCAACGACCGCCAAGAGCATCCAGCCCGCGCCGCCAATCCAGGCGCAGATGATGCGGGCTTTGTCGCCAAGGACAATCTCGGCCGAGTCGGTGAGATCGTAGCTGCGGCCGAACACCATGCAGATGGCGAAGAACAGCGACGGCAGAATGATCGATGGACGCCAGGTGTCGCCACGGCCAAAGAACACGTAGCGAAACGGCAAGGTGAGCAGGCAGGCAAGTGCAAGCAGCATGACCGCGTCGGTATGGCCGGCAAACGAGAGGAGCACCTCGTAGCACACGTACAGCATGCCCGAGGCTTTGGGGTCAATCGCCAAGACTGCGTTGCTCGACACCGGGGAGGGATCGATGGAAAACGCCGTGGTCGCCAACAGCGCGAGCAAAAATGCGATGAGCGTCTGCTTGGCGGGGTAGCGCTTAAACCAGACGATGCGGGCAGCGTCGCGCGCAGCCGTTGTGGAGAGATCGGAATCCTTCACAGTCCAAAGAGCCTTTCTAGAAACCTGCAAAAAAGGGACAGGTTTATTTTGGCAGGTTTTATCTGGGGAAACGTTACGGTTCTGTCATCGTTGCCCAGCAAACCACCACAAAGGTGCCTGTCCCCTTTGTGGTGGTTAGGCGTCGAGGTAGATGCGCTGGGGTTGGTTGCGACGACGAGCAAAGATGATGAGCGCCAGGCCCGCGATTACGAGCGGCAGGCTCAGCAACTGGCCCATGGTGATAACGCCACCCAGCAGATAACCCAGCTGGGCATCGGGCACGCGCACAAACTCAATGAGGAAGCGGACGATGCCGTAGCCCATCACAAAGACGCCCATAAACGTACCCTGGGGCAGCAGCGGTTTTTTGCGACTGAGCACCTGCAGGATGCAAAAGAGCACGATGCCCTCAAGAAACGCCTCGTAGAGCTGGGAGGGATGGCGCGGCATATCGCCCGCGGTGCCGCCAAAGACCACACCCCAGGGCAGATCGGTCGGCTTACCCCACAGCTCACCGTTCACGAAGTTGGCGCAACGCCCCAGGCACAGCGCCAGAGGAGCACCGATAACGGCAAGGTCGGCGATGGTCCAGGCGTCGAGCTTATACATGCGGCACACGATAATGCCGCCCAAGATGCCGCCGACCAGGCCACCGTGGAAGCTCATGCCGCCCTCGTTGGTGGCAAAGATCTCGAGCGGGTGGGCCCAATAGTAGCCATCACCGTAAAAGACGACGTAGAACAGGCGCGCGCCGATAATAAGGCCAAAGACCGCACCGACCACGACGCTCGTCAGGTCATCGATCGTGATGTTGAAGCCCCAGCGGCGCTGCGTGCGATACATGACGACCGCTGTGAGCAGGGCGCCGACCACATAGGCCAGACCGTACCAGTAGATCGTGATGGGGCCCGCCGAGATCGCGACGGGGTCAAGCATATGGTAGAGGTCGTTGAGCATATCGATCCCCTGCTCCCTACATACAAATGCGGCCGCGGGCCTTGCGCTCGCAGCCGCATATCTGGGCGTAACGTCTATGCGGAGCATGTCGTCCGCAGCTTTCGCATCTTAGAACGGCGCGTACTCGTCGTACAGGTCGTCGGTCTCGCCGGAAGCATTGACCTGCTCGACGCGGGTAACGCCGGGCACGTGCTCCTTCAGGATGCGCTCGATACCCATGGACAGAGTCAGTGCACTCATAGGGCAGCCGGCGCAGGCGCCCTGCAGTTCCAGCTTGACGACGCCCTCGTCGTCGACGCCCACATACTCCATATCGCCGCCGTCGGCCTGCAGGTTGGGGCGAATCTCTTCAAGAACCTTCTTAAGCAGCTCTTCGTTAACAGCCACAGGGGCTCCTTTCTCACAATAACGCGGGCACGCCCGCGGACAGAAGCTATGTTACTACAGCCATGTACCCGCTCACGAGCCGTCCATGCGCGCAGACGCGACCTTCACGAGTAGTCAATTTGGAACGGGGCTCTTTGAGCTGCGTTCGTCGTCAGACAGCGACAACGCATATTACTGCCGAGTCTGTCCCCCGGTACCAATCTGGACATCGACGATGACCTGGCGGTAGCTGATGCCACAGGAGTCGAGAATGCGGCGGCTGATGCGGCCGTCATCGGTGTCGGCATACTTATTGTCCAGGTAGACGACCTCGCCCACGCCCACCTGCGCCAGGATCTTGGCGCAGTCGTGGCACGGGAACAGCGTGACGTAGACCGTGGAACCCTCAAGGTCTTTGAGCGAGCCGCGGTAGTTGAGCACGGCGTTGGCCTCGGCATGCACCACGTAGTTGTGCTTATCCTGCAACGGGTCGTCGCTCGTGCCCCACGGGAAAAAGTCGTCGTTGAGCGCCGAGGGCGTACCGTTGTAGCCCACCGAAAGGATGCGGTGATTGGTGTTGGCGATGCACGCGCCCACCTGCGTGTTGGGGTCCTTACTGCGGCGCTGCGCGGCGATGGCCACGCTCATAAAGAACTCATCCCAGCTAATAACGTCGCGGCGCTTGCCCGACGCAGTTTGATGAAGATCGTCCGACATGGCAGACACCTCCGTAATCGCAACAGTTTGACCCATTGTAGCAGGTGGAAGGTGGAGACGTTTTTGTCCCACCGCCCCATCGCTACGCGCGACGGGGCTTTTGGTTGATGTGGTAGAGCTCGGCCAGGCCGCGAAGCGTCAACGCGTCATCGACCGTCAGGCTATGACCGACAAGGGCCGCAAGCGCCTCGGCATCGTCGCCGGTAATGACGATGGGCACATCGCCCTCCCCCGCGGCCTTGGTGGCACGCATCTCGGCGAGCACCATGTCGAGCATGCCATCGATGCGGGCCACCTCGCCCAAAACCACACCCGAGCGCATGGCTTCACGCGTGTTGCGGCCGATGACATGCGTCGGTGCTGAGGGCTCAACCTGAGGCAGGCGCGCCGCAGCGGCCGAGAGCGAACGGGCGCCGAGCGCCAGCCCCGGCGCGATGACGCCGCCGACAAAGGTACCGTGCGCGTCGATGACCTCGATATTGGTCGTGGTGCCCAGGTCAATCACGATGCACGGCGAGCCGTAGACGGCGCGGGCAGCCACGGCGTCGGCGATGCGGTCGGGACCGATCTCGGCCGGGTCATCGTAGTGCACGGGTATGCCGGTCTTGAGGCCCGGCCCCACGGTGAGCACGCGCCCCGTGCAGGTACGGGAAAGTGCTGCCTTCCACGGGCGCTCGAGCGCCGGGACCACACAGCTCAGCACGGCCACGGCGGGCACGAGCACCCCGGGCACACCCGCATCGGCGGCAAGCGCGCCCATGACCTGCGCAAGTCGCATGCGCGCTTCGTCGGCAGTAATACGGGCCGGCGTCGTGATCTCGCACGTCGCGAGCGGGCGCTCCTGCGCCGCGGCCGAATCCTCGGCAAACAGGCCAAAGCGAATGAACGTGTTGCCCACGTCGACCGTCAGTATATATGCGCACCCATTAAGCATCGTCGGCGCTCCTTTCGTCTGTCCAGCAGTATATCGCCTACCTAAACCAGTCATCCCAAAATGACTAGCTTGCGGCTATACTGGTGCGCGGTCGCGCGCGAGCTCACGCGGCGGCCCTTGGTAACCCGACTTCCCGCGCCGTATCCGTAGCGGCGCTTGCGGGGGAAGCGGATATACGCAAAGGAGTTCTATATGAGCAATCCCTCGAACCGCGCCTCGATGCGCGGGCAACTCACGCTGCGCGGCGTCGTCATCGGCGTCCTTGGCTGCGTGATTATCACGGCGAGCTCGGCCTACACGGCCCTCAAGATGGGCGCCCTCCCCTGGCCGATCATTTTCGCTGCCGTCATTTCGCTGTTCTTCCTGAAGCTCATGGGTAACGCCAGCCTCAACGAGGCCAACGTCACCCACACCATCATGTCCGCGGGCGCCATGGTCGCCGGCGGCCTGGCGTTTACCATCCCGGGCGCCTGGATGCTGGGCTATGCCGACCAGATCAGCTGGCTCGACATGTTTATCGTGGCGCTCGCCGGCACCATCTTGGGCCTTCTGGCGACAGCGCTCATCCACCGTCACTTTATCGTGGACGCCGCGCTGGAGTTCCCCACCGGCAACGCCGCAGCTCAGACCCTGCGCGCCACCGAGGCCGGCGGCAAGACCGGCAAGCAGCTCTTTGGCTCCATGGCCATCGCAGGCATCTACAGCGTGCTTCGCGACGCTCTGGGCGTGGTGCCCAGCATGCTTTGCACGCTCAATATCCCCGGCGTGACCTTTGCCATCTACAACTCGCCCATGCTGCTGTCCATCGGCTTTTTGGTAGGCTTTGCCCCCGTCGCCTTCTGGTTTGCCGGCGCGCTGCTGGGTAACTTTGGCATCATCGTTGGCGGCACCGCTGCCGGCCTGTTCGATATTGTGACCGCGCAGGGTATCGTCAAGTCCCTCGGTATGGGCCTTATGATGGGCTTTGGAGTCGCCGTCGTCCTTAAGGACATCCTGCCGCAGGTCGCCGGTATCGTCCGCGGTCTTGCAGCCGACAGCTCCACCGACACCGACGAGCAGTCGCTCATCTCGGGCTCGCTTAAGCTCGACGCCGGCATCATCGGCCTGGGCACCGCAGCCATTGCCGTGATCGTTGCCATCGCGCTCGACCTCGGCCCCGTTCCGGCCGTCATCGTCACGCTGTTCACCTTTGTCACCACCATTATGAGCGCTCAGAGCTGCGGCCAGACGGGTATCGATCCCATGGAGATCTTTGGCCTCATCGTCATGCTCATCGTGGCAGCTTTCGCGCAGCTCGCGCAGGTCAAGCTGTTCTTTATCGCCGGCATCGTGGCCGTAGCGTGCGGCCTTGCTGGCGACGTCATGAACGACTTTAAGGCCGGAGCCGTACTGGGTACCAACCCGCGCGCACAGTGGGTCGGCCAGGCCATTGGCGGCATCGTGGGCGCCCTGGTCGCTGCCGCTGTCATGGTCGCGCTCGTCACCGCCTATGGTCCGGACGCCTTCGGCCCCGACAAGAGCTTTGTGGCCGCGCAGGCAAGCGTGGTCGCCACCATGGTCTCGGGTATCCCGAGCGTGCCGTGGTTCGCAGGCGGCTTTATCGCCGGCATCGTCATGTACTGGCTCGGCATTCCGGCCATGATGATCGGCCTGGGCGTGTACCTGCCGTTCTACATGTCGCTCACGGCCTTCTTGGGCTCCTGCGTTAAGCTCGCCTACGACAAGTGGGCCGCACACCGCGACGCCGAGGCCGGTCTTTCGGACGAGGAAAAGGCCGCCAAAGACGCCGCCTTCCAGGAGCAGGGCCTGGTCGTTGCCAGCGGCCTGCTGGGCGGCGAGTCCGTCGTCGGCGTTATCCTGGCGTTTGTTTCTGTTGGCCTGAGCCTGCTGGGCTAAATCCAATAACAACGCACCCGTGCAGAGCGCGGGGTCGGAGACCATCCGGCCCCGCGCTTTTCTGTATCTGCCGAAACCCTCGGCTTCAATCTCATTTAACGCGCCCCCTTTACCTACTCGTCTAAGTTTCACGTTAAGATGACCACCCCGCCTGCCGCGGTGTAGAGTAGAGGCAGCGGGCGCGATGCATAGCCCGCGGCGGAGCGAGGTGAACATGAAACTCGATAACCAGCAGCTCAAGCGACTGCGCGAGCGCCATCACCGGCGCCACGGCATCCGCCCTGCCTATAGCGAGGTCATGGAGAACGCCGGCCGCTTCCTGAGGCGCGCATTCAACATTCGCGAGGGTCGCGCACCCTATCACGTGATTCGCAAGCGCTTTGTAAATGGGGCGCGCCTGACCGGCTCTCACCTGTGCATCCTCATCATCGCCATGCTCATCGCGAGCATCGGCCTCGATATCGATTCGGACATCGCCATTGTGGGCGCCATGCTCATCTGTCCGCTCATGGGCTCGGTCCTTGCCATGGCATACGGCATCGCCACGCTCGACCGCGAGATTACCGTCGAGGCAATTGCCGGCCTCGCGCTGCAGATGGTCCTTTGCCTGATCACGTCCACGCTGTATTTTAAGCTCTCGCCCCTTGGCACCACCACGGCCGCCATCATCGATAACTCGACACCCACCGTATGGGACCTTGCCGTCGCGCTCGCGGGCGGCTTTGCGGGCGGGCTGGGTAACTCGCGCGACCAGGAGCCTTCGACGCTCATTGCCGGCGTAGCCGTGGCGACCGCGCTCATGCCGCCCCTGTGCGCGGCGGGTTGCGGCATTGCCATCGCGAGCGGGTCGCTGTTCCTCTCGGCCCTCTACGAGTTTGGCATCAATGTCGTCTTTATCGCACTGGCTGCCGAAGCCGTGCTGCTTCTTTTGCGCGTGCCGCTCAAGCGCGACCTCAACGGCGACGGCATTGTGACCGCCGAGGAAAACGCCGAGGTCGATGAGCTGTCGCACAAGGTGCGCCGCCGCATCATCGTGGGTACGGTGATCTTTGCCATCCCCTGCATCGTTATGACCGCGGGGTCCATTGGCTCGGCGCAGGCCGGTGTGCAGGACGGCTACGGCGTCACCGAAACCACGCGCGAGCTTGCCGCGGTGCTGCCAGGCTTTAAGGATTACACCGTCGCCGTCGAAACCTCGGCTACCGAGGGCGACAAGGAGGGCCTTGTCGAGCGCGAGGTTGTCGCTCACGTGACGACAAGCGAGGCACTCGGGGCGCACGACCGCCGCGTAGCCCGCAAGCTCATCGACCTCAACGTGCCCGAACTCGATCGCGTGGAGTTCGATGTGAAGTGATGCCAGCGCGGGATGAACGCTCGCACGGATGCAAGCTACGACGAGGCGCAGACGCGATACGGACACGAGCAAATAGCGGGGTTCAGTTCACACCCGCGCCCCGCTCGCCGTTTTATTGCCGTGAATCAACTGGCCGGATCGACATCGCCAGACTCCACCGTAAACGCAGGTTTGGTGCTCACCAGATAAAATCGGGTCACTTTGCTATTTCTAAATAGATAGAGCTGGCCTTGCTCGCGTCGGCGTGACATATACGCCACGTGGACCGTACCGAATTCTTCGCCGTTTTCCCTCTTTAACACCAGGATATTGGGGTCGTCCATACGCTTAAACTGCCCGTCTGCGCAGATTCCGTCTTGGTCGACCAGCTGCCATCGACAGTTGTCCTCCTCAAGAAAAGCCAGGGTTTCCCGACTCGTTTTGTCATCCCGATAGTAACCATCAATGGCAAACCCTTTGGAAGCGCATTCCTGCATATAGGACGTTTCTCGGCTTATGGCAAACAGCCCTGTAGCGCCCAGGAGCACAGCCAGGCAGACCACTGCAAGGGTTATCGAAGTAGCACGGCGACCCATGTTAGCCCAACCGATAGTTGTTTAACGGAGCGCGAAACATACCTGGAACCTCCGATATCAGGGGGAACGTCGCCAGTAGGCTGTCGACACTATATGTTTCTGACATCAAACCATATGGCTGCCATTCGCGGAGGGGACATCGACGAACGGCGTGTTTTCATACTCCATTGGTCAAACCTAAGCGCGGCTCTACAGCTCGTACTTGTACACGCGGTAGATGTACTATTCGGCTTCCATCTCGTAGGTGGTGATGGCCAGACCGTACCGATCGTACTCGGTGAAGGTCTTGGCCTGGCCCGAAGCCACGAGCATACTATTCGAATCGCCAACGCGCTGTGCGCTGCTTACGTAGCCCGAGAACGGCACTGCGATCTGGTCCACAAGCTCGTAGGTGCGCGCGGTCTCGTCCACCGTAAAGATGCGCCCAAACGAATGCGTGCCCTTGCTATAGTCGGTCACCACCGCGGCGCCCAGCTGGCCCCAGTCGAACTTGGGGTAGCTCTTGGCCGCGCCAAAGTTGTTGTCGTACAGCAGCACCTGGTAGCGACCGGTCGTTGCCGTCTTGTCGTTTGGCAGATAGGTCACGCTGTGCTGGCCCGCGTTGAGCGAAAAATCGCCCTGGGCTTGCAGCAGCTTGTCCTCAAAGCCCGAGCCGGCCCATTGCCACTCCTTTCTATTTCTGGGTCCATCTTCTCACTGTTGGCGGCCGAAAATGATCCGTTTTCCTCCGTCCCCGAGATGTCATTTTTTAGTACTTGAAGAAGCCCTCGCCCGAGCTTTCGCCCAGCTTACCTTCGTCGAGCATTTTCTTGAGGACGGATGCCATAGCCTTAAAGTTGTAGGGCATCATCATCTTCTTGAGCAGCGGGCTCACCAGGCCCGGGACCTTCTGATACTGCATGACGATGTTGTAGGCCGTCTGGATACCCACCGTGTCGAATACGCGAAACGGACCCTTGGGAGCGCCGGTGCCGCGCGTCCACGCGAGATCGATGCTCTTGGGGTCGCTCACGCCCGAGACATACAGGTCAAGGCCCGAAAGCAGCCACGGCACCAGCATGGAATTGAGCAGGTAGCCGTTCTTTTCCTTGTTGACGGGCAGGGCAAGCATGCGGATATCGTTGGCGAAGTCGACGAGCTCGTCGAAGTAGCGCTTGTCGGTTTGGCTCTGGGCCATGACCTCGGTCATGTTGTTCTTCCAGATGGAGTTGGCAAAGTGCAGCGACAGGTACTTCTCGGGGCGGCCGGTGTACTTGGCAAAGGTGCTCGGCAGCAGCGTGGAGGAGTTCGTCACGATGACGGTCTTTTGCGGCAGGACCGGGGCGAGCTTCTTGTAGAAGTCGATCTTTGCCTGGGTGTCCTCGGCCATAGACTCGATGACCAGATCGGCGTCGGCCACGGCCTTGGCAAGATCGAGCTCCAGCTTGAGCGTGGAGTAGGCACGCTCAACGGCGGCGAGTGCCGCCTCCTTGTCGAAGGGCTGGCCGCTATCGGCGATACCGGCACACCACTCGCCCGTGCCGTCCGCCATGCCCTCGATAGCAGCGATGTACTCCTCGCGCACATGATCGATCTTGGGCTGGGTGCGGCCGATGCTGCCCTCGCTGCGCAGCCAAATCGTTACATCAAAGCCGCAGTAGGCAGCCTGAAAGGCAATCTAGCTTCCCAACACGCCGCCGCCGGCAACACAAACGGTCTTGTAGCTCATGGGACGGTCCTCTCTTACGTAATTCCATAGATGTGTATTTATTCAACCGTAAGGAGGACGCGCGCTGGGGGTTGGTTCTATAAACGGACGGTAATTTGCGGCGAACGGCAACACCTGTTCATTAACTCTCGATTTTGAGGGCATTTTTTGGCGCTGCTGAACCGCTGTTTTCGGAAGTGCGGGGAAAAATCGGGTTTCGCCGACCAGACCGGCTTTTTTTAAAACAAAACCGCAGGTCGCGAGAGTCTAAAAAGGTGGTGCGCTCGGGAGGTTCGCGTTTTTCCCCGCACTTCCGAAATTCGAGTGCATAGAAGGCTGCGACAAAACGATTTACGCAACATATGTCCAGCAAAAACGGGTGGTAGCCGGCACGGCTACCACCCGTTTGTCTCACATCTAGCCCATAGCAGGCCAGTTACTTCTTAATGCCGCGCCCCAGACGCTTGGCGACCGATGCCACGGCCTCCTCGCTGGCAGGTCCGCAGCTCACGCAGCCGTCATGGGCACGCATCTGGCCGGTGACCTCGTCCATCGCGAGCGGCGCCACCTTCTCGAGCTTAAAGCCCTTACCGGCGCGCATGTTCTCCTTCGCCACGCTGATCATGAGCTTAATGCGGTTGAGCTGGTTGACCTCGGACGCGCCGGGGTCGTAGTCCACCGCGACGATATTGCTCTCGGGATGTTGACGGCGCAGTTCCTTGATCACGGCTTTGCCCACCACGTGATTGGGCAGGCACGCGAAGGGCTGCGTGCAGATGATGTTGGGTGCGCCATGGTCAATCAGGTCGAGCATCTCGGCCGTGAGCAGCCAGCCTTCGCCCATGTTGTTGCACACCGAAAGCACCGTGCGAGCCTTGTCGGCCATGGTGCCGATGCGCTCGGGTGCCTCAAAGCGGCGGGACTTTTCGAGCATCTCCTCCACCGGCGTACGCATCCAGTCCACGAGCTTAATAAGCGCTTGCATGCCCGCGCGCGTAGTGGCAGAGCTTCCCAGCTCGTCCTTCTGCAGCTCGGCATTGCTCATGGAGTACAGGAAGAAGTCGAGCAGGCCCGGCACCACGGCCTCGCAGCCCTCGCGCTCGATCACATCGACCACATGGTTGTTAGCCGTGGGGTGGAACTTGACCAAGATCTCGCCGACCACGCCCACGCGCGGCTTGGTGCCCTCGCCCACAAGCGGCATGGTGTCGAACGCGTGGATGGCCTCGCGGCACAGCTTGGTGTAGTTGTGACGGTTGAACTTAGGCGCCAGCTTGCGGGCGCGCGCCATGTACTCCTCGTAGAGTGCGTTGGCAGCACCGGGCGTGGCCTCGTACGGACGGCAGCGATAGAGCATCTGCATCATGACGTCGCCAAAGAGCACCGCGTAGACTGCTTGCTTGAGCAGCGCCGGCGTAACCTTAAAGCCGGGGTTGTCCTCGCCCAGCGCCACGGCCGAAAGCGAGATCACCGGGATCTCGGGGTGGCCGCTCTCGCGCAGGGCCTTGCGGATGAGTGCGATGTAGTTGGTGGCACGGCAGCCGCCGCCGGTCTGGCTGATAACCACGGCTGTCTTGGACAGGTCGTATCGACCGCTCTCGATGGCCTCCATGATCTGGCCCGTCACCAGGATCGACGGATAGCAGATGTCGTTGTTCACGTAGCGCAGGCCGGCCTCGACGGCATCGTGATCGGTCGAGGGCAGCAGCTCCAAGTTGTAGCCAGCACCACGGAACACCTCTTTGACCAGGTCAAAGTGGATCGGCGCCATCTGCGGGCACAGGATGGTGTAGCCCTCCTCGCGCATCTGCTCGGTAAAGGGCACCTTGGGCCACGCGGTCGAAGCACTCTCGCGCTGCGCCTCGAACGTGTACTTACGGCTCGCGAACGCGGGGGCATCCGTGGAGGGCGCCACCGGCGCGGCATCGCCCTGCTCGTAAGTCTCGCCCGCGGCCGTAGCCTCGGCCAAGCGCTCGGCCTCCTGGTCCTTGAGCGCCGCCATGAGCGAGCGAATACGGATACGCGCGGCGCCCAAGTTGGACACCTCGTCAATCTTGAGCACGGTGTAAATCTTGCCGCTGGCCTCCAGGATCTCCTGCACCTGATCAGTGGTCAGAGCGTCCAGGCCGCAGCCGAAGGAATTGAGCTGGATCAGGTCCAGGTCGTTGCGCATCGTCACAAAACGGGCGACGGCGTACAGGCGGCTGTGATACATCCACTGATCGACGACGCGAATCGGACGCTCGGGCTTCACCAGATGCGCGAGCGAATCCTCGGTAAAGACCGCAAAGCCAAAGCTCGAGATAAGCTCGGGCAGGGCATGGTTGATCTCGGGGTCGTTATGGTAGGGACGACCGGCGAGCACGATGCCGTGACCGCCGTGGTCCTCGACCCACTTGAGAGCCTCCTCGCCCATGGTCTGGATATCCTCGTGGAAGCGCGCGTCGGCCTCAAAAGCAGCGTTGACGGCGGCATCAACCTCGGAGCGCGTGATTTTAGGACCGCGCACGCGACCGCGACCGGCCTCAGCATCGGCCACACGGTCGACGGCGAGCACCTGGTACAGGCGGCGCTTGAGCTCGGTCTTGTCGTGATACGGCACAAACGGATACAGGAACTCGATGTTCTGCTCGCGGATCTCGTCAATATTGAGCGCCAGCGCCGTGGGGTAGCTCATGACGATGGGGCAGTTATAGCAGTTACCAGCCGTCGGATCCTCCTTGCGCTCCCAACGCACGCACGGCATCCAGATAAAGTCGACGTCACGGTCGATGAGGTTCATCACGTGGCCATGGCTCATCTTGGCCGGATAGCATACGCTCTCGGACGGCATGGACTCGATGCCCGCCTGGTAGGTCTTCTTGCTCGACTGGTCGGACAGCTGCACGCTAAAGCCCAGGCGCGTAAAGAACGCGTGCCAGAAGGGGTAGTTCTCGTACATGTTGAGCGCGCGCGGGATGCCGACGGTGCCGCGCGGGGCCTCGTCGGGGCTCAGGACCTCGCGGTTAAAGAGCAGCTCGTTTTTCTTTTTGAAGAGGTTGGGGGCCTCGGTCTTCTGCTTTTTGTGGCCGGCGCCCTTCTCGCAGCGGTTGCCGGTAATGAAGCGCCTGCCACCGCCAAAGTCGTTGACGGTAAGCTGGCAGTTGTTGGAGCAACGGCCGCAGCGGACATGCTTTTGCGTCACGGTGAGGTGCGCGATGTCCTCAGCCGAAAGAATGGTCGAGGTGCCGTCGGCGCCGGCGCGATCGCGGGCGAGCAGGGCCGCACCGTAGGCGCCCATGCAGCCGGCGATGTCGGGACGCACGGCGTGAACGCCAGTGAGCTGCTCAAACGCACGCAGTGTGGCGTCGGACATAAAGGTGCCGCCCTGAACGATCACCTGACTGCCGATTTCCTTGGGATCGCGCAGCTTAATGACCTTGAACAGGGCGTTTTTGATGACGGAGTAGGACAGGCCGGCAGCGATGTCGCCCACCGTGGCGCCTTCCTTTTGTGCCTGCTTGACGCGCGAGTTCATAAAGACCGTGCAGCGGCTGCCGAGGTCGACCGGGGCCTTGGCATGGATGGCGGCATCGGCAAACGCGCGCACGTCCATGTTCATAGAGACCGCGAAGCTCTCGATAAAGCTGCCGCAGCCCGACGAGCAGGCCTCGTTGAGCATGATGTGCTCGATAACGCCGTCCTTGACGCGCAGGCACTTCATGTCCTGGCCGCCGATGTCCAGAATGAACTCGACGCCGGGCAGGAACGCCTTGGCGCCGCGCAGGTGCGCGACGGTCTCGATCTCGCCGGAGTCGGCCTTAAGGGCCTCGATGAGCAGCGCCTCGCCGTAGCCCGTAGTGGTCACGTGGCCGATGGTGCAGCCGGCGGGGATATGGTTGTAGAAATCGGCCATGATGACCTTGGCCGTGCCCAGGATGTCACCGTTGTTATTGCCGTACCAGGTGTGCAGCAGCTGGCCGTCCTCGCCCACGAGTGCGGCCTTCATGGTGGTGGAGCCGGCGTCGATGCCAATGAACACGCGGCCGGTGTAGCCGTCGAGCTTGCCCTTGGGGACGACCTCGGTGTCGTGGCGGCTCTTGAACTCGGCAAAGTCCTCGTCGGTGGCAAAGAGCGGGTCCAGGCGCTCGACCTCGGCACCCTGCGTGTCACCCAGGCTGTCGATGGCATCGATGAGCTGCGGGAACGTGCTGAGCTTGTTGGACTCGTGCGCCATGGCGGCACCGCTCGCCACAAACAGGTGGGCGTTTTGGGGCACGATGCGGTGCTCCTCGTCCAGGTTGAGCGTGAGGTAGAAGCGGTGGCGCAGCTCGGAGAGGTACTGCAGCGGGCCGCCCAGGAAGGCAACGTTGCCGCGGATGGGACGGCCGCACGCCAGGCCCGAGATGGTCTGGGTCACGACGGCCTGGAAGATGGACGCGGCGACGTCCTCGGGGCGGGCGCCCTCGTTGAGCAGCGGCTGCACGTCGGTCTTCGCAAAGACGCCGCAACGGCTGGCGATGGGATAGATGGTGGTGGCGTTGGCCGCGAGCTCGTTGAGGCCGCTGGCATCGGTGTGCAGCAGGGTGGCCATCTGATCGATGAAGGCGCCCGTGCCGCCGGCGCAGGTGCCGTTCATGCGCTGCTCGATGCCGTTATCGAAGTAGATGATCTTGGCGTCCTCGCCGCCCAGCTCGATGGCGACGTCGGTAGCCGGGATGAGGGTCTCGACGGCGCGCTTGCTGGCGATGACCTCCTGGACAAACTCAAGGTCGAGCCACTGGGACAGCAGCAGGCCACCCGAGCCGGTGATGGCGCAGGTCATCTGTGCCGTCGGCAGCACGGTCGCAGCACCCTCGAACAGGTCGCGGGCGCAGGCACGGACGTCGGTGTGGTGGCGCTGGTACTTGGCGTAAACGATCTGGTTGTCGTCGTTGAGCACGGCGAGCTTGACGGTGGTGGAGCCCACGTCGATGCCCAGGTGCAGGTTGCCGCGGGCGTTCTCGGGGTTGAAGATCGCGCCTTCGGGGGCCTGGGCGGCGGCTACGGGCTCAGCGGCGGTGGCGGGCTCGCTGACGACGGAAGTCTCCCCTGCCACGTTCTTGGCATCGGCAACTGCCTCGGCAACTTTCTCGGCAGCCGCGGTCGCGGCCTTCTGCGCAGCGTCCACCACGGCGGGCGCGGCCTCGCGTGCGGCAGCGACCATGCGGTCCTTGATGCCCTCGACGAGTTTGCTCATTGTCTCTCCTCTTAGTTGTTGGACTCGACGGTTGCGGTGGTGTCGACCGCGTCCTCGAGCTGCAGATTCAATAGCTTCATGCCGTATTCCGGCACGTTGATATCGATGGGTTGGCCATACAGGTCGCCGGGGCGCACAAAGGCGATAACCGTCATAATGCGCGCCATGGTCTCGGGCGATTCGGTGAGCCCACGCTCAAACCAGCGCTGAATCAGGCCGACCTCGGCACTCACGACATAGGTAACGTAGTAGTCAAAGAAGGTGCCCAGTGCCAGGCCCAAGATGCCCGTCTGTGCACGCGGCACCACGGCCTCGCGTGCGGTATCGATGATCTTTTTAATAAAGGCGGGGTCGCCGCCCGGGCCCAGCAGCGATCCGATTAAATCGCGGTTGGCCGCAAGGTAGCGCAGCAACTCAACCGAACCGGGTGCCGGCTCGAGCTCATCGATGTTGCGGTAAAGATCGGGTAATTGAGCTGCGGTGATAAGCTCCACCCGCTCGCGAATCTCGGCAAGCAGGCCGTCCTCGATCTGGCTGATAAAGTCGGGGATATCGCGGTAGTGCGAATAGAACGTTCGACGCGTAAGACCGGCGCGCTCGGTGAGCGACGCGACGTTAATGCGCGAAAGGTCGCCGCTTTCGGCAAGCTCGCTGGCAAGCGCCTGGCGAAGGGCGCGCTGCGAGCGAAGGGACCGGCGATCACATTTCTCGAGCTGGGACAAGCGTCCTCCTTGTTACTCAGACTGTACGCTATTGCACAGTGCGAGTATTATTGCACACCGTGTGCATCAACACGTAAAGGCAATAGTTTGGATGTGACGAAGGGGCTGTCCCTTTGTCACATTATTCGATGACGGTGCGGGAGTTTTGCTTGCGCATGGTGACGAGCATGTGTTTGGGGACGGCGTGGACCATGCAGCTGCCGATGGTCGCGCTCGCGGCGGCCTTGGCTACATCGCTAGCGTTTTTGGTCGCGTAGCTGTGACGGAAGCGTTTGAGCATGGCGATGTCGTTGCCGCCGTCGCCGTAGACCGCGACCTCGTCCTCGGCAATACCGTAGTAGCCCGCCAGCCAAGCCACACTCTCGCCCTTGTTGCACGCCACGTCCGTGATCTCAAACATCACCGGATCGAACGGCGCGTTGACCACACGGTCCGAGCGCTCGGCCAAATACGCCTTAAGGTCGCGCTCCAGCTCGAGCGAGGTCACGCGACAGTTGATCTTGCACACATCGTGGCGCAGGATGTCACCGATCGACTGGTCGAAATACTGCTCCTCGTGATACCCGCCACGTGCACGCATGCCACGCATCACGATGCGCTTGATAGGACTGTCCTTTTTAAAGCCCGCCTGATGCATCTCAAACGATCCGCTCGAGAACATGCCATCGGGCGTGGAGCAATCAAAGCAAATGTCCGGAAACTCCTTGAGCAGCTCCTCGGTGATCTGCGGGTCGATGGTCCAGGTCTTGAGCACCTCGCCATGGCTGTCGCGCACGATGGACCCATTGGAGCAGCAGGCGTCAAGCGGCAGGCCCGTAAAGCCATGCTCGCCGATCGGCAGCGTTGAGCGTCCGGTCGCGGGAACCACATGCAGGCCAGCCTCGGTCAGCTCGCGAATGGCACGGCGGATGGTCCCATCCGCCTCGTGCAGGGCGTTCAGCAGCGTTCCGTCTAAGTCACTCGCAAACATCTTGATCATGGGCATGCCTCTCCTTCGTCTGCACGATATTGTAGACGAGAACGGGCGCGCCCCAAGAGAGGCACGCCCGTCAGGCGAAAGATTGTCCTACACCGCGGCGGGACCGTGTTCGCCGGTACGGATGCGGATGACTTCCTCGACCGGCTCGACCCAAATCTTGCCGTCTCCAACGGTGCCGCAATCTTGGAAACGGCGCGGCAACGGACGCGAAACGAACGGGAAATACGCGAGCAAGGAAGCCGTGAGCGCGCCCGTCCCGGCTAGCGGCGGAACAGCTCGCGGGCTCGGTCGCGGAGGTCGGTAGCTCGGATGACGCCCTCGTAGCGGTTGATGCGCAAGCGCGGGAAGGCATTGAAGAAGCGCAGGTCGCGTCGGCTGAGCGACACGCTTGGCACCGGACGGCTCATGCGCTTGCCGGCAAGGCGACGACTGAGCGACGGACGCGGCATGTTCGGCGCGGCATCGGCCACGCGGCGGGCGGCAAGCGCCAGGCCGCGAGCACCATCCGCGATAAACGTCGGCATCGAAGCCTTCTCGCGCAGGGCATCGAGCGCGGCGTCACCCAGCTCGGCCAGCCACGCGTTAACGGCACGGCTACGGATGTGCGTCTGTGCCACCGAGTCAATCGTAGAATCGGGAATGCGCTCGAGCATTGAGTCGGACGCGTCGGCAAGCGACTCGTTGATGCGGTCGGCAAGGTCGGCCCGGACGCGCTCCAGCTGATCAGACAGACGCCGCCAGCTCGCCAATGAGCACAACGCGTCGACCATCATCGCGACCGCGACGATAAAGGCGGACAACCGCACAATCAGCACCGGCAGATGGCCAAGCAGCCCCAGCAATGCCGGCTCCACTAAACGGCAAATGCACAACGCACCCAGGCCAAACGCGCAGGCCCAGTACAGACAGATACGTCCGTGCAGGTTAAACGGCAGATGCGAATAGTCCCAAAAGCGAGCGCCCGTTGTTTTTTCCAACAGCACGCCTACGCTGTACTCAATCACGCTGCATACGAGCGCTGCAGCGACAAACTGGCTCGGGGCATCCGGAATCCCGCGCAACAGCAGCCAGCAGGCAATGCCGCCCGCGCCATAGATAGGGCAACACGGTCCCAGCAAAAAGCCGCTGTTGGCAAAGCGTCCGTGGTTGAGCATGGCGCAGACTGTCGATTCCCATGCCCAGCCGCAAAAACCGTAGAAGGCAAACGAGAGCACCAGTGCCGAAAGCGGGCAGGCGGCAAGCGTCGCGCCGTCAAAGGACATGTCGATTGCGGTCCCCACCGTCTACCCTCTCCTCTTTTCACTCGATGCTTTACTCACGCTATCGTCCGTCTCGTCCTTGCGCGGCAGGCGGCCGGCGACCGTCTCACGCAGAGCACACCATTTATCCGCCAGACAAACAATCCACGCCTCGCGACACGTCGGCGGCACCGGCACCAGCGGAAACATATGCCGCACGATAATATTCCGCTCTCGCGGCGTCAGCTCAAAATCTTCCTCGGCACGCGCCAGGGCAAAAAACGGATGTCGAAATCCGTGCAGTCGATGGCTCGGGTCGGGGTCGTGCCAATCATAGAGAAAGTAGTCGTGCAGCAAGGCCCCGCGCAGCAGCGAGGCACGGTCGATCGAAATGCCAGCACGGCCCAAGTGCTCGGCAAAGGACAGACTTGCCCGTGCCACCGAGGTCACATGTGCATAGACCGTCACGTCGCCATGCTGGATAAACTCGCGCGTCAGGTCCAAGCGGCCCGCCTGGGCGAGCTGGCGGGCGGCATCGTCGACCTCGTGCGCGATTTTCTCGGCACGAACGGCATCGGACATGCTGCCTCCTTCCAGCGGCTCACGGCGGCAAGCCACGGCCTGCACGTATTGAAAAAATCATCATCGAATCTATCAGTATGGCATCGGACAAAACGTTTTGCCCCACCAGTTGTCGAATTACCGCGCCGCCGTCACATATCAAACGCCAAAATGTGCGAGACTGTCTTGTGCAATTGTGTCGGCCGAGGGAGCGCCGGCGCTCGATTCGCATGGAGTAACCCACAACGATGCTGCTTACGCAAACGACAACGCCCGAGGACGTCAAGGCTCTCGACCGCGCCGAGCTTCCGCTGCTCTGCGGCGAGATTCGCCACGCCATCCTCGAAAGCTCCGCCGCTGTCGGCGGACACGTTGCCCCCAACCTGGGCGTCGTTGAGCTTACGGTTGCGCTTCATCGCGTGTTTAACTCCCCTATCGACAAGATTGTCTTTGACGTTTCGCACCAGACCTACGCCCACAAGGCGCTGACCGGGCGCGCGTATACCTATATCGATCCGGAACGTTTTGGCGAGGCTTCTGGCTTTGCCAATCCCGACGAGTCCGAGCACGACCTGTTCGCCATGGGCCACACCTCCACATCGGTGAGCCTGGGCTGCGGCTTGGCACACGCCCGCGATCTGGCGGGCGACAGCTACAACGTCATCACCATCATTGGCGACGGCTCGCTTTCGGGCGGCTTGGCGTTTGAGGGCTTTAACAATGCCGCCGATCTCGACAGCAACCTGATCATCATCGTCAACGACAACGACCAGTCCATCGCCGAGAACCACGGTGGCCTCTATCGCAATCTGGCCGAGCTGCGCGCCAGCAACGGCACCTGCGAGCGCAACGTTTTCCGCGCGATGGGGCTCGACTACCGCTATCTGGACGCCGGTAACGATGTGTTGGCCCTCGTCGACGCACTGCAGGAACTGCGCAATATCGATCACCCCATCGTGCTGCACGTCTCCACCGCCAAGGGCAAGGGCTTTGAGCCGGCCCAGAGCGACCCCGAGCGCTGGCACCACGTGGGTCCGTTTGACATGGCGACCGGCCGCAAGCTCTGCCCGGGCCATCCAAGCGAGCCTGCGCCGCGCACCTATGCCGACATTACGGGCGAGGCGCTCAGCGCCGCCATCGAGCGCGATCCGCAGGTCGTGGGCATCACGGCCGCCACGCCCTACATTATGGGCTTTACACCCGAGCTTCGCGCTGCCGCCGGCAAACAGTTCGTCGATGTGGGCATTGCCGAGGAGCACGCTGTGACCTTTGCCACCGCGCTTGCACGCTCGGGCGCCAAGCCAGTCTTTGGTGTGTACGGCACGTTTTTGCAGCGCGCCTACGACGAGCTGTGGCACGACCTGTGCCTCAACGACGCCCCCGCAACCATCCTGGTGTTTGGTGCGTCAATCTTTGGCACCACGTCCGAGACGCACCTTTCGTTCTTTGATATTTCCATGCTGGGCGGTCTTCCCAACATGCACTACTTGGCGCCGGCCTGCATGGAGGAATATCTGTCCATGCTGAGCTGGTCGCTCGACCACCGCGAGCATCCCGTGGCGATTCGTGTACCGGGCATCGGCCTGGTAAGCCGTCCCGACCTTGCGCCTGCCGAAGACACCGACTACAGCGCCGTTCGCTACAACGCGGTGCGCCAGGGTCGCGACGTAGCCGTGCTCGCGCTCGGCGATTTCTTTGAGCTGGGCGAGCGCGTGGCAAACCGTCTGACCGCCGAGTACGGCATCGAGGCCACGCTCGTCAACCCGCGCTTTGCAACCGAGCTCGACCGCGAGTTCCTCGACAGCCTTGCCGCCGAGCATCGCGTTGTCGTCACCCTCGAGGACGGCATCTTGGACGGCGGCTGGGGTGAGCGCGTCGCGTGTTACCTGGCCTGCACGCCCGTACGCACACGCACCTTCGGCATCGCCAAGGGCTTTCCCGACCGCTACGACCCCAACGAACTGCTTGCGCAGAACGGCATGACGGTCGAGAACATGGCCACCGAAGCCGTAAGGCTACTCAACGAGTAAAAAACCTCCGCAAGGAAAGCGCCCCTGCGGAGGTTTTTATTTTCGCGACGCGATTATCTCAATCTGTAACATCTAGGGTCCGAATTCCCGTCTACCTGTTACAAATCTAGACAAGACGTCTTAGTCCCTGGCCTTTGTCTCAATCTGTAACAGATAGAGACCTTCTGACCGTCCAGATGTTATAGATTGAGACATTCGAATTCCTCCTGAAGAGAAAATCTCAATCTGTAACAGTTACTCGGCAAAAACGGCTGCAGATGTTACAGATTGAGACAAAGCAGCGAGACAGGCCACCACATCTGCAAGAACCACCACAAAGGTGCCTGTCCCTTTTTGGTAGGAAGAATTACCCATAAGGTAAGTATGTTTCTGAGTTATTTCGTGTTGACCCGTCTGAGCGGGATAGGGTATAACTCTACTCAACCGCTAGGGATTTTATTGAGAAAGGTGTTCTACCATGAGCAAGAACCTCTCCCAGCAGGTCGTTCTCGACCGCCGCGGCTTTGTCGCCGCCACCTTCGCAACCGTCGCCGGCCTTGGTCTTGCCGGCTGCTCTGACACCAGCGCCGAGGCCGACAAGGGCTCCGCCGCCTCCTCCAAGAGCTCCGAGGATACCGAGGCTTCCACCACGCTCGACGCCAAGGCATTCGACAAGCTCGTCGACAACGGCCCCAAGGCCGATGACGATGCCATCGCCGCCAGCACCTGGGCCACGGCCGTCAAGGACGCCGGCGTCTTTAAGATCGGTGGCGTTCAGACCTCCACGCTCTTCTCCCTCCTCAACGAGAAAGACGGTCAGACCCGCGGCTTCGATGCCGGTATCGCACAGCTCCTGTCCAACTACATTCTGGGCGAGAACAAGGTCGAGATCACGCAGGTGACCTCGGACACGCGCGAGTCCGTCCTGCAGAACGGCCAGGTCGACGCCGTCTTTGCCACCTACACCATCACTGACGAGCGCAAGAAGCTCGTCTCCTTTGCCGGTCCCTATTACTACACGCAGCAGGCCATCCTGGTGCTCGCCGATAACGACAACATCAAGAGCGTCGACGACCTGGCCGACAAGAACGTCGCCGTCCAGTCCGGCTCCAACGGCCCCGCCATCCTGGAGGAGTTCGCCCCCAAGGCCAGCCAGCAGGAGTTCAAGACCGACGAGGAGGCCCGCCAGGCACTCCAGCAGGGCCGTGTTGATGCCTACGTCATCGATAACAACATGCAGCAGAGCGCCCTGGTCCGCGAGCCCGGTAAGTACAAGATCGCCGGCAAGCCCTTCGGCAGCAAGGAGCCCTATGGTATCGGCCTGCCGCTCGATTCCGACGGCGTCGCCTTTGTCAACGACTTCCTTAAGAAGATCGAGGACGACGGCACCTGGACCGAGCTGTGGCAGATCTGCATCGGTGACCGTACGGGCGACACCAATGTTCCCGAGCTGCCCGAGATCGGCGCCTAGGCAGCGAGCCTGGTAACGACCGCAACGAAACCATACGGAAACGCATGATGCGCTTTATTGCGGTAAACTGTTTCCTCACTGAGTTGTCGGGGCTTCCGTACACACGGGAGCCCCTTTCCTTACCGGCGGGAGGTCCGCATGAGTCTCTCCGAGCTCTGGTCGCTCTATGGCCAGAACTATATCGACGCGCTGCTAGCAACCTGGGGCATGACGCTTGAGTCGTTTGCCATCGCCATGGTGCTGGCCGTCGCCGTCACCGTGATGCGCGTGTCGCCGCTCAAGCCGCTGCGCGTCTTTGGCGACCTGTATGTTCAGGTCTTCCGTAACATCCCCGGCATCGCGCTACTCATCATCGTCGTCTATGCGCTGCCGCCGCTCAAGGTCGTCCTGCCCTACCGCACCTGCGTCATCGTCGCCACAGTGCTCTTGGGTTCTGCCTTTGGCTCCGAGAACTTTATGAGCGGCATCAACACCGTCGGTGTCGGCCAGGTGGAAGCCGCCCGCTCGCTGGGCATGAGCTTCAGCCGCATCCTCGCCAAGATCGTGATTCCGCAGGCGCTGCGCTCGAGCGTGTTGCCCATGACCAACCTCTTTATCGCGGTCATGCTCACCACTGCGCTCGGCAGTCAGGTACCGCTTAAACCGCAGGAGCTCACCGGCGTGGTGAGCTACATCAACACGCGCTCGCTCGGCGGCGTCGCCGCGTTCTTTATCTCGGCACTCGGCTACCTGGGCACGGCCTTTGTGGTGAGCCACATTGGCAACTATATCGATAAGAAGGTGAGGATCCTCCGATGAGCAAACATTCCTCCCCTGCACTTACCATGCGCGATGCGCTCTACGAGGCTCCCGGCCCCAAGATGCGCGCCAAGATTCGCATCGGCACCGCCATCTCGCTTGTTGCCGTCGCCGCGCTCGTTGTCCTCGTGCTGCAGCGCTTTTATGTGACCGGTCAGCTTTCGGTCCACTATTGGTATTTCTTTACGCACCTCACTACCTGGAAGTTCTTACTTGCCGGTTTTGAGGGCACGGTAAAGGTCGCGCTCACCGCCGGCGCTATCGCGCTGGTACTGGGTCTGGCCCTCATGCTCGGCCGCACCAGCGACATTAAGCCGCTGCAGCTGGTCTGCCGCGTGCTCACCGATTTCTTCCGTGGCGTGCCGAGCCTCCTGTTCATCTACTTCTTCTTTTTGGTGTTGCCCCAGTACAAGATCGCGCTGCCGTCGTTTTGGATGCTCACACTTCCCGTCGCGCTCGCTGCGGCCGGCGTACTGGCCGAGATCTTCCGCGCCGGCGTCAACGCCGTACCGCGCGGCCAGGTCGAGGCCGCTCAGGCACTCGGTCTCTCCAAGGCTAAAATCACCTTTAAAATCGTGCTGCCGCAAGCCATTCGGTTTATCATTCCGTCGTTGATCTCGCAGCTTGTGGTCGTCGTCAAAGACACCACCGTCGCCTATGTAGTGAGCTACCCCGACCTCATGCAAAACGCCCGCGTGCTCATTACCAACTACGACGCGCTCGTGTCGGTCTACCTGGTTATCGCGGTCATCTACATCCTCATCAACGTCGCGATCAACAAGGCCGCCGTCTACGTCTCGCACAAGACCGGCGCGACCATCATTCGCTAACGATTTACCATTTCGAGTCATAAGGAGCCGAGCACCATGGCACAGAGCACTTCTTCTACCGGCAATCAGCCGCTGATTGAGCTCAAGCACGTCGATAAGCACTATGGCGATCTGCACGTCCTCAACGACATCAATCTCTCGGTCGACCGCGGCGAAGTCGTCGTCGTGATCGGCCCCTCGGGCTCGGGCAAGTCGACCATGTGCCGAACCATCAACCGCCTGGAAACCATCGACTCGGGCGAGATTCTCATCGAGGGCGAGCCTCTGCCGCAGGAAGGCAAGGATCTTGCCCGCATGCGCGCCGAGCTGGGCATGGTGTTTCAGCAGTTCAACCTGTTTGCACATATGACCGTGCTACAGAACGTCATGCTGGGACCGGTCGACGTGCTGGGCGTCTCCAAGGATGAGGCCCGCGAGCGCGCCATGGACCTGCTAGGCCGCGTAGGCGTCGCCGAGCAGGCCGATAAGGTGCCCGCACAGCTCTCGGGCGGCCAGCAACAGCGTGTAGCCATTGCCCGCTCGCTTGCCATGCAACCCAAGGCCATGCTCTTCGACGAGCCCACGAGCGCTCTTGATCCCGAGATGATCAACGAGGTGCTCGAGGTCATGGTCCGTCTGGCCCAGCAGGGCATGACGATGATCGTCATCACGCACGAGATGAACTTTGCCCGTCGCGTGGCCGACCGTGTCGTGTTTATGGCCGATGGCCAGATCGTGGAAACCGGCACGCCCGACGAGTTCTTCGACCATCCCCAGACCAAACGCGCCCAGGACTTCCTCAACTCCATCAAGGGCCACTAACCCAATTGCCATGTTCGCTCGCCATGACCATCCAAACTCGAAAGCAACACCTATGATCGGAACTCGCACTTCATCGTCATACACCCCGCACGTCGACGTCGATCCCGCCGACCGCCCGCTCATCCTCGTCGCGCCGCGCTGGGAAGAGGCGAAGCCGTTTTTAAGCGAGACGCTCTCCCCCAACGAGGAAATCGCAAGTGTCTTTGTCGATGCCATCCTTGCCGCCGGCGGCCTGCCGCTGCAGATGTCCATCACCGAGGACATTGAGGTCATCCGCCATTACGTCGATATCGCCGACGGTATCGCTATTCCCGGCGGCCCGGATGTCAACCCCAAACGCTGGGGCGATGAACGACCCTACGACCCCACCCTCTGCTGCGAGATCCGCGATAGCTTTGAGTTTAAGCTGGTCGGCGAGGTGCTCCGCGCCAAAAAGCCGCTCTTTACCACCTGCCGTGGCACGCAATTGCTCAATGTCGCCACTGGCGGCACCCTGTGCATGGACGTGCCGAGCCTGGGCGCTCGCGAGGGCCGCACGCAGTGGCGCCATACCCACGTGCTCAACGACCCCGTGCATCCCGTCGAGGTCGTGCCGGGCTCGCTGCTGGAGCGCGCGCTTGGCGGGCACAGGCTGATCCAGACCAACTCCGCACACCACTGCTGCGTCGATCATCTGGGTAAGAGCACGCGTTTGGTCGCCAAGGCAACCGACGGCGTTCCCGAGTGCATCGAGGTCGAAGGCCAGCCATTCTGCTTGGGCGTGCAATGGCATCCCGAGTACACCTGGCAGACGCTCGAGACCGACTTTAACCTGTGGAAGTCGTTTGTCGAGGCAGCGACCAAGGTAAAGCAGGCCCGCTAGTTCGCGAACCGCACAACAGACAAGGGCGCCCCGCCGGCCACATGGTCCGGCGGGGCGCCCTTTTGCCTGTACGCGGCTGGCACGCAGCCCAAGGCTCACAGCCTCTTACTCGGCCACCTCGCGCAGGGCCGACATCGTAGCCGCATATTGCTGCTGCAACGCATGCATTCCCGCGCGAGCGCCGTCAACGGCATCGGCGCCGCGCAGCGCCTCGGTCACCACGACCGCCGGCTCGTACAGATTATCGAATCCCAGGTTCTGGCTCACGCCCTTGAGCGTGTGAGCTGCCATAAACGCTTCCTTGGCGTCTCCTGCCGCCATGGCGGCCTCCAGCTTGTCCATGCTCTCGTCATCCAAAAACTTGAGGGCAAAGCGGGCAAGCATCTCCTCGCCCATCAGCCGAGCGCACGCGTCATCATAATTGGCGCCAATCTTCTCATACGCCTCACGCATGGAAATCATGGGTTAAAACTCCTTTGGTCAAACTAAATCGTAGGAAGCGCAACGACCTCAGCAGGGCGCGCCAATGTTTCGGCAATACGGTCTTGCACCTCGAGCAGGCAGTCGAGCAGCAGCGGGTTAAAGGTACCGCACTTACCGTCCAAGATCATCTGGATCGCTTCCTCGTGCGGGATAGCATCCTTGTACACGCGCACGCTCGTCAGCGCATCGTACACGTCGGCCACCGAAACCACCTGCGCGGCGATGGGGATGTCGTCGCCCTTAAGGCCGTCGGGATAACCCTTGCCGTCCCAACGCTCGTGGTGCCAGCGCGCAATCTGGTACGCATATTCCATAAGCGCATTGCCGGCGTGATGGCGGCCCAGTTCGAGCAGCATGTCGGCACCGATCGTGGTATGCGTCTTCATAATCTCGAATTCCTCGGACGTGAGGCGCCCGGGCTTGTTGAGAATCGCATCGTCAATCGACATCTTGCCGATATCGTGCAGCGCCGAAGCCAGGGCAATCGTGGAGCGCTCCTCGTTGTCGAGGGAGATGTTGTCGCTACGGTGGACCAGGCAGCCAAGCAGCAGCTCGGTCAGCTTCTCGATGTTCGTAACGTGCCTGCCGCTCTCGCCGTTGCGAAGCTCCATGACGCCGGCCATGATGTCGATGAGCATGCGACTGTTCTTGACGCGCTCGTTGTACTGCTGGGACAGCAGGCTCGTCAGGCGGCGCTGTTTGGCGTACAGGCGGATGGTGTTGCTTACGCGGCGGCGCACGATACGGGAGTCAAACGGGCGGTTGATATAGTCCGAGGCGCCCAGCTCGTACGCGCGCAGAACCATATCATCGGAATCTTCGCTCGAAATCATGATGACAGGCAGATTGTCGATACCCGTTCGGCGCGACAGATCGGCCAGCACCTCAAAGCCGCTTATGCCCGGCATGACAATGTCCAGCATCACGAGCGACAACTCATCGCCATAGCGGTCGACCATGTCGAGCACCGCGCGACCGTTATCGGCCTCGAGGATGCAATACTCGTCCTTGAGCATCTCGTTTAGAATGGCTCGGTTCATCTCGGAGTCATCGACAATAAGCACCGTAGGCTTTTCGCTTTGGAAGGCCTCGATGGATTCGGCATCGGTCACGACTGTACCGGCTTTTGCCTTAGCGCGGCTCAATAATTGGACAGCCTGGCTAACACCCTCATCGACCGTTTCGCCATTAATGCGAACGCCACCAACGCATGCCGTCAAGCTAACGCGCTCATGCCCCGGAATAATCGTGGAATGAATGGCATCGGATACTTGACGCAGGCGACGGGCAAAGTCATCAGAGGGAATATTGGGCATGACGGCCACAAACTTATCGCAGCCAAAACGCACAAGCTCGTCAGTCGAACGAACACCGCTGCGTATGGCCGTCGCCACGGCACCAAGCGCAAGGTCGCCGGCATGGCGGCCATACGTATCGTTGAAGGCCCTAAAATCATCAAGGTCGATCACGGCCACGCCGGCCTGCATACGGGCGCTACGAAGCTTTTCCTCGTAATATCGGCGATTGCGCACGCTCGTCAGCACGTCGGTGTAGACAAGGTCCTCTTCTGCGGCCTCTTGTTCATCAATCGGACGCACCATCAGCAGAACGTGAGGCTCGCCCTCAACCATCAAAGAGCGCAGGCGAGCGCGGTACTCAACGCCATCGTTGAGCAGCCGTTCCGACACCTCATCGGAACCCGCCGCCAAGGCTTCAAGACTTGACTGGCGCAGACAGGGACACCGTTCGCCGGCGAGCAGGCAGTTAGGATCGCCCTTAATCTGATCGACAGACAGCAAACGCACCACGGGGTAGGTCTTCGCGACACGGGCGACCTCGGCGGCAGCCTCCTCGTCGGTTAGATTGGCCTCGTGATTATTGAGCATAGGGGGCCCTTTCAGTAGTTTTGCTTGGTAGCAGTGGGTGCCAAATGTTACAAGGGTAGCACCTTGTCGATGCAGGTACGCACGTGAATACCGTTTCTTTTTCATGAGTTGGCAGACGGTAGGGCTGAAGCCGCAGCCGTAAGGTTCTGGGCGCATCTGTTAACACGGTCGAAATGTTTACGGGAAAAGCCCGTTTTGATTATTGCGGCTGCTAGAACCCTAGGACGCCACGGACGGCCTGGGCAGCCGCTACCGGTCGATCGCGCAGCCCGTTGTGCGCGCCGGGGACCGTTACGAGCGGACAGCCCAAAAGCTCAGCCGACGCTCTCGTGCCCGCTTCGCGGGGCGTGCCAATCGAGAGCTCGCCCAAAAACACGGCGGCCACTGTTTTCGATGCGCGGACGCGATCCCAATCGGGAACGCAGGTCATAATGATCCCGTATTCGTTTGCCATAAAGCTGCGGCCGTTGCGCAGGGCATGCTTGGCTTCCGCCTCGGTTGTCTTGGGAGCTTGAGGATCCGAATCACTGATGGCACTCAGGAAGGCTCTTAATGCCCTCGAGACCTTTCCCGCAGCAATCATCTCGAGCAAAACCGGGGCCGTGCCCAGGCCAGCGCCCTCGTTTTTCACGGCGGGTTCGTGCAGCATCGCGCGCGAGACAATGGCCGGGTTTGTACGGAGAAGCTCCAGGGTCACCAGCGTACCGGCGCTGTGCGCGAGGACATTTGCCGGGGCGCCGACATGCTCGATAACGGCCTGCAGGTCGGCGGCCTGGGCGGCGAGGTCGTAGCGCCCGTCCGCGGCATCGCCGCTCTCGCCGCAACCGCGGCGGTCGTAGGCAATTACGCGATAGCCGCAGGCGAGCTCGCGGGCGATCCCGTCAAAAAATGTGCCGTCGACGCAAGCGCCGTGCACGCACACCAAGGCAGGCGCATCCGACGGCACGCCCGGCTCGGCAAACTCGCGACAGGCAATCGTGGTGCCCGCATTCTCGACCGTAAAATCCATGTTGTGCCCCATCGCCTTGCACCTTGTTAACGCATTAACTGTACCCAACCGGGAACCTCTCATAGCGCGGACATCGAGGGCAGCGTGAAAAAACGAAATCTGAAAAGCACAAGCCCGAATCAGACTTTGGCACCGATGCTATGCTTAGGCACAACTGTCCCAAGGAGCATATGCCTATGTCTACGTTTTTAAATGCCAGCCCCATCTTTGGACCGGTGCGCAGTCGCCGCCTGGGCCTTTCGCTCGGTGTCAACATGATGCCGGCGTCGGGCAAGATCTGCACGTTCGACTGCATCTACTGCGAGAACGGCCTTAACGCCGAGCGCCCCTGCCATGAGCCGTATAACACGGCCGCCGGGGTGCTCGACGCACTCGAGGCCAAGCTGCGCGAGATGGCAGCCGAGGGCGAGCTGCCCGATGTAATCACCTTCGCCGGCAATGGCGAGCCCACCGCCGCACCGGAGTTTCCGCAGGCTATCGCCGGCGCCATCGCACTTCGCGACCAGCTGGCCCCGAACACCAAGATCGCCGTGCTCTCCAATGGCACGCGCGCTGACCAGCCCGCTGTGCACGATGCGCTCATGATGGTCGACGACAACATCCTCAAGCTCGATACGGTCGACCCGGCTTTTATCCAGCTGCTCGACCAGCCCGTTGGCCCCTACGACGTCGAGCACCAGATCGAGACGTTCGCGAGCTTTAACGGCCACGTTATTATCCAGACGATCTTTTTGAACGGCGAGTACCAGGGCAAGTCCCTCGATAACACTGGTGAAGCGTACGTCGGCCCTTGGCTCGCGGCGCTCGAGCGCATTCGCCCGCAGGAGGCGACCATCTACACGGTGGCGCGCGAGACACCGGTCGCCGGCCTTGCCAAAGCAGCGCCCGTGGTGCTCGACACAATCGCCGCACGCGTGCGCGCGCTCGGCATCCCCTGCCAGGTGAGCTACTAGCAGAACCGCACAGACTACCCGGTACTTGGCTGATGGGGTGGGCTATACTAGCTGCGGATGAAAGGAAGTTAGCCATGTATGACAAAGGACCCGTACCCGGCCGCAACGACGCCTGCTGGTGCGGCAGCGGCAAAAAATATAAGAAATGTCACAGCGCCTTCGACGAGCGCCTCGAGCGCCTGTGGGAGGAGGGCTGGGAGGTTCTGCCCCGTACGCTCTACAAGACGCCCGCCGATATCGAGGGCATCAAGCGCTCCGCCGCCATCAACGTGGGCGTGCTCGACTACGTAGGCGAGCACATCGCCGCGGGCATGACCACCAACCAGATTGACCAGATGATCTACGACTACACCGTCGAGCACGGTGGCACGCCGGCCGATCTCAACTACGAGGGCTACCCCAAAAGCGTGTGCACCTCGATCAATGATGTGGTCTGCCACGGTATCCCCTGTGATACGGACGTGCTGCACGAGGGCGACATCATCAACGTGGACTGTTCCACGATTCTTGACGGCTACTTTAGCGACTCGAGCCGCATGTTCTGCATCGGCGAGGTCTCGGCCGAGCGTCAGCGCCTGGTCGACGTCACTCGCGCCAGCGTGGAGGCGGGTCTGGCCGCCGTCAAGCCGTGGCTACCGCTGTCCGTGATGGCCGAGGCCGTGCAAAAGACGGTCGAGGACGCCGGTTTTAGCGTGGTGCGCGAGTACGGCGGACACGGCATCGGTAAGGAGTTCCACGAGGACCCGTTTGTGGGCTTTACCACCGAGGCGCCCGATGTGGACACCATTATGGCTCCGGGCATGGTCTTTACCATCGAGCCCATGGTCAATGCCGGAGCGCCCGACATTAAGATCAGCAAGGGCGACGGCTGGTGTGTGCGCACCAAGGACGGTAGCGATTCGGCCCAGTGCGAGGTACAGCTCGTGGTGACCGAGGACGGTTACGAGCTGCTCAGCTGGTAGCTGTGGATGCGCCGGATGCCGACGGGCACGCCCGTCTTGCATCCGGCGTTTTATTTGAGCGTTTTGCCTGATAAAACCTGCCAAAATTAACCTGTCCCTTTTTGGCAGGTCGAGCGGAGAGGACTGCTTGTGAACATTCTGGTTTTGTTGCCCGTCAACGACCGTCATCGCGCAATTCTTGAGTCGAGCGCTCCGGGCGAGGACTTTATCTACACGAGCGCCGACGCCGCCACGCACGAGCAGGTCGCCGATGCCGACGTGATCCTGGGCAACATCGACCCTGCCCTGCTTACCGCGTGCAAGCACCTCCAGCTGTTGCAATTGCAGACCGCCGGCTATGACGACTACTTGGCCGCCGGCACCGTGCCAGCCGACGCTAAGCTTTCCTGCTCGGTGGGCGCCTACGGCCAGGCCGTAAGCGAGCACATGTTTGCCATGGTTCTTTCTATGATGAAGCGCCTGCCCGGCTATCACGACTTGCAGCGCGAGCATCGCTGGGAGGATTTGGGGCCGGTTACCTCGCTCAAAAATGCCAACGTGCTGGTGCTGGGCGCAGGCGATATCGGCGGCCACTTTGCCACGCTCTGCCGCAGCATGGGCGCACACGTCCGCGGCATCAAGCGCCATCCGCTCGTCTACCCCATTGTATTTGAGGACATGGACGGCATGGATGCCCTGTCTGAGCGCCTGGCCGAGGCCGATGTCGTCGCATCCTTTATGCCCAGCACACCCGAGACCCGCGGCCTGGCGAACGCCGAGTTCTTCGCCGCGATGAAGCCGGGCGCCTTCTTTGCCAACGGCGGTCGCGGCGATCTTGTGGTCGCCGAGGACTTGGTTGCCGCTCTGGAGTCGGGACATCTCGCCGGCGCCGCGGTCGACGTCACCGACCCCGAGCCGCTGCCCGCCGCAAGCCCGCTGTGGGATGCGCCCAACATGCTCATCACGCCGCACGTCTCCGGTTGGTTCCACTTGGAGGCTACGCTCAACAATGTGGTCGACATTGCCGCAGAGAATCTGCGTCACTTGCAGGCCGGCGAGACCCTGCGCTGCTGGATCGAACACTGATTGTTCCGGCGTTTTCCAAACGCCGGAACCCCTCGACGCTGCGAGCCCGCCAGAGCGGCAATCTGCCTTTCAATCGTCGGGCATGACCAGAAGGTCAATGCCCTCCTCTTTCAAGGCACCTTGCTCACTCTGGCGGGCTCTCGCTGACTTTTGTTCAACCTGCGGCGCTTTGCTGGCGCGGCCCTACCTGTGGGCTCTCGCTGACTTTTATTCGACCTGCAGGGTCTTCAAATTGCTAGAGCGTTGCTAAGTAATTCTTTGCGTCTTCTGCGCTCATTGCTGCGACGGGTGCGTGTGAACAGAGTTTGGCATCGTTGGTGACCAGAAGGTCTGCCTTTGCGCGCATTGCTGCCGCAATGATTAAATCGTCTTCGTAATCGCTATGGAGCTTACGCTGCTTGCTCGCCATCCATATGTCACTCAGGTCGCAGGGTACCGGCGTGGCAAGTTGCGACAACACGTCGAGGCAATCCCATGCAAGTGATGTCGCCGCCACGGCGGCATCTTGGGATAGCGAGCCATGCTCGCGCCGATACCACGCCTTATGTTCGCTCGAAATCAAATAGAACAGATCTTTGGACGATGTCGCCGCATACAGCAAATCCACCTGCGCCGTGCATGCATCGCGTAAAAACTCAATCGCCACCGAACGACCACGTCGTGAGGGAATGAAGTAATCGAGCCACACGTTGGTGTCAACCAAGATGCGCCTTGGAGCCTCACTCATAGAGCCAGCTCATCTCCTCGCCGTAGCGATCCGCGTAGGCGTTCCGTTTGAGTTCTTCATCGCCCGAGGGCTGAGCCTTGACCATATCGATTCCCGACTCACGGCAAGCGGCAGCGAACAGCTTCGACCCCTGATCCATGAGCTCGAGCTTACGTTTAGCGGCCTTTTCGCGCTCGCGCTGTTCCGCCCGGACACGACTGGGCAGCAGGATATCCTCGAGCGCACCGGGGCGATCGGCCAGCGACGCTGCAAGCTGCCAGAGCGCTCGCACCGCTTGGCTCGGCGTCATACCGGCCCTGGAGAGAGCGGCGTCCCCGCTCCTTTTAAGATCGGCATCGAGACGTACGTTGATCTGAGCGGCTGTTGTGGTCATGACCCCTCCTTAATACTTTAAAATCATCATAAAACTCTATGGTAGATACGTAAAGCACGTATAGTATTTATTAGCATTAGCCGCACTCTGTGCACAAAAAGCCGCCGAGGTGCACTGCACCTCGGCGGCCACGTACCACCGATCTAGCTCGGTTTCACCCTTTGCATTTGCCCAGATAAAACCTGCAAAATAAACCTGTCCCTTTTAGCAGGTTTTAGAGCTCCGCGCTTTCGGCGCCGTTGATGGTTAGGTTTCGCTCGTAGAAAGCCGTGAGGGCGCGGATGGCGTACATCACGTCGCGCACGCCGCCGGTCTCGTAGCTCGAGTGCATGGCCAGCTGCGGCAGGCCCACGTCCACGGCATGCATGCTCGCCTGCATATTGGACAGATTGCCGAGCGTGGATCCGCCGGCCATATCGCTCTTGTTGGCGAAGGCCTGCGTGGGCACGTCGGCGTCATCGCAAATAGCTTGGAACACCGCGCGGCTAAAGGCATCGGTACAATAGTGCTGGTTGGCTGCCTCCTTGATGACGATACCGCCGTTGAGCACCACCTGGCTGCGGGCGTCGCACTTCTCGGCGTGGTTGGGGTGCACGGCATGCGCGTTGTCGCAGCTCACGAGCATCGATGCGGCAAGGGCGCGATGATACGACTCGTCGTCAAAGCCCAGCGATCCGTTAATGCGGCGCAGCGCGTCGGCCAAGAACGTCGACATGGCGCCCTGCTTGGTCTCGGAGCCAACCTCCTCATTATCAAAGCAGCAAAAGACCGAAACGTCGTGCGCGTTCTCGGCACCCAAAAATGCCTGCAGCGAGGTGTAGGCGCAGGCCAGGTCGTCAAGCTTGGGCGTCGAGATAAACTCGTCGGCCCAGCCCCAAATGCGCGCATCCTGACGATTGACCAGGAACAGATCGCGGCCCAGGATCTGCTCGGGCTCAACGTCCAGTTCGTCGGCAACCAGGGCATCAAAATCGCCCTGCTTAAGCTCACCGGCGCTGATGAGCGGGCACAGGTCGACGGCGCGGTTGGGCGCAAAGCCCTCGTTAACGCCACGATTCATATGGATGGCAAGGCTCGGGATAATCGCGACTTCGCGCTCGGTGGCAAGCAGGCGGCTTTCAATACGGTCGCCTTCGCGTACCAACACGCGGCCCGCGAGCGCCAGCGGGCGGTCGAACCAGGTGTAGTCGATCATGCCGCCGTAGGCCTCGGTGTTCAGGCGCAGCGTCTCGCCTGCGCCGTCGAGCTCGGGCACGGCCTTGACCTTAAACGTCGGCGAATCGCTGTGCGACGCCGTGAGCTGAAAATGATAGTCGCCGGCAACGCCGTCCTCGCCCCACGTAGCAGCCAGGTCCTCGCCCACCTTAAAGGCAACAACGCTCGAGGTGTTGCGCTGCGTGTAATAACGCCCGCCTGGCTCGATGTCCCACGCCGCATTCTCGGGCAGGTAGGTAAAGCCCGCCTCGTCGAGCTCGGCCATAATGGTCGCCGCCGTATGGAACATGCTGGGGCACGCCTCGATAAAGTCGATAAGGTCGTTGGCGGCCTCGATATCGTCGGCCGTCACGTGCGCGCGCTCGGGCGTTTCCTGATCCGTCATGCTCTCCCCTTTCGCTGGGTTGATGGTCCCCTCCAGCATACCCCGCCACGCCAGCGCCGCACTCTTCATTCCATGTTTAATCCCGCGCCGCTCACCAAGTTGAGCCATCATGCCCGCGCTCCTTTTGCGACAATTACGCTAACAGGACGAGAGGAGCCGTCATGAAGCCACGTAACATTGCCATCGCCTGCGGTGTCGCGGGAGTCGCCGTCGGCCTTGCCGCTGCCACCGGTATCGTTTACCGCAAGCAAATCAAGTCCGCCGCGTCGCTCAAACGCTTGACCGGCTACGCGGATAGCTATGACCTGTACGCAATCGACATCGCCTACGACTACGATCTTGATCGCATCATCGCCGCTGGCGTGCGCGACGACCAGGCCTACATCGATGCCGTGGTGGCGCAGGTGCTGCCCGGTGTGCCGGTACATGTCCAGGCGCCCCAGTTTACCTGCAGCGCTTTTGTCGCCGTAGATGCCGAAGGCCGCGTGCGCACCGGTCGCAATTACGACTTTAAGGACGACACCTCGGCACTGCTGGTGCGCAATCACCCACGCGACGGCTATGCCTCCATCGGGTTTGCCGCCCTTAACAACCTGGGCGATAACACTCCGCTTGACTCCGTCGCCGGACGTGCCGCCGCACTCATGGGCCCGTTTGCCCAGCTCGACGGTGTTAACGAATGCGGCGTGTCCATTGCCGTACTCACTCTGGATTCCAAGCCCTGTGACCAGGACGCGCAACGCCCCGTCATCAATACCTCACTCGCCATCCGTCTGGTGCTCGACCGTGCCGCCACCACGCAAGAAGCTGTCGACCTGCTTTCCGCCTACGACATGCACGCCATGGCAGGACGCGATTACCACTTCTTTATCAACGACGCCGCCGGTGACGCGCGCGTAGTAGAGTGGGATCCGCGCGATCCGGACCGTGCTTTCAAAGCGACCCCTGTTCGCCAGGTCACGAACTTCTACGCCTGCTATGGCGACGAAGTGCTGCCCAACCAAAAGAATGGCGAGCTGGGCCATGGTAAAGAGCGCGCCGTCGCAATCGCCGATGTCCTTGACGCCCATGTCGGCGCCCAAGACGAGGCAGTCGCTTGGAAGGCCCTACGCGCTGCGGCGCAAAAGCCCAATCCGGAAGACATCACCAGCAACACGCAGTGGTCGGTCGTCTTTGACAATACCGAGCCCGCTGCCGCCATCACGCTGCGCCGCCACTGGGGCAACGTCGATGCCTTCGCACTGTAAGGAGCCAGGCCCGTCGACCTTACGTTCCCTGACGTTGCTTACATTTCCATACGCTTGAGCTAACACGTTTTACCCCCGTATCAACAGTGTGCGGGGGTAAACTTATGCGCATGTTATAACTTGCCCGGAAGGATTCATCATGCTCAGGATCGGTCTTCTTACCAGTGGCGGCGACTGCCAGGCGCTCAACGCCACCATGCGCGGCATCGTCAAAACGCTTATGACCAATAGCGAAGAACCTATCGAGATCTATGGTTTTGAGGACGGCTACCAGGGCCTTATCTACAGCAGGTTCCGCGTCATGTCGCCCGCCGATTTTAGCGGCATCCTCACCCGCGGCGGCACCATCCTGGGCACGAGCCGCACGCCGTTCAAGCGTCTGGATATTCCCGAGGCCGATGGCGTCGAGAAGGTACCCGCAATGGTCCACACCTATCATAAGCTGCAGCTCGACTGCCTGTTTATGCTGGGCGGCAACGGCTCCACCAAGACCGCCAACCGCCTGCGCGAAGAGGGCCTCAACGTTATCGCCCTGCCCAAGACCATCGATAACGACACCTGGGGCACCGAGCTGACGTTTGGCTTTACGAGCGCCATCGACGTCGCCACCAAGTGCATCGACGACATCCACACCACCGCTTCGAGCCATGGGCGCGTGTTCGTTATCGAGATCATGGGCCACAAGGTTGGCTGGATTCCACTGTACGCCGGCGTCGCGGGCGGCGCGGATGTCATCCTGATTCCCGAGATCCCCTACGACATGGATAACGTCATCAAGACCATCGAGCATCGCATGGAAACCGGCAGCCGCTTTACCATCGTGGCCGTCGCCGAGGGCGCCATCTCCAAGGAGGACGCGGCGCTGTCCAAGAAGGAGTACAAGAAGAAGCTCGCCGAGCGTACGAGCCCCTCGATTGTCTACGACATCGCCAAGGAGATCGAAGCCAAGACTGGTCGCGAGACCCGTGTCGCCATCCCCGGCCACACGCAGCGCGGCGGCCAGCCCGACGCCCAGGACCGCATCTTTGCGACCCAGTGCGGCGTCGAGGCGGCACTCGGCTGCCTACGCGGCGAGTTTGGCTACATGATCGCCCTGCGTGACGGCAAGATGTGCCACATGCCGCTCGAGGAAGTCGCCGGCAAGCTCAAGTATGTCGACCCCCAGAGTGATCTGGTGCGCGAGGCCAAGGCGCTGGGCATCAGCTTCGGCGGCGAATAGCCTCGGCCGAAACTGCTCTCATCGGAGACCCCAGGGCTTACCTCCCAAATCGTCCTCGGACATGTCAGGATCCCGCCGTGCGCTTCGCGCGGCGGGATCCTTCCGTCCTGCGGAAAGATTTGGGAGGTAAGCTCTGGGGCCTCCTACGGTGACTGGGGAGGCCGAGACTATTCGTCTTCTTGCTGCGGGTGCCTGGGGTAGGATGCGGCGTGCATTTTTGGGAGTATTCAGCAGCCGAGGGTGCCTGCATACTGGATTTTGGGCGAAAGGCAGGCACCATGGGCCGCATCCTGTAAAAAAACGAGCGGCTCTAGAGGCGTTGGGACTCAGAATCGGGGCTTTCAGCGCAGTTTTGCACCCCCGCCCCCGCGCCCGCGGACCCCGGGACGCTGAATACTCCGGAATTTGCACGGCGCCCCCTGGGGTACCTGTGGGCAAAAAGCAACTGCCCCGTCAAAGTATGCATTTGGCGGGGCGGTTTATGCAAAAATGCTGCTGCGGGCGCGTCGGCAGCTCGCTAGAACTTGAATCCCAGGACAGGTTACTCGGCGCTCTTGAGGGCGCCGACCATGTCGATCTTGTTGAGCGTTCGGTTGGTGGCGAGGTTGACGATAAACGTAAAGCCGAAGGAAAGCACTACGGCGAGCACGTAGCTTAGCGGCTCGACCTCAACGTCAAAGTACAGCGACGGCATCTGCAGGATGTACGTAAAGCTCTCGGCAAGCAGGCCACCCAGCGGCACGCCCAGTGCGGTGCCAATCGCCGTGAGGATCAACGTCTCCTTGTTGACGTAATGGTGTACCTCGCCACGGCGGAAGCCCAGCACCTTGATGGTCGCCAGCTCGCGCTCGCGCTCGGAGATATTCGTGTTGGACAACGTAAACACCACCACAAACGACAGGCACGCCGCCATAAAGGTCACGAGCACCACGACGGAATTGATGATAGTGAAGTTCGCCTCGTAGTTCTGCCAATGTTCGGCCGTGCTCGAGATGGTGAGCCAACCGTCACTCTTAAGATTCTTGCTAAACGCAATCTGGTCGGCCGACGAGCCCTTAAGCAGCACAAAGATGCCGTTAAGACGCGCGCTTCGGCCGAACGCGCGCTCATAGGTGCCCTGCGTCATATAGAGCGTGTTGCCCAAATAGTTGAGCGAGATGTCGCTGACTTTGACCTTGGCGACGTTGAGCGACGAATCCTGGACCTGCGCCGTGTCGCCCGGCTGAATCCCAAGAACCAGCTGTGAACTCTTGCTCAGATACACGTCTCCGTCACGCAAAGACAGTGGCTCTTTGGACTCATCCTCGAGACGCACGTAGTCGTCCAGGTCGTTCGTGCGGTCATCGGGCACCACGATCAGCTGCACGGTCTCGCTCTTGCCGCCAAATGTAAAGGTGACGTTGTCGGTCATAATCGGCAGCGTCGAAGTCACGGTCACGTCGGAATCCTTGGCTGCGCTTCGCTCATCCAATGCCGCGCACGTCTGCGAAAAATCGTCGGGATTGGCAACCGCCAGCAGGTCATAGCGCGTGATATGCCCGTACTGCTTGGGCGAAAGCGCCACCGACGTATCGCGGATGCCCATGCCGCAAATCACAAGCGCCGTACAGCCCGCGATGCCAAAGATGGTCATAAAGGCGCGCTTTTTGTAACGGAATAGGTTGCGTGCAGCGACCTTGTTCAAAAAGCCCATGCGGCGCCAGATAAAGCCGATGCGCTCGAGCAAGATGCGCGAGCCAGCGCGCGGGGCCTTGGGACGCATAAGCGAGGCCGGGGTCTCGGCCATCTCATGGCGGCAGGCGATAATCGTGGCGCCCACCACGCCCACGGCAAACAGCGCCACCGAGACGATCGAGGACACGATGTCGTACGAAAGCAGCATCTGGGGCAGCGAGTACATGTCGTCGAACACCGTAAACAGGAACAGCGGCAGGCCCACAAATCCGATGATGTTGCCGAGCACGCCGCCGATCAGACAAGCCCACAGCGCATAGTCCACGTATTTGGACAGGATGCGTCCGCGCGAATAGCCGAGCGCCTTATACAGGCCGATGAGCGTGCGCTCCTCCTCGACCATACGCGTGGCGGTGGTAAGGCTGATGAGCACGGCGACGATAAAGAAGATGAACGGGAACACCGTGGCGATGGCTTCAATTGACGAGCTATCGCTCTCCACGCTCGAGTAGCTTGCGATATTGCCGCGGTCCTGGATGTACCAGGTGCATTCGCCCAGGTCGGAAAGCTCGGCGCGGGCGTCGGCAAACTGTTGGTCGGCGGCGGCACGGCGCTGGTCCAGGTCGGCTTGCGCCTGCGCACGCTCGTCGCTGCCCTCGGCCATGCGATTGATGTTGTCCTGCTCGATCCCAAAGAGCATGGCGGCCTGACGCTCGGCCGCATCCAAGCTTGTCGGCGTGTCGACCGTCAGCTCCTGAGCGCGCGCCTTCTCACGCTCCTCGCGGATCTTCTCTATATTGCCCTTGACCTCATTGATCTTTGCCGCGTAGGCATCCGAATATGAGTTGAGATCCTTGGCTCCCTCGACGACCACGTGGACCGCGGAGTAGGAAGAAGATGTCGCGGCGTCCTCGCTCACATAGAACTTATAGTCCGCCGCCGAGGCGGCACGGAAGGCGTTGACCGTCGAGTCGGAGCTCACATCAGTGGGATCGAGAACCTCGGCCGTGATGGTGTAATCGCCATCGGCAAACTGATCCTTGGCGCTTTGGTTCGACGAGTTCGCATCGTTGGCAGCAAAGCTCACCGTATCGCCGAGCTTTTTGCCCGAAGCCTTCAGGAACTTCGAAGTCACCGCGACCTCATCGGCGCTCTCGGGCAAATCGCCGTTCACGAGCACTGGCTGATCGATATTCTCCTTGGAGAGACTTTGCACGACCACGCGCTCGCGCGTTGTGCCCACGGCGGTGTAGGCGGTCTCGGTGTAGATGCCCTCGGCCGTTTCGACGCCATCGACCTCTTGGATGGCGTCGAGATCATCGTCAGTCAGGCCATAGGTCGACTGCACGTTAATGTCATAGACATTTTGCTGGTCGAAGTAGGCGTCAACCGAATCGCACAGGTCCTCGCAACCCGCCTTAAGGCCGCACATCACGCTCACGCCGAGCGCGGTGATCACGACGATAGACAAGAAGCGTTTGAGGCTGCCGCGAATCGTGCGGTAGACACCGCGGCGAAACACCGTCGGCACCATATCGTTTGAGCTTTGGGCAGTGCGGTAGGTCGTAAAATCCTGCTCGCGCTCCGTGTTCTGCGCGTCGCGGCGTTGGCTGTTTTGGCGGTCCTGATCCATGGGCGCTACCACTCGATCGTCTCGATAGGCACGGGATTTTGCTGGACCGTCTCGCTCTCCACGCGACCGTTCTTAAAGCGGATCAGGCGATCGGCCATGGGCGCCAGCGCGGAGTTGTGGGTGATGATGATGACCGTAATGCCCTGCTTGCGGCAAGTGTCCTGCAGCAGCTGCAAGATCTGCTTGCCGGTTTTATAGTCAAGTGCGCCCGTGGGCTCGTCGCACAAAAGCAGCTTGGGGTTCTTTGCCAGTGCGCGGGCAATGGACACGCGCTGCTGCTCGCCGCCCGAAAGCTGCGCGGGGAAGTTGGCGAGGCGCTCACCCAAGCCAACCTGGCAAAGCGTTTGCTCGGCATCGAGCGAATCAGGGCAGATTTGCGCCGCAAGCTCAACATTTTCGAGCGCCGTCAGGTTGGGGACCAGATTGTAGAACTGGAAGACAAAGCCGACGTCGGCGCGGCGGTATTCCACGAGCTGCGCCTCGTTAGCGGAGCTCACGTCGCGCCCGTCCACCGTCACAGTGCCGGAGGTTACCGTATCCATGCCACCCAGGATGTTGAGCGCCGTAGTCTTGCCGGCACCCGAGGCGCCCAGGATAATGGCGAGCTCGCCGCGCTCAACGGTAAAGCTCGCGCCGTCGAGCGCGTGAATGCGGGCATCGCCCTCGCCGTACGCCTTGATGACGTCTTTGAATTCGATATAAGCCATCGATTAATTCCCATCTGGTCGGATAACTCCTTAGTATTACCCATTTCGCACCGACCAAAAAGGGACAGGTTCATTTTGGCAGGTTTTAGAGGCGGACGGTGAAGGTGATCTGGTTGCCGTGGCCGCAGACAGAAGCGCTCCCACCATGGGCTTCGGCGATGGCACGCACCACGGATAGGCCCACGCCCGAGCCGCCCGTCTTGGAGCTGCGCGACACGTCCGCACGATAGAAGCGGTCGAACAATCGATCTAGGTCGCCTTCGGGCAGCTCGTCCACGGCGTTCGAAACGACAAGCTCGGCCGAGCCTTTGCCCGCACCGCGCGAAACAGCACGCAGGCTCAGCTCGATAACGCTGTCTTCGCTTGCGTAGCGTGTGGCATTGTCCAGCAGTAGTTCAACAACCTGCGCCACTGCCGCGGCATCGGCATGGGCCCGCACACCGCTCGCGATCGACGTCGACAGCCGCTTGCCGCGCGAAACCGCCACCGATTCAAACGGCGCCGCCGCCTTGTCCACCGCCTCCGAAAGATCAAACGATGTCATGGCAAAGCCCGCCGAGCCCTCGTCCATGCGAGCCAAAAATACCAGACGCTCCGTAAGTGCCGTCAGCCGCGCGACCTGCTCGTGAATGCTCTGCGTCCACTCACTCTCGCCGCTCTCAATTTCCTGTACCTCGTTAGCGGCATCAATCACGGCCAGCGGCGTCTTGATCTCGTGGCTCGCATCGGTAATAAAGCGCTTTTGCTTGCTGTAGCTCTCGACCATCGGTCGAATCACCGCGCCCGAGGCACCCGCCACAATTGCCAACACCGCCAGCCAGCCAATGCAGCTGATGGCCACGCTCGCGCTTAAAAACGAATGGAAGCTTGTGAGCTCGCGTGAACAGTCGACGAATACATAGGTTGTCTCGTCGCCCTGAACCGTAACCGTATAGCGGTAGTTACCAGAAAAGCCCGAGGTCAAACCCTTGGAATACAGTCCTGCAGCGATGCGGGCGGCACGCTTGGCGCCCACCGCGGCAATGCGAGCCGTGTTGACATCGGTCACCTGCCCGCCGGCAATCGACACCGTAAAGTAGCGCGTGTCGAAGGGAGACTCCGCCGTCATGCCTTCAAAATGCCCATCGCGAACGGCTGCCCGGTTACCGGTAGCAACCTTGCCGGCAACCGCATCCTGACCGGGATCGGCCTTAGGCTCATCCGTCCAATCGATGCCGTCCTTGCCCGCCAAGATATAGCCCAGACGAGCGTCGGCCATCTTGCAGACATGCGAGTAGTTGACGATATTGATGCCGGCGATGATAAGCGTAAGCACGGCGGTCACGGCACCCATGGCAACCAGGATGAACTTACGACGCAGGCGACGTCCCATTGCACTGGCAGCATCGGCGCGCCCCGGATTACCCGAGTCCGCGCCCATGCCGAGCTTTGCCGTCGTGCGCTTCCACCACGCACTCGCGCTCACGCCTATTCGCCCTCTTCAACAACCTCGAGCGAATAGCCCTGGTTGCGCGATGCACGGATGGCCACGTTGGCACCAAGCGCCGTCAGCTTTTTGCGCAGGTACGAGATGTAGACCCACACCACGTTGGCGCCTTCGGGCGCGTCCTCACCCCAAACCCCGAGCATCAGACGCTCGGTGGGCATGCGCGTGCCGGCGTTGCGCATAAAGAGCTCCATAAGCTGAAACTCTCGATTGGCCAGGTGCTCCTCGCCCAAAGGGCCCACGAGTGTGCACGATGCCGTGTCGAGGCGCACGTTGCCCACGCTGAGCGTCGTGGCGTCAATTGCCGTCGCGGCACGCGTCATGGCGCGAATGCGTGCGAGCAGCTCCTTGGCGGTGAACGGCTTGGTCAGGTAGTCGTTGGCACCGGCATCCAGGCCCTCGACCTTATCGGACACCTCGCTTTTTGCCGTGAGCATGATGATGGGCAGTCGCTTACCGGCGGCGCGTGTGCGCTTGAGCACCTCAATGCCATCCATGCCGGGCATCATGATGTCCAGGATTGCGGCGTCATAGTCGTTGGCGAGCAGATATTCGAGCGCCGTCAGACCGTCGAGGGCAGTGTCGACCTCGTAGTCGCTATGTTGAAGAATCGCGGTAAGGGCACGGGAGAGGCCGGGTTCGTCCTCGGCAAGCATCAGCTTCATAGTTGTTCCTTTGGCGCGCGGCTATACAGATTTCGATATTGCCGATGATAGCGCGCCGCCAGCCGCCTTAGCGCAGCCTTAGCTGCTCAACCTGCACGTTTCTAAAACGCTGGATAGGGCTTAGCCAAACTTAAGGCACATATGCCGAGCGCTTGGACGCATGCCGGCCGCGAAAGGACGGCGACTCGTTCTTTCAGGGTGTCTTGGCCATGCAAAGTGCTTGAACGTTAGTCCTCGTACGCGCCCTCAAGCCGAAGCAACCACTCCTTGCGGTCGAGGCCGCCGGCATATCCGTTGAGCGAACCATCGGCGGCAACCACGCGATGGCACGGCACAATAATCGAAATGGGATTACGCGCGACCGCGGCCCCCACGGCACGGGGAGACACAACGGGTGCCTCATTTCCCGGCACACGATGTCGAGCCGCAACACGCTGGGCGATCTCGCCATACGTGGCGACCTCGCCACGCGGAATAGAAAGCAGCTCGTACCAAACTTCATGCTGAAACGCCGTGCCAATCAAATGCAACGGCGGCGTAAACCGAGGTTCCTGCCCCGCAAAATAAGCATTCAGCCAAGCCCAGGAACGCTCAAGCACCGAAGAGGCCGCACCATTTGCGGGACTTACCGACGACATGCCACCGGTACCGGAAACCGCGTCGGCGCCTTCAACATGTTCGGAGTCTTCCCGGAGAAGCGTGGAGCCAAAATGCTCCTGCCCCTCAAACCAAAGTCCCGTCAGACCGCGGCCATCAGCGGCAAGCAAGATTTCGCCCAAAGGCGAAGCAAACGTCGTCGTGACCACCAGCGGCTCCTTTCAAAACTCCGCAACATAATACCGCGAATTGTGCAGACAACCCCAATCGACCCCAAAGTCACCCTAGGCAGCAGGCGCGAACGCGCCGCAGCTGCCGGCCGCGCCCCACAGTCCCCCAAGGCGGCAGGCGCAAAGCGCCGAAGCCGCCGCCGGGATCAGGGCCCGCAACAGCCACGTGCCCCCACATCAGCCCAGCGGCCCCAACCAACAACGGCCCCATCGCAGGTCGCTTGCAGCAGCGTCACCGCAGGCGGGGGCCGGGCTTGGTTTTCAGAACACTCCGCAGACCAGTGTGGCGCCTTGTCCGCGGCTCCGAAGGAGCAGGACAAGGCGCCACACATGGTCGAGGACGTTCTGAAAACCAAGCCCGGCCCCCGCCGGACAGGTCACACTACTCGCAGAGCAGCTTAGCGATCTGGACGGCGTTGGTTGCCGCGCCCTTACGGATTTGGTCGCCGCAGCACCAGAAGGTGATGCCGCGCGCAGCCTCGGGGTTCGAGATGTCGCGGCGTACGCGACCGACCCAAATCAGGTCCTGGTCGGAGGTGTCCATCGGCATGGGGAAGCGGTCGTGCGCATCCTCGGCGCTCATGTCGTCAACTAGCTTGACACCCGGAGCGGCAGCCAGCGCGGCACGGGCCTCTTCCACCGTGATGTCGCGCTCGAACTCAAGCGTGATGCTCTCGGAGTGCGAGCGCAGCACGGGCACGCGCACACAGGTGCAGTTCACGCGCAGCTCGGGCAGATGCATGATCTTGCGGCCCTCGTTTTGCAACTTCATCTCCTCGGAGGTAAAGCCCTCCTCCTTGACGCCGCCAATCTGCGGAATCAGGTTGCTCGCGAGCTGGGCGGCAAACGCGCGCGGCTCGGGAATCTCCTCGCCACGGCCCAGGGCGGCCAGCTGAGCCTCGAGCTCGGCCATACCGGGAGCGCCAGCACCCGAAGCCGCCTGGTACGTCGAGACGATCATGCGCTTCACGCCAGCGAGCTGATGCAGCGGCCACGTGGGAACCAGGCCGATAATGGTCGCGCAGTTGGGGTTGGCGATAAGGCCGTGATGCCACTTGATATCGTCGGCATTGATCTCGGGTACGACCAGTGGCACCTCGGGATCCATGCGGAAGGCATGGCTGTTGTCGACCACGACAGCGCCGCGCTTTACGGCCTCGGGCAGCAATTCCTTGGCGATATCGTCGCCGGCAGCACCAAGCACAATATCGCAGCCCTCAAAGGCCTCGGGGCAAGCCTCCTCAATCACGATTTGCTCGCCGCGGAACTCAACGGTCTTGCCCGCAGAGCGCGCGCTCGCCAGCAGCTTGAGCTTACCGACCGGAAACTCCTGCTCGTTGAGGCACTCGAGCATCTGGGTGCCCACGGCTCCCGTCGCGCCCAAAATAGCAACCGTGTACTGTTTCATGCTTCCCCCTTTAAAGGTTGTGGCTTTTGCCCGCACGCCGAGCAGGCCGATTATTGTTGCCAGTGTATACAAGAACGGGGCGGGCACGAAACCCGCCCCGTCGAAACGAAACCGAAACGAAACGCCCCGCCGTAGATTTATGAGACATGTCCCAAAAAATCAACGGGATGGCAGCTACTTGTGGAGCGCGACCAGGGCGGGATCGACCGGCGCGGGAGCCTCCAGATCGGAGACCTTCACAATGCCGTTCTCGTCGGAGAAGGCGCGGTAAATGGTCTGAATCGCCAGATCAAAGTCCTTCTCCTCCACACCGATGATGATATTGATCTCGTCGCAGCTCTGCGAAATCATACGCACGCTCACGCCAGCCTGGCCAAGCATGCCAAACAGGTGGCCCGAGATGCCGGCACGACCGCGCAGGTTACGGCCGACGGTCGCGATAAGTGCCAGGCCCTCGACAACCTCGATCTCGAGCGGCTCGACCTCCTGCTGAATGTCGCCTACGAGCGAGTACAGCGAATCGCGCACGTCCTGCTCCTGCACCACAGCACCAAAGCGGTCGACACCGGTGGGCATGTGCTCGACGGAAACGTCATAGCGTTCGAAGACCGAAAGCGCACGGCGCATAAAGCCGACGCGCGGCTTGGTACGGTCGCGGGCAACGTTGATGGCGACAAAGCCGCGCTTACCGGTCACGCCGGTAATGATGGGCTCCGCCTCACCCTCGTCAGCCGTCTCGCTAATGATGGTGCCGGGGTCCTGCGGCGCATTGGTGTTCTTGATGACCAGTGGAATGCCTGCCTCGCGCACAGGGAACACGGCCTCCTCGTGCAGGACGCTTGCACCCATGTACGAAAGCTCGCGCAGCTCCTCGTAGGTAACGCGGGCGATGGGCTGAGCCTCGGGCACAATGCGAGGATCAGCAGAATAGAAGCCCGAAACGTCGGTCCAGTTCTCGTACAGGTCGGCGCCCAGGCACTTGGCCAGGATCGAGCCCGAGATATCGCCGCCGCCACGGTCGAGCAGCTTGATTTGACCCTCACGCGTCGCGCCGTAGAAACCGGGCATGACAAAGCCGCCCTGCTGACCGTACTCCTGCACCAGCTCGGAGGTGCGGTTCATGCTGAGCGTACCGTCGTGATGGAACGCCACGACCGTCGCGGCGTCCAGGAACGGCAGGCCCAGATACTCGGCCATCAGGCGAGCGGTGAAGTACTCGCCACGACTCACGAGCTCCTCGGTGGAGTAGCCGCCCGAGCGGGCGCGCTCGGCAAAGGCCGCGAACTCCTCGCGGATGGGATAGGTGAGCCCCAGCTCGTCAGCGATATCAAAATAGCGCTGGCCGATGTCCTCGAGCAGTTCCTCGCACGACACGTGATACTTAACGTGTGCGTTAACCAGATAGAGCAGGTCGGTCACCTTGGTGTCGCCCTTAAAGCGGCGACCGCAGGCGGAAACCACCACAAAACGGCGAGCCGGGTCGGCATCGACGATGGCCTTGATCTTCTTAAAGTGTTCGGCGTCGGCGACCGACGAGCCGCCAAACTTGGCAATTTTTATCATGGGCTGGAGGTTACCTTTCTAAAAGCCTCTGCAAACCTGTTTTGCGCGCTCTGATACCATGGGTTCACCGATTGGGACCAAGGCATCCGAGGAGCAGTGTTATATGGGAACTTATCATAGTACACGAGGACGCACTTTATCGTGCTCAAGTAAGGTGGCAATCCGCACCGGCATCGCTCCCGACGGGGGTTTGTTCGTCTCGGACGAGCTGGGCACCCAGCAGCTCGATATCAGCTCGCTTGCAGATAAATCGTACTTTGAAATCGCTCAAGATGTGTTGGGAATGTTACTGAATGATTACACGGCCGAAGAAATTTCTGCCTGTGTGAGTGAGGCATACCGCGACACATTTGCAAGCGAAGAGGTCACGCCGCTCGTCAAACTCGACGCCGCACCGGGCGTCGACGCCCCTCAGACCTATGTGATGGAGCTCTTTGGCGGCCCCACGAGCGCCTTTAAGGACGTCGCCCTGCAGATGCTCCCCCGCCTTATGGCCCGCACCTCCGCCAAGGACGGCGGCGCCGAGCGCATCATGATCGTCACCGCCACGTCAGGCGACACGGGCAAGGCCGCACTCGCCGGCTTTGCCGACGCCCCGGGCACGGGCATTACCGTCTTTTATCCCGAGGGCAAGGTCAGCCGCGTGCAGAATCTGCAGATGTCCACGCAGGAGGGCGATAACGTCGCCGTCTGCGGCATCCGCGGCAACTTCGACGATGCCCAGAGTGCCATCAAGCGCATCTTTGCCGATAAGGAGCTTGCCGAGCGCCTGGAAGCCGCCGGCACTGTGCTTTCGAGCGCCAACTCCATCAACGTCGGCCGCCTGGTGCCGCAGGTCGTCTACTACTTTGCCGCCTATGCGCAACTGCTACGCGCCGGCGCTATCGAGGCTGGCGACGCCGTAGAGTTCTGCGTGCCCACCGGCAACTTTGGCGATATCTTGGCCGGCTACTACGCCAAGCGCATGGGTCTGCCCGTCGCCAAGCTCGTCGTGGCGAGCGACAAGAACAACGTGCTTGCCGACTTCCTGACCACCGGCGTTTACGACCGTAACCGCCCGTTCTTCACGACCATCTCGCCGTCGATGGACATCCTCATCAGCTCCAACCTGGAGCGCATGCTCTACTTCCTGTCCGACGGCGACTGCGAGCTCGTTGCCGGCCTTATGGATCAGCTTGCCCAGACCGGCCGCTACGAGGTGCCCGCCGAGCTGCTGGCCAAGATCCAGAGCGTGTTTGGCTGCGGCTGGGCCAGCGAGGACGAGGTCCGCGCTGCCATCAAGAGCTGCTGGGACGCCAACGGCTACGTGATCGACCCGCACACCGCTTGCGGCTATCACGTCTTTGAGCAGGTCGCTTCCGCCGAGGGCGCCAAGGCCCGCGTGCTGCTTTCGACCGCCAGCCCCTACAAGTTCCCGCGCGCCTGCTGCGACGCCCTGGGGCTCGACGTTCCCGAGGATGATTTTGAGGCTATGCGTGTGCTCGAGCAGGCCACCAACACGGTCGCCCCGACCCAGCTCGCCGAACTCGAATCCAAACCCGTCCGCTTCGAAGACGTCTGCGACGTCGATGAGATGGCAAGCTACGTCGAGTCTGCAGCAAAAAAGATGGCTACTAACTAAACCCCTTATTAAGCGCCGGCGAAAGCCGGCGCACCTTCTTTCATCAGATAACCCCCGGGATGATGACGAACGCGCACAGCGTGCCTGGCTGTTTAGTTCGTCGCGAGTTCCGCACGCAAAGGAAAGCACTTAATGTGCTTTCCGTCTTGCGCAGGACTGCCCGAGCAGCGAACTAAACAGCCAGGCACGCCAGGAGGACTCACATGATCAAAATCACCGTCCCAGCAACGAGCGCCAACCTAGGCATCGGCTACGATACCCTCGGCATGGCCGTCAGCCTCTACTCGCACTTCACCTTCGAGCGCGCCGACAAGCTCACCATCACCGGATGCCCCGAAGAGTTCCAAAACGAGAACAACCTGGTCTACGTGAGCTTTGTCGATGCTCTGGCCGCCTGGAGCGAGCCGGCCTTTCCCGTCGCTATCGACATTCAGACCGACGTGCCCGTCGCTCGCGGCCTGGGTTCCAGCTCCACCTGCGTCGTCGCCGGCATCATGGCGGCCGCCGCGCTGACAGGCCACACCGTCGACCGCGCCGAGCTCGTCCGCATCGCCACCGAGGTCGAGGGCCATCCCGATAACGTCGCCCCCGCTATCCTGGGCGGCGCCGTCTGCTCCTTTACGCCGACCGACTCGCTGCCCCAGTGCCTGCGCTACGAGGTGAGCGATCGCTTGCGTTTTATTACCGTGATTCCGCCCTACGAGGTGCATACGAGCGAGGCGCGCAAGGTCGTGCCGCAGGAGATTCCGCTCTCCACCGCCGTATGGCAAATGGGCCGCATCGCCGGCATGACGCGCGGTCTTGAGTCCGGCAACCTCGACCTGATTGCCGCCGCTAATGACGACCGCATCCAGGAGCCCTATCGCCGCCGCCTCATCCCCGACTACAACGCCGTGCGCGACACCTGCCTTAACGGCGGCGCCAAGACCATCTGGATCAGTGGCTCCGGCTCGACCCTCATGGCCGTAACTGATGACACCATCGTGGCAAAGTTCCTGCAGGTCAAGCTGCGTGAGCAGTTCCCCAAGTGTGACACGCATATTCTGACGTGCGACACGGAAGGCGCCCAGATCGAATACCTGTAGCGCCCTGCTTCATTGCTCTCACCGGTCCCCTTGGGGCTTCCCCTGAAAACGTCCTCGATCATGAATTGCCCCGTCGTGCGCTTCGCGCGACGGGGCAATTCGATCTGCGGATTGTTTTCAGGGGAAGCCCCAAGGGGACCTGCGCGGCCTCGTCAGGATAATCGCATTCGCTGATTTAATCTTGTGCTCCTACGGAGCTACGGACGAGGGGCCTTCGCGCTGCGGAATGATTTTGAGGGGAACACCCCGACCATCCCTGCGTTTACCTTGCTGAGAATGTCTACAGGAACCCACGCTTTGAAGGGGCGCTGGGCAGATAGGGGCTTTTTAGGTTACATAATAAACTGTTTATCTATGCTACTATTTAACTAGGCATCGCAGTATGGAGGTGGTCAAAGTGTTACGCACACTCAAAGCTTCGTTTTTCCTCTCGATACTTTTGATATTACCGATATGTTTCTCGTTTAGCCCTTCGACTGCTTATGCTGCAGAAAGCGATGCTGTCGCAATTTCTGGCGCAACCCAAGATTTTGATTTAACGAAAGGTCCCGAGCAGTCTCATCAAATCAAGCTTAAGGATGGGACCGTTGCAGTAATAGGAATTAAAAAAACCAATGAGCCCAGCCTGATATGGGACAGTTACTACAACAATGCTTCTGGAACTTGGACTATCTATTACAACAGTCCTTTTATTTATCGCGAATTCAAGATCAAGATTGCGAACTCGCTCATTACCAGCGCTTGGGGACAAAACTATACGACTATCGGCTGTACGGTAACAAACGAGTCCTTTATATGGAACTCGAAACAGGCGACATATCGACTCAACTATGAATCGATGGGGATGGCGTCCGGTATCGCCGTGTTGCAAGCAACCATGGAAGGCAGCACGCTCCACACCTATGCAAACTAGACTCACATCAATTGAGGAAGTTCGATGACCCCTATTCCTGCACACTCAGACATTACAATCGCTCTCGTTTTGATTCTCATCGGAGTGGTTATTTGGCGTATCTGCAAATGGTTTAAAAACAAGAAATAGTTGATAAAACGTATACATCATTTATGCGATGCTTGGGGCCGTTAAGTCGGCCCCTATTTCTATAGCTTTTCAAGCAGCAGTCAGCCCATTTGGAAGTCGCAATGCCATTCATACGATTTCGGCCCTTTAAACCGCTTTCTATTGGTAGGGACTCTTGCTGGTAAGGAGCGCTTACTAGATACAAACCTTGGCAATATATTGGGTTAGGCTGCGCTGGTTTCTTTGTATTCGAAGACTGGCTCTAGGAGGTCTTCGATGTTGCAGTGTAGGGCTTTCGCCATATCCCTTACGGTTGTTACCGATGCTTCGTTGATGCTTCTCTGGCGTTGTTCGTACATTTGGATCGAGCGGAGCGATACGCCCGATTCGTATGCCAAGTCTTGCTGGGTTTTCTTGAGCCTCTTTCTTGCTAGCGCCAGTTTGGTTTGACGAGGTGTTTTCTTCGCCATATCGCAAACAAGACGCGCTACGCGTTCTTCCGAGGCTTCGTGCCAGGGGTAGTACAGGCTGCGCAGCACATCAAACGGAACGACATGCAACAGGTCTTCAAAAGAAACCCCTAGACGCCACTGCAGATACGCCAATATCCAGCCCGTCCAGTATTCCGGTGTCTTCTCAAATCGATAGGTCCGATCTGGCATCGACCCCGCCTGGTAGCCAGACCTTTCGGCAATAAGCGCGAATAGCTCAACGCCCGATTTTCCCGATACGACCCATGCGTTTCCACGTTCAAACTCACGAGCCACGCCGCTCAAACAAAAGAGTTCAGCGACTTCGGATCCTTCTGCTCCATAGTCGTTTACGGCGTAGTCAAAGCAGTCGCCAAGGTTGTTCATTGCGTCCTCGAGATAACAGACGGGATATGTCCTACTCGGCCCACAATCCATTAACTCTGGGATCATTTAATCAACCTTCCCCGCCATTAAATCCTTAATGTAGACACCCTCAGGGTCGAACCCGTTTATGGTGTCCAAGTACTTACGCCGCGCGTTCTGCTCTCGCTCAAAACGCCTGGGATAATACTCGGAACCAATTGACATCACCTCAGTGATAGTTTACCAATAACTATCACTGAGGTGATATAGATAGGAGCTTTTGGTGAGCTAAAGCCTGATTAGAGGCAGGCCTCGGCGATGCGGCGCTTGAGTTCGTCGATGCCGGTGCCGGTCTGGGAGCTTGTGATGATCACGTTCTCGGCCGGGACGTTGAGCTGCTTCTTGATGGCCGCTGCCTGACGGGCCTGCTGGGTGCGGCTGAGCTTGTCGGCCTTGGTGAGGCAGACGATAAAGTTGAACTCGTTGCCCTGTAGGTAGTCAATCATGTCGTGGTCGAGCTTGCTGGGGTCGTGACGAATGTCCACCAGCGAGACGACCAAGTTAAAGCTGCGCTCGGAGTCGAAAAAGTCGCCGATAAGCTCGGCCCAGCGGTCGCGCTCGGCCTTGGAGCGACGGGCAAAACCGTAGCCCGGCAGGTCGACAAAGTGCACGTCATCGGCTTCGAAGAAGTTGATGTTGCTCGTCTTGCCCGGCGTACTCGAAACCTTGACCAGGTTCTTGCGGCCAAAGAGCTTGTTCATAATCGACGACTTGCCCACGTTGGAGCGGCCCACAAAGCTCACCTCGGGACAGGTGGACTCGGGAATCTGCGAAACCTTGCCATAGCTGGCGACGAACTTGGCAAGCTGATAGTTAATGGAATCGGCCATGGATACTCCTTGGTCGTAGGTTCTTACAATATGGATGCACGATTACGCAGCGGCAATGCGGCGGACGATATCGAGCGTAATGTCACTCGCCGTGCGGGCATACTCGTCCAGATCGAACTCGCGCTCGCAAAACGCGTCATACGCGTCATCACAATTATCGCTGATAGCACGCAGCACCAGACAATCGACACCGTTCTTGGCTGCAATATGCGCGATTGCCGCACCTTCCATCTCGACACAATCGGCATGCGTCGCCTCGATGGCGGCAGTGCGCATGGCATCACCCGTCACAAAGCGGTCGCCCGTAGCGATGGTGCCGTTCAGGAACTGTTTGGGGTCTTTCTCCGCAACTTCCGCATCCAACAATGCGTCCACAAACCCATGCTCGACAAGCACGGCGGTTGCAATATCAACCAGAGCCGGTGTCGAGGCAAATTCCTCAAGCTCCGGCGCCGACTCGGCGATGAGCGCCGTATCGGTATCCAGGTAGCGCAGACACCCGCCTATAACCACGTCGTTGATGTGGAGCTTGGGGTTCAGGCCGCCCGCAATGCCCGAGAACACAACGGCCTGCGGAGCATATTTGCTGATGAGATGCTGCGTTGCGGCAGCGGCATTAACGGTACCCATACCTGCCGTCGTTGCGACCACGGTCAAACCGTCAAGCTCACCGCTTACAACGGTCAAGCCCGCCTCTTGCGACATGTGAGCGCCGTTCAGTTCTTCTTTAATCTGCGCAACCTCTTTTTCGAGCGCACCGATGATTGCGATGGTAGGCACACCATCCCCCAAACCTGTGAAACTGCTTATCCACGGTATGGTACCAGCATTTTGGCTCATCCGCGCAATACGAAGCCGTTAGACCAGCGCGGCACGCGTATCGTAGAGGGCTCTGGCAATGGCGGCTACAACCTCACTCGAATGGTCACTCCATGGCATCGATGTCATGATGCTCATAACGTAAGTGTCGCCGTTGACATCGATGAGACCCGCATCGCACGTCGCGTTGCAACCTGCCTCGCTGATCCAACCAGCCTTGTTGAGCACCAGAACCTGCTCGTCCGCAATGCCGTCACGGATAAACGATCGGGTCGTGGAGGCCAGAAGGCCCGACAGCCATTGCGATGTTTCGGTATCGCAGCTCAAATACTCGCTCATCTCGTGCCACAGCTTGGCTGAGGTGCGCGGGCAATAGGTGGGAAAATCACTCATCGGATCGAGCGCGGTATCGCAATCGATGCCAAGACTGACAATCCAATTCTCGTAACCGACACGGTCAAACGCCGCGCGTAACGCAATAAACGAATCGTTGTCCGAATTAACGACCGCGGCCTCGATCAGGTCGCGCACCGTCTGCCAGCCCATGTTGTAGCCGCCATAGGTGCCAAGGGAATCATCGAGTGAGACCTGACCCGTCTCGACCAGAGATTCGCAGACGTAGAGTACATAGAGCGCCTTATAACTGCTCGCACCGTACACCTCGGCGTCCGCGTTATACGTCACGCCCTTGCCACTTGACAGGTCGTAGAACACCACGCCCACATCGCCCAGCTCCTGCGCCTGACTCAGGGCATCTTGGAGCGCGGCGAGGCTCTCATCCTCCAAGGCGGGAATCTGGTCATCAACCAGTGAAAAGGTCTGCACGGTATCGCCTGAGGGAATATCGTTAAAGTCCGCCTTCGAAAGCCTCATCTTGAGGCTCGCTGTCGACAGGGTTTGACTTGCGGTGGCTTTAGATTCAGAGACCTTTTTGTTT
>DXLP01000019.1 GCA_019414645.1 Collinsella sp.
CGCCTGCTCCGCGCCCGGGTCTCCCAGACATTGCACTGACGGGAGCGCTACAATCAAGTTGCCTTATCCGATTGTCCGCGCTCATGCTCCTATTAGGTCATGGCAGGACTCCGGGTCGCGGAAGCCGGGGCGAGACAGGTCGGATTTGAGGACGGCCGAAGAGGCATCAGCAGGTCAGTGGGTCATCGTCCCGGCGTTCAGCATCAGGGTAGCGCTGCGACGCGGAAATCGCGCGCTGTTGACGCGCCCCCGCAGTGCCCGCTTCCCCCAAGGACAATTATCAGTGCAGGTAGACGAGTTGCTAATTTTTTATAAACCAGCGCGTGGTCGGACATAGTGGGTTCATCGTAGTAATTCGGCATAGTTTTGTTATGTCACCAATTCGGTGGCATCGAAAAGAAGGATTTAGGCATGAAGCAGCGCCCGTTGGCGGTGGTGCCGGCGGGCGTTGCTGTGCGAGATGTCGCGTTGTGGGCCTAGTGCCTCATAAAGTGGTATTCGATCATATTGCTGTAGGGGTGACCCGGACCCACAATGCCCTGCGGGAACAGCGGCTGGTGCGGCGTGTCGGGGTACATCTCGGCCTCGAGGGCAAAGCCGGCGCCCCAGCCATAGTTGGCATCGTCCTTGGCGTGCTCGTCGCCCAGCCAGTTGCCGGTGTAGAGCTGCACGCCCGGGGCGGTGGTGTAGTAGTCCAGCTCACGACCGGTCCACATCTCCTCGACATGTAGGGCGCGACGCAGGTTGCGGCCGTACTGATAGCCATCGATGCACAGGCAGTGATCGTAGCCACGGACCTGCTTGATCTGCGGGTCGTCGGCCTCCATGCCGGGTGCGACGGGGCGAAGCTCGCGAAAGTCAAACGGCGTGCCCTCGACGGGAGCGATCTCGCCGGTAGGAATGTTCTGGTCGTCGATGGGCAGGTAGTGGGCAGCGTTGGCGATAAAGAAGTGCTCACAGTCCATGCCGGCGTTATGGCCTGCAAGGTTAAAGTACGTGTGGTTGGTCATGGACACGTAGGTGGCGCGGTCGCTCTCGCAGCCATACTCGATGCGAAAGACGCCGGTGCGTGTAACGGTAAACACGGCCGTAAAGGTGCGGTTGCCGGGCAGGCCCAGCTCGCCATCCTCAAGCGAGGTGGTCATGCGCACGGCATTGTGGACCTCGTCGAGCTCAACATCCCACACGCGTTTATGCAGACCGTGCTCAAGATCGCTGTGCAGGTTGTTGACGCCTTCGTTGGCCGGCATATGCCAGTCCGTGCCGTCGATGGTGATCGTGGCGCCCGCGGTGCGGTTTGCCACGGGGCCGATGGTCGCGCCAAAGCAGGCGGGGTTGTCAAAGTAATCCTCGAGCTTATCGAAGCCCAGCACCACATCGCGCACGTTGCCGGGAATGTCGGGCACATCGATACCCAGCACGGTGGCGCCATAGTCCATAATGCGAACGCAGATCTCGGGACCGTTGAGGGTGTAACGATGAACGGGGGTACCGCACGGCGCGGTGCCGAAAAGCTCGGAAGTGATCATTTGGTTCCTAACATCGAGGTATTTCCGACAAACTGTAGCGCGAACAGGCGGGATTATCACTACACCCCACTAAAGCAGGGGGTATTTTTCTCAAAAAAGTGATGATTGGAGCTGTGCTGGCGTTGATTTTTGACGCGCACGAGTCTGATACAATTTGTTCGTTACTGTTTGAATGATATGTGCGCAAAGAACGGCGAGGATTCATCGTGATTAAGGCGGAGCGACAGGATAAGGTTCGTCAGCTGCTCGAGGAACAGGGAACGGTCTCGGTCAAGGAGATTTCGGATGCGTTAGGTGTCTCGGATATGACGATCCGCCGTGACCTTGAGGAGCTTGCGAGCCTGGGCGAGATCGAGCGCGTGCACGGCGGAGCCCGCAGTGCACAGGGCCGTCCACACGCTATGCTGCGCCATGAGTATTCGCACAGCGAAAAGCGCACGAAGCATGCCGAGGAAAAGTTGCAGATTGCGCGCCGTTCTGTGGAGCTTATCGAGGAAGGCTCGACCATCTTTTTGGGCACGGGCACCACGGTTGAGCAGATGGCCTCGATGCTGCCGGCGTTTCGCCTGCGCATTGTGACCAATTCGCTTTCGGTGTTTAACCTGCTCGAGGCGCGCGAAGACTGCGAACTGTGCCTGGTGGGCGGCGTGTACCGCCGCCGCACTGCCGCCTTTGTGGGCCCCACGGCCGAGGATACCTTGCGTGCGCTGGGCATCGATGCAGCCTTTATCGGTGCCAACGGCATTTTGGACGGCGACGTGTCTACGTCTAACATGGAAGAGGGCCGCATCCAGCAGCTCGCCTTTAGCAAGGCCGACTCGCGCTATCTGATTGCCGACTCCAGCAAGATCGGCAAGCGCGACTTCTACACCTTCTGTCGCCTGGACAGTTTGGACGCCGTGGTGTGCGAGCCGAGTATCTCGGTCGAGGACCGCGCCGCCATCGAGGAGCACACACAGGTCATCTGCTAGCTAACGCTACGGGATTGCCAACAGGCGATGCGGGAGGACTTTTACCTCCTGTCATTGTGGAAACCAGCGCGTCAGCGCTACGCAATATGACGCGCAAATGAGGACCCCACAATCAAATCGTCTCAACCTGTAACATCTAGACGTCCAAAACCGGTCTAAGTGTTACAGATTGAGACAATTCGGCGGGGTCTACCTTGTTTGTCTCGATCTGTAACGGTTAGGACTTAAAAACTCGGCTACGTGTTACAGATCGAGACAAAAGAAAAAGAACATTAGGACTTGAAAATAAAGTTTTGATAAGGGATTCGCCCAGTTAAGACGGTGCGGCAGACAATTGAGATTAGTTTGCCTCCGGAGTCGTAAGCATAATGAGTCAGTTCGATGACCGGAAGTTTTGCAACACCATAATTACTGGCTTCGGAATCGCTAAGCTGACGTGCTCTATAGCTTTCCCTAACAGATTGGATAGACTTGGACAAGTCGTCCATGATTCTGCTAAATGCCTGAAAATCTAACTGGTTATTCGGAACGCGCGACTTTGAAATGAAGAACGTATCAGCGCCTATGAAGCTGCCTTCAAGTTCGTAGGTCAATTCAAGACGCTGAATTTCATCGCGACTTTGACATCCAAATTGTTGGAGCATCATTACGGAAATTGGACGACCTGATGTGAGGCCGCCGAAATGTTTGGTGATGGCATCCGGATCAACGCCATCGCAATGGCTTGCAAAGTCAAAGTCTAAAAGTGAATTGAGCTCGCTAACGCGTTTCGGTGCAACAAACGACCCCTTACCTTGGATTCGATAGATACTTCCACGACGCTCCAGCTCACTCATGGCAAGTCGGACGGTTGTTCTGCTTACGGCGTATTCGTCGCAGAGTTCCATTTCTGTTGGAAGTTTATCGTCTGCTTGATATTCATCGACGATCTGCTTGAGCAGCGCGTCGGTGAGCTGTAAATAGAGTGGCCGTTTTTCGTGTGTATCGAGCATTAGAGCCTCAGTTTGCATGTTGGTTATACCTGATGGTTGCCTCAGTCGGGATGTAACGTGGGCAAGGTAACCTTAACGTATCACAGAGCGGCTCAGCATGACGATCTGATGCCTGTATCCACGAAGGGCTTGTCCGAGCGTGAAGATATTCTGGGGCAGGCAAATACCGTTCATGGAGTCCCCGATATGTTGGAGGTCAGCGCCGGCTGCTTTTGCTGCAAGGCCTATTTTCTTAATGGTCTCGCTGTCGCAGGAGTCTTGACTCGTCCCGTTCGCCGCCATGACGAGAACCTTCTCTTCAATTGACTTGCCTACGTTGTGGGATCGTACAAAGTCTACGATGGCGCGCAGGTCTGCTTCTTGGAAGCAAGGGACGGTGTAGGGGGCTGGTACGAGAAGGATATCGACGCCGAGGTCAACAAACTTGCGCGCAATTTCGAGCGTCATGACAGGTTCCGCAACGCCTGCTCCATGCATTTTTCCGGCTATGATCAGGCCATTGAAATGCTCTTTGGAGAGTTTGATCGAATGGGCGATTGCATCGTTGGAGACGCCAGTTCCAGGGTTGCCTGTGAGGCAAATAAAATCAAATCCGAGTTCGTTTGCCTTTTCTAAGGTCTTGGGAGAGACGCGACGACCCATGGGGATTTCCGTACGGGATTCAGACATCTCTGCCTCGTTATCAACTGGCTCCAGATTGACGCCAATGGGCCTTCCGCATGCTCGCTTCACCCAAGTGACCGGGTTTTCATTGAGATCATCTGGAATACCGGCAATAACTGGATCGAACACATCGAGCGCGTTAAACAGAAGCAGGTCGGCACCTGCGGCACGTTCGATTTCTGCATTAGTAACGCCGCCGAGAAATTGGGAAGAGGGTACGTTTTCCGCCATGATGGTACGTCCCTCGGAAGCCAGAATTGCCTGCTTTAGATCCATGGGTGACGTGGCGGCAAAATCGGATGCGGACATGTTCAGTAATCGTTTGGGCATTGTTACTTCCTTTGACTAGAACGACAGGCTTGTGACATTGTCTCTAATATTGTTACAACAATATATTCAATATGTTATATCCAATCGGTGAACGGTTGCAAGCTTATTGTATTGCTCGGAAAAAATAGCCTTTAGCTGGGAAAACCTTAAATAAATCAACTACCGTTCACCGAATAAGTATTTGAATTCTTGACATATCGACAAAGCGGAAAAAGAATTGGTTATGACAAATCGCGCAAATGATATTACATTTCGCACAAGAACGTATTCACTTACATAAGTGGATACAAACGGGGACGACGACGGTTGAGTCCGGATAAATCGTTGTGTGCCCGGGAATCATGAAAGGATGTGTTATGGACGCTATCGTCAAATTCCTTGAAAAACACCAGCCCCTCTTCGACAAAATCTCGAGGAACATTTATCTGGTGGCGATTAAGGATGGCTTTCTCTCGAATATGCCAATTGTGCTGTTCTCGAGCCTGTTCCTTCTTCTTTCGACGCTCCCTGCCTATGTAGGCATCACGCTTCCGTCTGAGGTGCTGGATTTCTTCAATAAAATCTATGCATATACCATGGGACTTCTTGGCATTATGGTGGCCGGCACCACGGCGAGCTCACTTGCCATGTCGATGAACCGTCGCATGCCTTCGGGTAAATCTCTCAACCCCACCTCGTGCATGGTTTGTGCCATGTGCGGCATGCTCTTGCTATCGGTGACGAACGATGTTGTCTCGATTGGCGGAGCAGATACATCTGTTTTTGAAACCGGCTATATGGGAACCAAGGGTTTTCTCGCTGCGTTCGTAGCCGCATTCTTGACCGTTAATATCTATAAGGTGTGCATTAGCCATAATGTGACGATCAAGCTTCCCAAAGAGGTCCCTGGCTCTATTGCGCAGAGTTTTCGCGATATCTTTGCATTTGGATTTTCGATCCTTGCGTGCGCTTTTATCGATCTTGCGAGCCGCAAGCTGCTTGCTGTGCCGTTCGCCAATTTGGTATCCGCTCTCATCTCGCCGCTGTTCTCCGCGGTCGACACCTATCCTGGCATGGCGCTTATCGAAGGCGCGGTCGCACTTTTCCAATTTATGGGTATCCACGGTGCTTCGGTTGTCATGAGTCCGATCAATGCTGCGCTCTACGGCAATACCGTTACCAATCTTGAGGTTTTCCAAGCAGGTGGACACCCGTCAATTGCTCTTACGCAGGACTTTACAAGCTTCATCGGCGGTCTGGGCGGTTCTGGCTGCACGTTCATCGTTCCTATTATCCTGATCATGTTTATGCGTTCCAAGCAGCTTAAAGCCATGGGCAAGGCATCGATTATCCCGGTGATTTTTGGAGTTAACGAGCCCGTTATCTTCGGTATGCCGATTGTTCTCAATCCCTATATGTTCGTGCCCTTCCTAGTGGCTCCTATGGTCAACGCCATTATCGGTAAATTTTTCATTGACGTCATTGGAATGAACGCCCCCATGTATACCATGCCGTGGGCGCTTCCCGGCCCAATCGGTGCGTTCCTCACCACGGGTCTCGATCTGCGTTCTCTCGTATTGATGGCAGTGCTGTTGGTCGTTGACTTTGTGATTTACTATCCGTTCTGCAAGGCGTATGACCATCAGCTTTGTTTGGAAGAGTCTGCAAAGGAGACTGCAGGAAACTCGGATGCAGATGCTATTGCCGCACAGGAAAATGTCGCAAAAGCTCTCGAGGCGGTAAAGGACAAGGCGGAGCAGATCCGCGTGCTTGTGCTTTGCCAGGGTGCCGGCACTTCGACTCTCTTGGCAAATGCTCTTCGCGAAGGTGCCGCTGCTAAGGGTGTCGATCTGGTTTCTCAGTCCGGTGCGTACGGAAGCCACTATGAGACGATGGATCAGTACAACGTGATTGTTCTGGCGCCCCAGGCACGCATGTACTATGACGCTATGAAGGCCGATACCGATCGCCTTGGAATTAAACTGCTCACCACAAGGGGCAAGGAGTATATCGACCTTACCAACGATCCCGAAGGTGCAATTGACTGGATCGTTCAGGAGCTGGCCAAATAGTGGATGCACTCCGTCGTTAATTCGTCGGTGTATAGTACGGCCCCGCAGCTTATTGAGCTGCGGGGCCGTATTTCGTTGAGTATCTAATTGAGACAATGAACGCAACCGTCGTGAGATCGCATTGGCGCTCTCCGAGTCACCGACAAACTGCCTTCCATCTATGTGACCAATTCGCTTTCGGTCTTTAGTCTGCTCGAGGCGCGCGAGGATTGCGAGCTGTGCCTGGTGGGCGGCATGTACCGTCGCCGCACCGCCGCCTTTGTGGGCCCCATGGCCGAGGATGCCCTGCGCGCACTAGGGATTGACACGGCGTTTATCGGTGCCAACGGCATTCTGGATGGCGACGTGTCCACGTCCAACATGGACGAGGGCCGCATCCAGCAGCTCGCCTTTAGCAAGGCCGATGCGCGCTATCTGATTGCCGACTCCAGCAGGATCGGCAGACGATACTTCTGCCCCCCCCAGCCGGCGCAGGGGTACCGCTTTAAAATGACGCGCAAATATTTTTGGGCAACAAGGATGAGGCTATTCTGGGATATGACTAGACTCCGTATTTCGTCTTTATGTCCCTTGAGAATGAATCGTAGTCTTCATAGAGCCCCTCTCTGCTTTCATCCTCGGCGTGGCTTACACGTTCAAGGAGCTTATCCTTTGGGGCCTCTTTTGTTATTGCGGCCTCGCTATCGGGTATTGTGGATTGCAAGAATAGTTCTAGAGCATGGACGTCTTTGAGTATGTAGCCCGTCGAACGACCCGCCCCTGTTTTTTCGATTGCGCTGCAACTAACAAGCTGACTGAGGGTTCGTTTAACGGTAACCTCGCTGATATCGGGGCAGTTGGATCGGATGTCTGATTTCTTAATGACGCCGGGTCTCTGTTGAAATAGAACGGCGATGCGCGCTTGCTTCGACATGGGACGAGTGCTTGATTCAATTAAGGTACGCTGTTCGAGCTGTCGGTAGGCGGCCAGGGTTGTTCCGAGCATGAAACGGATAAAGGGTGCTTCGGTGTTTTGATTTTCATTCCATCCAGTGGAGCTTGCAGCGAGGGCGTTGTAGTAAAGCGCTTTGTTGTCTTCAATAAGTCGTTCGATGCTGATGTAACGCGCAACGTCGTATCCAGTCTTTTCGAGCAGCAGCGTTGTAAGGAGCCGGCTCATCCTGCCATTGCCATCGTTGAAGGGATGAATACTGACAAAATCGAAGATAAAGCGGAGCGATATAAGGAGGGGATCGCAAACTTGGCGAGATAAAGCATCGTTGAGGGACTGGCAGGCTTCTTTAATAAGTCCCGGGGTTGCTAGAGCCGAAGGGGGCCTAAAGCGCACAAATCGATTACCTTGATCGTCAATGGAGACGATTTCGTTATCGCTATCCTTCCAATGGCCTCCATACGAGATTGCCGTGTGCGCCATGAGGTCACGATGCAACTGCAGAATGACCGATGGCGTTACGGGAATGGAATCGTGTTGCTCGTGAATAAGCGACAGCACATCTCGGTATCCAGCGATTTCTTCCTCTGCGCGGGAGCTTGGCTTGGCGGAATACGCCATGATCGCTTTGAGTCTTTTTTGGGTGGTAACAATTCCTTCAAGTCCGTTGGAGGATCGGGTGCTTTGGATCTTAGCCTCCTCCATTAGGGACGATAGAAGCTCGGGTTTGACTTGACTCAGAGCAAGCTGTCGGCCTTTATGCTCGCGTATCGAGAGGAGGAGGTTGGTGATTGGAGTTGCTTCGAGTTCCGCTGGGACTGTGGTGTAATCGAACTGGCGCATGCGGCTCCTTTCGGTATCACGAACATACTTTCGATATCATAATACCATTAAATGATACCGAAAGTATGTTCGTGATACCGAAAACTAGAAACCATGCTTTATAACTGCTTGGAAAGTTCGGATTTGACTATCTTATTGTCTCGATCTGTAACAGTTAGACGGTTAAAAGTGGGCTACGTGTTACAGATTGAGATCTTTCAGCCCTGGTCGCCCGTTCGTCTAAATCTATAACAGTTAGGATTGAAAATCCCTGCTAGATGTTACAGATCGAGATAAACGGCCTGCTCGGGCTCACCAAAAACAAAAAAGGCCGCATGCGAACCCGTGGGGGATTCGCATGCGGCCGACAGGGGATACGCGGCTGAAGTTAGGCCATGAGCAGGCCGGTCTCCGCGACGTTCTTGTACCAGTACGCGCTCGCCTTGGGATAGCGCTTCTGGGTCTCAAAGTCGATGTAGAACAGGCCATAGCGCTTGTTATAGCCGTTGGTCCAGGAGAACTGGTCCTGCAGCGACCACACAAAGTAGCCGTCGACGTTCACGCCGCCGTCAATCGCCTTGAGGATCCATGCGAGATGCTGACGCATGTAGTCGATGCGAGGGGCGTCGTCGATAAAGCCGTCCTCGAAGTCGTCCTTATAACCCATGCCGTTCTCGGTGATGTAAATCTTCTTGTAGTTGGGGTAATCGTTCTTAATGCGGAGCAGCAGGTCGTAGAGGCCCTCGGGATAGATAATCCAGTCCCAATCGGTGGTGGGTACGCCTTCGCGCACGCATGCCTCACCAACGCCCTTGAGGAACCAGCGCGAGGAGCCCTTGTCACCGGTGCCATTGTGGTTGATGTCGTTTTCGCCCTCGGCGGCACGCAGGAACTGGCACTTGTAGGTATTGACGCCCAGGCAATCGTTGTAAGGGAGCGCGGCGGTCAGCGCGGCGATGTCCTCGTCGCGGACGTCGAGCTCGCCGCCGGCGATATGGGCCAGCTTGGTCGCAGCCTCCATGGTGTCGGCTGCATAGTGGCCGCGGAAGGTGGCGTCGAGTACCCACCGGTTGTTGATGACGTCGGCCATGCGGGCGGCCTCGCAGTCGGCGGCGTTGTTGGGGTCGAGGGGATACTTGGGCTCCAGGTTCTGGACAATGCCGATCTCGCCCTCAAAGCCGCCCTCATGGAAGGCGACGACAGCCTTGGCGTGGGCCACCATCATGTTGTGCATGAGCTGGAAGGCCTTGTCCAGGCGGTACTTCTCGCCGTGCGGCCAGTTGCCGACGATGAAGCTGCCCTCGGCGGTCGCGGGAATCTCGTTAAAGGTAAACCAGTGCTTGACCTCGGTGAACTCGGCAAAGCAGAACTTGGCGTACTCGACAAAGGCGTCAATCGTCGTGCGCGTCAGGAAGCCCTCGCCGCCGTCCTGGTAAAAGGCCTCGGGCGTATCAAAGTGATCGAGCGTGACATAGGGGATAACGCCGGCTTTGTTGCAGGTGGCAAAGAGCTCGTGATAGAAGGCAACACCCTCGGGGTTGATCTCGCCAGTGCCGTTGGGGAAGATGCGGCTCCAAGCGATGGAGACGCGGATACCGTTGATGCCGAAGCGCTGGCACAGGTCGATATCGACCGGATACTTGTTGTAGAAATCGCTTGCGGGGTCGGGGGAGAAGCGACCCTGAGCAGCCAGGAAATCGTCCCAGGGCACTTTGCCCTTGCCGTGCGTGCGGGTCTCGCCCTCAACCTGGTAAGCAGCGGTGGCGCCGCCAAACACAAAGCCGTCGGGGAACTGCATGGGGTTGGTCATGAGTCATCCTTTCTGTGGGATACGAAATAGGGGGAAGTGCCCGAACTGGGGATCCGGGCACCAACAGAGGGAGGAAGCTAGTCGAGGTTCTCGCGGAGCCACTTGATGGCGCCAGCGGGGTCGCGAGTAAGGTCGATATATTCCTTACCGCGGGGAGCGAGCAGCTTAATGCCCAGACGATCGGTGTCGGCCTTCATGTCGTTGTAGTAGCTACGAACCTGCGGGGCGAGCACGATGACGTCGTACTGATCCATGATGGCAGTGTGCTGACCATAGGCGCCTGCGGAGGAAGCGATGTTCTCTCCGGTCTGTGCCGCACCTTCCTTGATGGCGTTGGCGAGCATGGCAGAGGTGCCGGCGCCGGCGCACAGGACGAGGACCTTCAGGCCGTCGACATCCTTCTTGGCGGATGCATCGGCAGCGGGCTCGGGCTGATCGGCGACAGGCTTGCTGTCGGCGGCGGCAACAGTCGTCTCGACGGAAGCGGTAGCCTGCTCGACAGCGGGCGCAGGGGCGTTGGCGGCGATGGCAGCGGCACCATCGGACTCGAGACCCAGCTCGGCGGCGCGCTCGGCCTCCTGGTCGCAGAGCAGCTTATCGTATGCCTTCAAGAACGGCAGGTAGATGATGGCGTCCAGCAAGATGATGATCGCGACAAATACCAGGGCGATAAGCTGGAAGTTCGTGGTGATGAAGATGCCGATGGGGGCAGGGGTAGCCCAAGGCACCACGAAGGAGAAGCCGTTCATGCCCACATTGTCGATAAAGAACTTGGCAACACTCACGTTGACGCAACCGGCGGCAACAAAGGGGATGAGCATGTAGGGGTTAAGGATCATCGGCGCGCCAAAGAGCAGCGGTTCGTTGACAGCGAAGGCAACAGGAACAATCGAGGCCTTACCGACGGCCTTGAGCTGCTTGGACTTCATAAAGAGAATCAGCAGAAGCGGCACGATGAACGTGGCGCCGGTGCCGCCGAACTCACCCACGAGCGACATGTTAAAGGTGAGGGAGTGGGCGGGGTGGCCGCCTGCCAGCAGAACCTGCAGGTTCTCGGCCTGGTTGGCAAGACGGATGGGGTCGATGCCCGGCTGGACGATCGAGGGGCCGTGGACGCCGATGAACCAGAAGAACGCGGTGGCTGCCTGGATAAGGATAAGGCCAGGATAGGTTTCTGCAGCGGTAAAGAGCGGGGAGAGCAGCTTGATAAGCAGCTCGGAGAACGGAACGCCCATGAGGTTGCGCACGATGACATCGATGATGCCGCAGATGATGACGGCACCGCCAAAGGGGATAATGTCGCGGAAGTTCTGAGCGATGGCGCCCGGGACCTCCTTGGGCAGCTTAATGGTCAGATCGCGCGAGACGCAGAATTTGTAGACCCACACGGTAATGAACGCGGCGATATAGGCCGAGAACAGACCGCGCGTACCCATGCTGGTGCAATCGAAGACCGAAAGTTCGGAGCCGTTGAACTTGGTGGTGAACTGCGTGACTGCGAGCAGCAGCATGCTGCACTGGGCGGCAACCATGGTGGAGCCGTCGTTGAGCACTTTGCCGGCGGGCATGCGACGGTTCATGGAAGCCGTAAAGTTCTTGGCAGTGGTGCCGGCAACCATGATGCCCATGACGCCCATGGTGAAGTTGTACAGCTTGTTGCACCAGTCGATGAGCGGCTGGGGCAGCGTGATGCCAACTACGCCGGGAAGGGTGGCAATGAGCAGAAAGATCGAAGAGGTGAGGACAATGGGCATGCACCCAAGGAATCCGTCCTTAATAGCCTGGAGGTAGATGTTCCTCGAGATCTTCTCAAAGAACGGCTGATGCTTTTCGAGCATCTTTACGATGGCGTCCATAGAGCTCCTTTGCTACTTAATGCGCGACGCATGTGGATGGAACTGGTCGTCGATGGATGGTCAGGACTGCCCGGAAACCTTCCTGCTTAAGGAAGGCATTGCCAAATGACAACGTTGTCATTTCGTTAATGACAACGTAAGACATTTTTGGAAGAGCAACAAGGATTTACGGGTGAACGGTCGATATTGTCCGATAAACGGCTGATTTGTCAGTCGGGCAGGTAGTGTATGCTAGAACACAAAAAACAAGCGATGCAAAACCGACTGGAGAAGCAGTGGCAACGATGGACAAGAAAAACGTCTCGATGAACGATGTGGCGATTGCCGCAGGTGTTTCTCTCAAGACGGTGTCGCGTGTGATCAACGAGCCCGATAGCGTGCGAGAGTCGACACGCGATAAAGTCCATTCCGCAATGGAGGCGCTCGGGTTTCGAACCAACTTTGCCGCGCGTTCGCTCAAGTTGGGCCGTTACGGGTGCATCGGCGTGGTGATGTTTCACTTGTCGGGCGGCGCCGTGGACATGATTGACGGTATCGCCGATGCCGCCGAAGAACGCGGCTTTGCGCTCACGATGATCAAAAAGCGGGCAGGGGAGAAGATGACCCTTGCCGACGCAGCGCGCAGGATGTCGCAGCTGCCTGTTGATGGCATGATCTTCAATCTGCGCCAGATGGTCGATGACTTTGATACCTTTGAGGCGCCGAAAGACCTCAAGACGGTGATTATCACACCGATGGAACATCCTACCTGCTCTACCGTCAGTGACGACCAAGAGGGCGGCGCGCGTATGGCGTGCGAGTACTTTTTGGACCACGGTCACAAGAACGTGTACTTCGTTTCGGGTAAGAAAGAGTCGCTGTCGAGCCAGTGCCGTATGAAAGGTTGGCGTGCGGCACTCGAGGCACGTGGCATTGAGCCGTCCGAGCCTCTGCAAGGCGATTGGAATGCGGATAGTGGCTATGCCGCGGGCCTTGTGCTTGCCGATAAACCCGATTGCACGGCGATCCTCGCTGCTAACGACTGCATGGCAAACGGTGTGATGATGGCTCTACGTGACAAAGGGCTCAGTGTGCCCGACGACGTGTCCGTGATCGGCTTCGACGATGAGCTCTACAAGACGATTCCCAACTCGATTCTGACGTCGGTGAAGTTTCGCCACCGCGAGCTGGGCATCCGTGCGCTTAACGAGGTCGTTGCGGGTTTGGAAGCCCCGAGCTCCAGAAGTCGTACGCTTGTCTCGGGCGTGTTGGTCGAGCGTGCGAGCGTGCGGGATTTGCGGGCGTAGGCGTGCTCGGCTCGTTCATCTCAACCTGTAACAGGTAGGGCCGAAAATCTCAGCTAGATGTTACAGATTGAGATATCTCTGCTCGGGCGTTCTGTTTGTCTCGATCTGTAACAGCTTGGAGCGAAAAACTCAGCTAGATGTTACAGATTGAGACAAACGTGCGGTACGGTCTGCCCAAAAAAGGCCGGGGGCGGCGCGTCGTGTGACGTGCCGCCCCCGGCTGAGAAATGGGGACAGGTTATGTGAGCGGGGCAATTCCGCTGGTCGCAAGCCGCTAGTCCAGACGACGGGTCTGCGCTACGTGCTTATACCAGTAGGCGCTTGCCTTGGGCGTGCGCTTCTGGGTTTCAAAGTCAACGTAGAAGAAGCCATAACGCTTGTTGTAGCCATTGGTCCAGGAGAACTGATCCTGCAGGCTCCACAGGAAGTAACCGCCCACGTTGACACCCACCTCCATGGCCTTGAGCAGCCAGCGCAGGTGCTGCTCGATGTAGTCGATGCGCGGCTGGTCGTCCACAAAACCGTCCTTGCAGGGGTCCTTGTAGCCCATGCCGTTCTCGGTGATGAAAATCTGCTTGTAGTTGGGGTAGCGCTGCTTAATGTAGACGAGCAGGTCGAACAGGCCCTCGGGATAGATGATCCAGTCCCAGTCGGTGGTGGGGATGCCGGGCTTGTTTACGTGCTCGCCAATACCCTTAACGCGCCAGCGGCCGGTGCCCTTCTCGCCCGTACCGTTGTGGTGCAGGTCGTTCTCGCCATCGTAAGCCTTGAGGAAGCGACACTGGTAGTTGTTAACGCCCAAGTAGTCGTTGTAGAGCGCGGCCTCGCGCATGATTTTCAGATCCTCGTCCGGGATCTCGATGGTGCCGCCCGAGACGGCAGCCAGGCGGTTGGCGCACTCGAGGGTGTCGGGAGCATAGTCGCCGCGGAAGGTGGCGTCGAGCAAGAACTGGTTCTGCAGCACGTGCTCGTTATTGGCGGCTTTGATGTCGGCGGGGTCGTTCTCGTTGAGCGGATACTTAAACTCCAACGACTGGATGACGCCGATCTTGCCCTTAAAGCCGCCGTTGTGGAAGGCCAGTACGGCCTTGGCGTGGGCGAGCATCATGTTGTGCTCGCACTGGAAGGCCTCGGCAAGATGCGCCTTGACGCCACCGGGGAAGGTGCCCTCGATGTAGGTGTTGGAGGCGTTCGCCCAGATCTCGTTAAAGGTGAACCAGTAGGTCACCTGGTCGGCGTACTCCTTAAAGCAGAAGGTGGCAAAGTCCACAAATGCGTCGATGGTCTCGCGGTTGAGGAAGTCGCCCTTCTCAAAGAGGGGCAGCGGCGTGTCAAAGTGATGCAGCGTGACGAACGGCTCAACATGGTGCTTATGGCATTCGGCGAAGAGGTCGTGGTAGAACTGGACGCCCTCGGGGTTGATCTCGCCGGTGCCGTTGGGGAAGATGCGGCTCCAGGCGATGGAGAGGCGGATGCCGTTGATGCCAAACTCCTCGCACAGTTCCAGGTCGACGGGGTACTGGTTGTAGAAGTCCGAAGCGGGATCGGGGGAAAAGCGCCCCTGGGCCTCCAGGAAGTCGTCCCAGGCAACCTTGCCCTTACCGTGAGTGCGGGTCTCGCCCTCTACCTGGTAGGCAGCAGTGGCGCCGCCAAAGACAAAGTCCTCGGGAAACTGCGCAGGCGGGTTAGTGACGCTAGCAGGGTTAACGGACATGATGATCCAATCGTCTAAATTGAAGGGCCAGCCGGTCTTGGATGGTCGGCTGGCCCTGAGCGTTACTTACTTCGAGAGTTGCTCGCTTACGAAGGCGAGAGACTTGTCGCCGTTCTGGGAGAGCTCGATGTACTGCTTGCCACGGCAGGCGACGCACTTGTTGCCCACGCGCTCGCAGTCCTTCTGAAGGTCGGCCAGGTAGCTTGCGGCCTGCGGGGCCAGGACGACCAGGTCAAAGTCGGGGAGCATGTCAACGTGGTTGCCATAGGCCTCGGCAGCGGTCTCGAGGTTAATACCGCGCTCCCTGGCAGCCTTGGCCAGCGCGTTGGCGAGCAGGCCCGAGGTACCGCCGCCCTGGCAGAGTACGAGCACGCGCCTGCCGTTGAGGTCGCTGGCGGTCGCAGCCTCGGTGGCGGACGCTGCGGAAGCGGCGGGGGAGTCGGCCTTCACGGCCTCGGCAGCAGCGCCGGCGGCAACGCTCTTGGCGTCAGCCTTGCCCTGGAAGGCATCGTTGAGCTTGGCGGCCTTCTCGGCGTTCTTGGCGGCGAGCTCCTCCTGGGAGATCTCGGCCTCCTCGGCGCACTTCTGGGCGTCATAGGCACGGAAGAACGGGTAGTACAGAACGAAGTCGATGACCAGGATAAGGGCGAGCATCACAAAAGCGAGCGGCTGGAAGCCCAGGCCCATGATGGTGCCGATGGGGCCGGGGACGGTCCAAGGCAGGGTGTACATAAAGCCGTTCATGCCCAAGAAGTCGATAAAGATCTTGAGGATCCAGATGTTGGCGATCGGGGCAAAGACAAACGGGACAAAGAAGACGGGGTTGAGCACGATGGGCGCGGCGAACAGCAGCGGCTCGTTGACGGCAAAGCAGACGGGGACGATGGCGGCCTTACCGACGGCGCGCATCTCCTGAGACTTGGCCAGGAAGCAGAACATAAAGACCAGGACGAGCGTGGCGCCGGTGCCGCCCATGCAGACGACGAAGTACTGGGCACCCTGGGTCAGGACAGCGGAAGCGTGCTGGCCAGCCTGGAACGCAGCCAGGTTGTCGGTCATGTTGGCAACGAGGGCGGCGGCGATGGCGGGCTCGACGATCGAGGGGCCGTGGACGCCCACGAACCAGAACAGGCTCATGGCGCCGTAGATCACAGCGAGGCCGATGTAGCCATCGGCAGCGGTGAACAGGGGCTGGAACACCTGGATGACGCCCTGGGCAAAGCAGAAGCCAAAAGCAGCGCGGAAGGCGATGTCAAAGACCCAAAAGACGGTGATGCAAACGGAGAAGGGGATGATGTCCTTAAAGGTCTGCGAAATGTTGGGCGGAACCTGCTCGGGCATCTTGACGGTGATGTTGCGCTTAATGAAGAACTTGTAGATGATGCCAGTCACAAACGCAGCGATGAAAGCGGTCAGCAGGCCCTTGGAACCAAGGTAGGTGGTGTTGAAACCGCTGGCGGCGTCCGTGGCGATCGTGTCGCTCGAAAGGAGCAAGAAGCCGATGATGGCCGCGCACATGCACGAGATGAAGTTGATCTGGTTGTTCTTGGGCAGATCGCGGTTCTGAGCGTCGGCGAAGTGCTTGGCCGTGGTGGCGGCGCAGGCGATGGCCAGGATGCCCATGGAGTAGTTGTAGCACTTCCACAGGGCGTTGTTGATGTCATCGGGCCAGTAGAAACCCCAGATGTTGGGGACCGAGGCTACCAGGCAAAAGATGGACGAGAAGATGATGATGGGGATGACGGAGATAAAGCCGTCGCGGATCGCCTTGAGGTACTTGTTGCGGGCGATCGCGTTGAAAAAGGGCTGGCCCTTTTCGATGATGGCGATGAGTTGCTCCATGCAATGCTCCTAAGAGTCGGTGGGTTAGCAACGATGGTAGCTTTTGGCGTTCGGTTGCCAAAATGTTGACGTTGCCATTTTGTGACACAAAAAAAGACGCGAACCGGTGGTTCCTGTGCCTGCGAACCGTCGATTCCTTACGCGTAAACGTTTGAGCCGCCCGGTGGCTCTGTGTTTGCACAATGGCAACGTTAACATTTGGGCACCAAAAGCCGTTCGGGGAAGCAAAAATGTCGGTGAACGGTAGGTTTTGGGTGGTGAGCGTATGGTGGGGGAGGCGTTGGATATACTTGAAGGCGTTTCATTTGAATGCGCAGGGTGCCACCAATGGCATCGTTGACATAGAAAGATCAATCTATGGCCGCTGTTAAAAAATCGGTATCCGTCAAAGACGTAGCGCGCCTCGCGGGCGTCTCGGAGCAGACGGTCTCGCGCACCGTGCACGATTCGCCCAGCGTGCGCCCCGAGACCAAGGAACGCGTGCGTGCCGCCATGCGCGAGCTGGGGTATCGCCCCAATTTTGCCGGTCGATCGCTGCGCCGTGGCAGGTTTAAGACCGTCGGCGTCGCCATGTTCAACATTACCGGTACCGGCAACCTCGACCGTATGGAGGGCTTTGCCGCCGCGGCCGACAAACATGGCTATGCCATCACCCTCACTAAAGTAGACGGGCATCCGTATACCCTCGAGAGCGCATCGTCGCGCATGAGCGCACTGCCGGTGGATGGCATGGTTGTGATTATGAACCGCATGCCGGCGGACTTTGGAACCTTCGAGCCGCTGCCCGGCATGCAGACGGTGCTCGTTACGATGTTGGAGCACCCGCTCTGTTCAACGGTCGATAACGACCAGTTCGATTGTTCGCGCCAGGTGGTCGAGTACTTGCTGGGGCGGGGGCACAAAACCGTGCACTTTATCTCGTGTCCCGAGCGCTCGCTTTCGGGCATGCGGCGCGAGGAAGGCTGGCGCGAGACATTGCGTGCGCATGGCATTGAGCCCCCGCAGCTCGTGCGCGGCGATTGGACGGCACAGAGCGGGTATGCTGCCGGTCAGGCTCTGGCGGACGATCCGACCTGTACGGCCATTTATGCCTCCAACGATGCCATGGCATATGGCTGCATCCGTGGGCTCGAGTCGCGCGGGAAGCGCGTGCCCCAGGACGTGAGCGTGGTGGGTGTTGATGACAGTCTGGGCGACATCGTGCCCGATTGTCGCCTGACTACGGTGCGCTTTGACAACAAGCGCGTCGGCATGTGGGCGGTCGATAAGATCGCCGGTGCCGAGGGCGTTGAACCCGGTGTGGAGCACATGCTGTTTCCGGGCGTACTCGTCGAGGGCGATACGGTGCGCGATTGGCGCTAGGGCACGGGCCTGTTTGGGTTTCCGCTAATTGTGTTCGATATTGTTCAGATTGGTTTAAAAACCGTTCGCGGGCGAAAAGTGACCGTTCATAGCTTGAAATTACGTTTTGCGCTGTTCTTTTTTGTTTGAATGTTAATGTTTCTGCCATACAGAACGCAGCGCGTATGCCCGGACGCGATGCTCTCCATTGGTTCATATGTGAAAGGAACGCAATATGGCAACCAAAGAAGAAATCTCGATGGTTGGATTCGAGATTGTCGCATACGCAGGTGACGCCCAGACCGATCTGCTTGCAGCGCTCGATGCTGCTCGCGAGGGTGACTTTGAGAAGGCCGAGCAGCTGCACAAGGATGCCAGCGATGCGCTCATCGGTGCCCACGACACGCAGACCAAGCTGCTTTCGCAGGAGGCCGGCGGTGGCGAGATGGAGATGACCTTCATCATGGCTCACGCTCAGGACACCCTCATGACCACTATGATCCTGGAGAAGCAGGCCCGCTTTACCATCGATGCCTACAAGCGCATCGCCGAGCTCGAGGCCAAGCTCGCCTAACGAGCCCTCACAACCAAGTCCCCTTCCATAAGCCCTGCCGCTATCCGCAGCAGGGCTTTTTCTGTCCTCCTCCAAGTTGCGGTGAAATAGGGACTGAATAGGGGCCGACGGGCGCAAAACAATCCCTATTCCACCGCAACTCATCCGGAGATAGTCATTGGGGACAGTCTTGGTGCGCTCTGTTCGTCTTCCCGTTCGTTTTTTGCTCGGTGGGTATACTTCCTTTCGCATTAAGCCCCGGACTGAGGAGGTATCCAAATGCCGGATAACGGGTCAATACAAAAAAGAGACGCGCACGAGATGGCTCATGGGCGTCCTGTCCAGATAACCGAGCACACGACGGTAACCGAGCTGCAGCCCAGTCTGTCCGATGTCGTGTGCGCAAACAAAAAGCTGCAGATTGGCTTTATCGTTGCGCTCGTGGTACTGGCGCTGCTGTCGGGCTTTGTAGCTCGTCCGCATTTCGCCGATACCAAGACTTGGGACTCCACCATCGAGGTCATCGATCAAAAGAAGGGCAATGTTTTGGCGCTCACGACCTCGTGCGTCGCCCTATCTGCGGGTATCACTGCGCTGCCGGGCGATACGGGAACGCCGGTTGCCGAGCAGCTCGCGCAGCTTTCGGGTAACTTGGGCATCGTGCTTGCCGTGCTCTACCTCGAGAAATACCTGCTGACCATTTTGTGGTCGGTTGGCCTGGGCATCCTGATCCCGTTTGCGCTGGTGCTCCTTGCGGTGTCGCTCGGCATTCACGGGCGCTGGAGCACGAGCGCCGTCCTGCGCCGCGTGGCGACTCGCGTGCTGGTGGTCGCCACGATCGGCATGGCGTTGGTGCCTGCAAGCGTATGGGTGTCGCAAAAGGTCGACGAAACGTATCGAGTGAGCATCGAAGCGGCCGAGCAAAAGGCGGCCGACGCTGCGGGTACGGCAAATAGTGATAGCTCCAAAGCAAGCAAGAAAAAGACCGAGTCCACAGAGTCCAAGAACGTGCTTGAGCAGCTTGCCGACGGTGCCTCAAGCCTGGTCACGTCGGTAACCAGTGGTGCCAAGCAGATGACCGACGAGATCGTGCAGCAGGTGACCGACCTTATCGAAGGCGTCATCGTGATGATCGTGACCTCGTGCGTGATTCCATTGCTGGTGCTCGCGGCGTTTTTGTGGCTGGGGCACACCCTGCTGGGGATTGATATTTCCGGCCCGGCGAACTATTTGACGGGTCGCTTTCTGAGCGCTCCGTCCAAGCACGCCAAAAAGGGCGGGCAGTCCGAGTAGCTAAAACAGCTGTATATACCGGGGAATACCGCCGAAGGGCGGCCGAGACACGTTCTCGGCCGCCCTTTTGTTTGTTGAATACGTGGCAGGGCGGGCTTTCCCCGATTCCAAACGGTCAGCAATCATCCGCGAACGGTATTTGTTCAAAAAAGAACAAAGACAAACAAATAATTCTTGCAGTTGATGTTCGAATGTGTTCAAATAAACATGAACAGTGAAGAACCGCACATTCAGATGCCCGGACCTGAACGCGATTCAACACTTCCAAACAGAAACTACGCACCTGCGTATCTCTCAAGGAGGATGTCATGAGGGTTGTAATCGCTTCCGATGCCGACGGTATGTCGATGAAGGAGTCCATCAAGGAGATGCTCATCGCCGACGGTCACGAGGTCGTCGACTATTCCGAGACCCCTGCCGCGGACTTTGTCGATTCCGCGACCGCCGTTGCCAAGGACCTGCTGGAGCACAAGGATTCCCAGGGCTTCGCATTCGATAAGTACGGCGTCGGCTCCTATATGGCCGCCGTCAAGATCAAGGGCATGGTCGTCGCCAACATTTCCGACGAGCGTTCCGCTTACATGACCCGCGAGCACAACGGCTCGCGCATGGTCACCATGGGCCCGGGCGTTGTGGGCACCGAGGTCGCCAAGAAGATCGCCCGCGAGTTCCTGCGCGCCCAGTACGCCGGCGGCCGTCACCAGATCCGTGTCGACATGCTCAACAGGATGGCCTAACGAGAGCCACCGAGAACTCGAACTTCTACCTCAACTTGTGAATTCAGACGAAAGGACGTTCTGATGAAGAAGACCATCGCAATCGGTTGCGACCATATCGTTACGGACGAGAAGATCTATCTGGCCGACCGCCTGGAGCAGGCTGGCTACAAGGTGCTCGACTGCGGCACCTACAGCCACACCCGTACGCACTATCCCATCTACGGCAAGGCCGTGGGCGAGGCCGTTGCCAGCGGCAAGGCCGACTTTGGTGTGGCCCTGTGCGGCACCGGCATTGGCATCACCAACGCCGTCAACAAGGTCCCCGGCGCCCGTTGCGCCCTGGTCCGCGACATGACCTCTGCCCTGTATGCCCGTCGTGAGCTCAACGCCAACATCGTGGGCTTTGGTGGCAAGATCACCGGCGAGTTCCTGATGGCTGACATCATGCTTGCCTTCCTGGAGGAGCCCTACGAGAAGACTCCCGAGCACGATGCCCTGATCGCTAAGATCGACGCCTGCAACAAGGCCGATGCCGAGGCTCAGGCCGACCCGCACTTCTTTGACGAGTTCCTCGAGAAGTGGGACCGCGGCGAATACCACGACTAAGGAGGTTACGCGGTTTTACCAAACCGCGTAACCGGCCGACGCTGCGAAGCCATCTGGTGGGCAATCTGCCGTTCAGCTTCGACGGCATGACCAGAAGGTCAATGCCGCCTTGCTTCACGGCACCTTGCCTCACCAGCTGGCTTCTCGCTGACGTTGGGGGTACCTGTGGGGTTACCGCTGTTGTTGCGAAGCTTTCTGGTTCGGTAAGCTGCTCCGATAACACGTTTGCTTGCTGAGCTTGTGTGCTTCGTTTTGGTGGTACCCGGCATTCTGCAGCTTTTCAATTGACGGCTCGCGTTTCTGTGAGGGGGCGCGGGCCGGTTTTCTATCAGCCCTATTGACTTGGCGGGCTGTCGTAAGAAAGGGAAGGCTCCTATGGAGTTTGTTCTTGATAACGGTTCTATCCGCGTAGCACTGAGCACGGCGGGCGGGTCGTTCACTTCTATTGCGGCCAACGGCCGTGAGTACCTGTGGCAGGGTGACCCGGCGGTCTGGTCGGGCCAGGCGCCCATTTGTTTCCCGATCTGCGGTGGCCTTCGTGACGGTCACGCAATGACCATGGGCGGCCGCGAGGTAAAGCTCGCCCGCCACGGCTTTGCGCGCAAGCAGGAGTGGAAGCTCGAGGAACAGACCGACAACATGGTTGCGCTGAGCTTAAGCTCTGCCGACCATGCCGAGTTGCTCGAGCAGTACCCGTATCCGTTTAAGATCGTTGCTCGTTACACGATCGATTCGGAAAAGGTGGCCGTGTCGTACGAGGTGACCAATGAGGGCACCGAGGACATGCCGTTCTTTGTGGGCGGTCACCCCGGCTTTAAGTGCCCGCTCGACGAGGGCGAGTCCTATGACGACTACGAGCTTCGTTTTGAGCAGCGTGAGGCCACCGACCTCTGCACTGCCGTTCCCTCGACGGGCCTGATTGATGTTGAGCATCGCAGCAAGAACCCCATGATCGGCCAGAACCTGCCGCTTACCCATGAACTCTTTGACTTCGCGGAGACCATCTTCGACGTGCTCGAGAGCCGCGTGGTTACGCTGACCAAGAAAACCGAGGACAAGGGCGTGCGCCTGACGTTCCCCGATATGCCGTACCTGATTGTGTGGAGCAAGCCCGAGGGCGACTTTGTGGCTGTTGAACCGTGGGGTGGTCTGTCCACCTGCTCCGACGAGGACGATATCCTGGAGCACAAGCGTGGCTGCCTGGTGGCCAAGCCGGGAGAGACTGTCACCCGCGGCTTTGAGATCGAGATCCTTTAACGAGTTATCGTATGTTTGGGGCGGGTCATGCCGCCCCGGAACAGGAGTTCAACATGATTCTGACCGTTACCATGAACCCGTCGATTGATACGCGCTATCAGCTCGACAAGCTGATCATCGACGATGTTAACCGTGTGACGCCCGAAAAGACCGCTGGCGGCAAGGGCCTCAACGTGAGCCGTGTGCTGCTGCAGTTGGGCGACGATGTGCTCGCGACCGGTCTGCTCGGCGGCCACATGGGTGCCTATATGGCCGAGCTTATGGATGCCGACGGCGTCAAGAACGACTTTGTGCCCATCGCCGGCGAGACGCGCATTTGCCTGAATATCCTGCACGAGGGCAATCAGACCGAGCTGCTGGAGAGCGGCCCGCAGATCGCCCCGGCCGAGCTCGAGGCCTTTACGGCCAAGTTCGCCGAGCTTGCAGCGAAGGCGGACGTTGTGACGCTTTCGGGCTCGCTGCCGCGTGGCGTCGATGCCGGCTACTATGCCGAGCTCGTCAGGATCGCCGAGGAGGCGGGCGCCAAGGTGCTGCTCGACACCTCGGGTGCATCGCTGGAGGCCGCGCTGGAGTCCGACGCAAAGCCCGAGCTCGTAAAGCCCAATCTGACCGAGATTAACGGCCTGCTGGGTACGTCCTTTACGACCGATGATGTCGATGCCCTGCGCGAGGCGCTTGCCGCCGATGACCGTTTTGCCGGTATCCCCTGGGTTGTCGTTTCGATGGGCGCTGCCGGTTCGGTGGGCTTCCATGAGGGCCGCGCGTTCCGCGCCAAGACGCCCGCGATTGCGGCTGTGAACGCGACGGGTTCCGGCGACTCGACCATCGCCGGCTTTGCGCATGCCATTGCTGCTGGTGCCGACGACGTCACGGTGCTCAAGACCGCCAATACCTGCGGCAAGCTCAACGCCATGGATCCCAAGACCGGCCACCTGGTCATGGACCGCTGGGATGAGATCTTCAACAACGTTGAAGTAACGGAGCTGTAGGGTTACGCGGTTTTACCAAACCGCGCAACGGCTCGACGCTGCGCGGGCCGCATTTGGACAATCTGACGTTCAACTTCAAGGGCGCGACCAGAAGGTCAGCGCCCTTTCGTTTCACGTCACCTTGTCTCAAATGCGGCCCGCTCGCTGCCGTTGCCAAAACATCGGCGTTGCCTTGCTTCGGGAATGCGGCAGATAGGGACGTTCCTTTTTTGCCGGCAGTTTGGGACACTCCTTACGGGGCACCCCCTCCACAGCGCCTATGCTAGCTTGTCGATTTGCCCAATCTCCCAGAGCGGAATGTTGACGAGCGTGCCTTCGTCTCTATATGCCGCTAACGATGTTCTCACGCAGCGCTCGAGCTTGAACTTCTCGCAGGCAATCCTCAGGCTCTTTGCTTTGAGATTCTCTGCCGCCTTGACCTCGAGCGGAAGCACGGTCCCCGCATGGTCGACGGCAAAGTCAGTCTCTGCATTGCCGGAGGAGGATGACCAATACGCGGGAGTTTTGCCTTGGAGCAAAAGCTCCTGTGCGACGTATTGCTCGGTCAGCGAGCCTTTGAACTCCGTAAAAACAGCGGGCCCGTTCAGAACAATGGCTGGCGAGAGGCCGGAGAGTGCTCCGAGGATGCCGGTGTCGATGCAGAACAGCTTGAAGCCCGAGAGATCCTCGTAGCTTGTGAGCGGTGCTCTTAGGGCGGAAACACGTGGTACCTTATGAACGATTCCATAGTCCATGAGCCACTGGAGGCTTTCCTCAAAATCGCGTGCGCGCGCCCCGGGGCGGAGCGCACCGTAGACGAACTTCTTGTTTTCCTTTGCGAGCTGGCCGGGAAGGGATTTCCAAACCAGCCTCATGCGCTCGACGATGCGGGCTGGCGCATGCTTGCCAAAATCGGATTCGTAAGCTTCGATGATTTGCTGCTGAAGCCTGCGGGCCTCGATGAAATCGTGGGAGGTGGCGAAAGCGGAGACAACTTCTGGCATGCCACCGACAACGAGGTATTCCTTGAGCAGGCGCTCGAGCTTTTCGGAAACGTTTGCCAGCAGGTCCATGTCTGCGGCAAGGATGGCATCTGCGAGCGGATCGCCATCGACGGCACGAACGAACTCGACAAACCCCATGGGGCGCATGGTAAGCTGGTCAATCTTGCCGACGGGGAACGACTCGTTTTCGCGTCGGAGCGCGAGCCCCATATAGGAGCCGGCTGCCACGATATGGTATTCCGGCGCCAGCTCGTTGAAGTATTTGAGCGAGGTGATGCCACGCGGTGCCTCTTGGATTTCGTCGAAGATGATGAGTGTGTCTGTCGGCGTTATGGTCTGGCCGCGCAGGAGCTCTATCTGGGAGATGATGCGTTTGGGGTCAAGGCTTCCGTCGAACAGCGAACGTGCGCCCGGTTCGAGCATAAAGTCAAAGCGGATGACGTTTTGATACTGCTGGCCTGCGAATTCGTTAAGAAGCCAGGTTTTTCCCGTCTGGCGGGCCCCCTTAAGCAGGAGGGGCTTGCGGTTTGCCCTAGATTTCCAAGCGATGAGTTCGTCCATTAGCTGTCGCTGCATACTGCCTCCTAACGATCATGGTTAGTATAAGACCGTTTTGGTCTTTCCATCGAAAAATGTGGGAGTAAACCACGTTGTTCCATCGAATAATGTGGGAGGTAACCACGTTTTTCCATCGAATAATGTGGGGTTTAGGTCGGCACTTGGGGCGCTCCTTCTCTGCCGGCAGTTTGGAACACTCCTTGTTTTGATGCAAATTAGCTACCCTTGCATCAGAAAACGGCGCCCGCCGGCGATGTTGCCGGCGGGCGCCGCGGTCGTGTAGGCGCCATTTGTTAAGTGCGTGCGTTCGAGCTCGCGTGCTACAGCGAGTCGATAAAGCGCTGCTGGGCGGCGCGGCCGGCTTCGTCCCACTTAAAGACGCCGGCGTTGTCGAGCACGTGGCCAAACACCACGCCGACCTCCTCGTGCAGGATATCGATGGCGTTGTCGGCCGTAAGCTCGTCGGCGCGGCGAGCAAAGACGTCCTCGGCCCACGCGGCATGGCTGCGGCAAAGGTCGTCGCCCTCGAGCGCGCCAGCAAGGTCGTAGCTGGCATCGGCCTTGGCCGCCAGCAAGTGCTCGCGGACAGCGCCGAGCTCGGGAACCAAGCGCGGCGGCAAAATGGCCAGGCCCATGACCTCGATCAGGCCGATGTTCTCCTTCTTAATGTGGTGGTACTCGGCATGCGGGTGGAATACGCCCAGCGGATGCTCGTCGGTCGTGATATTGCAGCGAAGCGCCAGGTAGGCCTCGTAGATCTCGCCGCCGGCATTGCCGCGGGAGTCGACGCGGCGGATGACGGGCGTCACGGTGTTGTGCGCTACGCCGTCGGCTGTGTGCGCGATGATGCCCACCGACTCATCGGTCCACTCGCGCCAGGCGAGGATAATCTTCTCGGCAGCGTCGAGCAGCTGGGCGCGGTCGTGCGAGCGCAGGCGCAGCACCGAAAGCGGCCACTGCAACACGGTACCGCTGACTTGGTCAAAGCCGGGCACGCTAAACTGCGAGACCTCGGTGGCATGCATCATGGGGAACTCGTGCGCGCCGCCCTGGAAGTGGTCGTGCGACAGAATCGAGCCGCCCACGATGGGCAGGTCGGCGTTGGAGCCAATAAAGTAGTGCGGGAACAGGTCGACAAAGTCGAGCAGGCAGGTCAGCCCCTTGCGGTCGACGTGCATCGGGCGATGCTCGGAGCTCATGGCAATGCAGTGCTCGTTAAAATACGCATACGGGCTGTATTGGAAGCCCCAGCGCTCGCCGTCGAGCTCAATGGGGATAACGCGCAGATTCTGGCGGGCGGGGTGAGCGCCGCCGTCGGCTGCGGCGGAGCGTCCGGGGTAGCCCTCGTTCTCGATGCAGAGCTGGCAGGCGGGATACTTCTCGCCCAAGTTCTTGGCTGCACCTGCCGCGGCGATATCGCGCGGGTCCTTCTCGGGTTTGGACAGGTTGATGGTGATTTCAAGATCGCCCCAGTTGGTGGGGGTGCTCCATTTGATGTTGCGCGCGATGGCGGCACGGCGCACGTAGCCGGCGTCGCAGCACAGGCCGTAGAACCAGTCGGTCGCGGCGCGGGGCTCGTTGACGCCCATACGTCCGTTGAACTCCTCGTTTACAACCGAAGGCCTCGGCATGAGCGCGCCCATGATGCGCATGGTGATGCGGTCGCGGCCCGACACCGTGTCCTCGGCGGCACCGTTGGCAACGGCAGCCTCGGCAAGCGCGGCAAGCGTGCCTTCAAGGTCAAAGTCGGGCAGGGTATCGGGGTGCAAGAGCGAGAGTTTTTCGACCTGGAGCGCCCAGGCCATGTCGAGTGCGGGGCCCGTGGCGCCGATGCACTCCAAAATGGTGTTGTATGCCCAGATGCGATCGTCCTGGCCGATCATCGATCGGTGGATAGCGTACTCGATCAGGTTCTGCGCGGCCTCGCGCACGTCAGTCATTACAGCCATGCCGCGTAAGCCCCCTTGTCAGAAATTGCGTAGTGGCGGGCAGAGCCCTCGCCCAGCCAGCCGTTCATCTTGGCAATGAAGGTGTCGACCAGATCGAGCGGCACGAAGGCCTGGATGGTACCGCCGAAGCCGCCGCCGTGGATACGGACGGCGCCGCGGCCGTCGAGCACATGCTCGGCCAGTGCCAGGGCATACATCGAGGGCTGCTCGGAGCCCAGCTTGGCAACGACATTCTGCAGGTACATGGCAGAGCTGGCGCCGGACTCGCGCGTCAGGACCAGGAACTGGTCGATGTCGCCGGCGTTCAGGGCAGCCCAGCGCTTGTCGACTAGGCCGTTTTCGTACCAGTAGTGAACGGCGCGCAGGCAGGCACGGTCGCCCAGCTTGGCGCGCAGCTCGGGGAGTTTGGCGTCAAAGTCCGCCACGTTTACCTCGCACAGACGCGCCTTGCCAAACTCGGCGGCGACGTCCTGCATCTCGCGCGGAACGGCGGCGTAGTCGTCGGTAGCTGCCACATGGTCGGCACCGACCTTAACGAGCACGAGCGCATAGCCGTGATCCTCAAAGTTGAGTTTGAGCTTCTGGGTCTTGGGCTGGGCCTGATCCTCAAAGTCCATGTAGGCGAGTCCGCCCAAGCAAACGGCGGCCTGGTCCATCAGACCGCAGGGCTTGCCGTAGTAGTTGTTCTCGGTGCGCTGGCTCATCTGGGCGAGCGTGACGGGCTCAATGGCGGGCGCGCCCCAGAGCGTCTCCATGGCACGACCGTACGCGGCTTCGACGGCGGCAGAGCTGGAAAGGCCGCCGCCCGAGGGGACGGAGCAGGTAAAGGCAAAGTCGAAGCCTTTGGGCTCAACGCCAAGGGCTGCGACCTCGTGGGCCATACCGCGCACGAGGCTTGCGGACGTGCCCTTCTCGGACTCCTGAACGTCTAGCGTGTCGAGCGCGATTTCAAACGTGGGATAGCCCTCGTCGGCTACGCGAACCTTGTTGGAATCGGTTGCCACGGCGATGCCGTCGACGGCGACATCGAGCGAGCCGGCGATAACGTGGCCACCCTCGTGGTCGGTGTGGTTGCCGCTGATCTCGGAACGGCCGGGCGCGTGCACGTAGAGCACCTGGCGGTCGCCGATGGGGCCAAACTCCTCCTCGAACAGCTTGGTGAGCGTGGCGAATGTCTTTTCGTCGGGGGTGGTCATGGGAGTCCTTTCCTTGGCGCGCACGGGTGGGTTTTGCGTCGTTATGAGTACGTTAACAACTTGAAGCGGCATGAACCAAGTGTTCACAATACCGCACGCTACGGGCTATGTTAACGTACTCATAACACATCGCTTGTCACTTTTTGAGAATCTGGTAATCGGTAGAAATTCAGCCGTGAACGGTACTGCCGTATGGACTTATAAAGCAGAAGAGATGCAGATAGAAAAAGTAGAGTACGTTAACATGCGTCCGACGATAGCGGGCGTCGGCGCGGGATGTATTTCTGCCCGGGCCGGCATTCACGCTATTCAGATCTCGCAAGGGTGAAGGTGATCCTGTGGCAAGGCGCCCGTCCAACGATACCAGTTCGCGTCCGGTCTCCATGGCCGACGTCGCCCGCGCTGCCGGCGTTTCGCAGCAGACGGTCTCGCGCGTTGCCAACGGCTTGCCCAATGTGAACGAGCAGACGCGCCAGCGCGTACAGGCCGCGATGCAAGAGCTCGGCTTTCGTCCGAGTTATGCCGGTCGCTCGCTGCGCGACGGCCGTTACCATTCGGTCGGCCTGTGCGTCAACGATGTGACCAAGTTCGGCAACCTCTCAATGATCGACGGCATCGCCAGCGCTGCTCGTGAGCATAATTGTGCCATCACGCTGGTCGAGATGTCCAAGACCGAGGAGTTTTCGCTTGCCGAGGCCACGCGTCGTATGGCCGCATTGCCGGTGGACGGCATCATCATCGGTATGAGTCGCATGGCGCCCGATTTTGAGACGTTTGATCCACTGCCGGGCATTGGCACGGTCATCGTTACCATGTACGCGCACCCGCGGGTGACCACGGTCGATTCCGACCATTACGGCTGCTCGCTATTGCTTATGGATCACCTGTTTGAGCTAGGGCACGAGCAGATTCGCTATATTGGCGGCCCGTCATTCTCGGTCGACGAGCAATTTCGTCGCGCCGGTTGGCAGGATGCACTCGAGCGTAAACACATCGAGCCGGCAGAGCCGCTCGAGGGCGACTGGTCTGCCAACAGCGGCTACGAGGCCGGCAGGTACCTGGCCGAGCACGATCGCACCATGACGGCGATTTACGCGGCAAACGACCAGATGGCAAATGGCGCGATTGCAGCGCTGCGCGATAGCGGTCTGCGCGTGCCCGAGGACGTGAGCGTGGTGGGCGTCGACGATTCGCTCGATGATTTTGTGGCACACAACGAGCTCACGACCGTGCGATTCGATCTACATCAGCGCGGACGCGAGGTGTTTGAGCATGCGGTTCCCGAGGCGGGTACGGCGGGCAAAACCGTTGCCATCCGTATTCCCGGCCAGCTCATCGTTCGACATAGTACGGCGGCACCGCGCGCATAGTTTTCGCAGGTCAACGGTGATATGTTGAACATCAATAACAATCGGTAAGGATGTCGGTAGATAGCTGTTGGGATGTAGCCGAGTGCTATGATAGACGGGCTCTTTTGTCTATCTAGGAGGCTTTGCCTGATGGAGATCACCAAGGATATCCGCTACATTGGCGTCGACGATCACGACATTGACCTGTTCGAGGGCCAGTACGACGTGTCCGAGAACGGTATGGCATATAACAGCTACGTTATCTTGGGCGACAAGATCGCTGTCGCCGATTCGGTCGACGCCGGCTTTGTCGACGAGTGGCTCGGCAACCTCGAGGCCGTGCTTGATGGCCGTACGCCCGACTACCTGGTTGTCCATCATATGGAGCCCGATCACTCCGCCGGTATCGCCGCCTTTATGGAGCGCTACCCCCAGGCGCAGATTGTGGCCAGCATGGGCGCTTTCCGCATGATGGTCAACTACTTTGGCACCGACTTCCCCGAGCGCAAGATGGTCGTCAAAGATGGCGACGTGCTCGACCTGGGCGGCCACAGCTTGACGTTTGTCGGCGCCCCCAACGTGCACTGGCCCGAGGTGCTCTTCTCCTATGAGGCCACCGACAAGGTGCTCTTTAGTGCCGACGGTTTTGGCAAGTTCGGTGCTAACGACATCGAGGATCCCGAGGGCTGGGCTTGCGAAGCGCGCCGCTACTACTTTGGCATCGTCGGTAAGTTCGGCAAGTTCGTGCAGGCCGTGCTCAAGAAGGCCGCCGATCTGGATATCCAGATCATCTGCCCGCTCCATGGTCCTGTGCTGACCGAGAACCTGGGCTATTACCTCGACACCTACAACACCTGGTCGAGCTATCAGCCCGAGGACGAGGGCATCACGATTGCCTATGCGAGTGTGTATGGGCATCTGAAGGCTGCCGTTGAGGAGCTCGCATCTGCGCTCGAGGCCCGCGGCCAGAAGGTCTCCGTCTTTGACTTGGCTCGCGATGATATGGCTGAGGCCGTTGAGGACGCGTTCCGCTACGACCGCCTGGTGCTCGCCTCCATCACCTATCAGGGCGAGATCTTCCCGTTCATGAGCACCTTTATCCATACGCTTGCCGAGCACGCCTATCAGAACCGTACAGTTGCGCTCGTCGAGGCCGGTTCCTGGGCGCCTGCCGCTGCCAAGGTTATGACCAAGGAGCTCGAGGGCATGAAGGACATCACCCTGACGCAGAACAAAGTGACCGTGCTGGGCTCGCTCAACGACGCCTCGCGCGCCCAGATCGAGGCCCTCGCCGACGAGCTTTCCAAGTAGCGACACATTCACTTCTGATGCTCAACCACCACAAAGGAGACCTTTGTGGTGGTTTTTGTTTAAGCGTCAGCGATGAGGAGATTTGGGCGGGCGTCGTCGACGATCTCGGCGATTGAGGTGGCAACGGCATGATCGGGGTCACGGTCCATCACGATGGTGTCGACATCTGCCAGCTCGGCAAAGCGGTACATGCCACGTCCGTTAACCTTGCTGGCGTCCATGAGGGCGACGCTTTGACGGGCGGCGCCGACCATAGCCGCTTTGGTCTCGGCCATCTGCGGAAAGTCGGTCGTAAAGCCGCAGCGGGGGACAAAGGCGCCGGGGCACATGACGGCAAGGTCGGCGTGGACCATTTGGAGCGCCTGCATGGTAAGTGGGCCGTACAGATAGCGATGACCTTTGCGTAGTGCCCCACCCAGCATGACGACATCGACCGAGGGCATGCTCTCGTCGATATAATCGGCGATGGTAATGTCGGCCGTGATGACGGTGATGCCGTCGCGCTGATCGAGGAGCCGGACGAACTCGAGCGCCGTGGTGCCCGAGTCGACAAGCAGCGTGTCGCCATTGCCGACGAGCTCGATGGCGCTTTGCGCGATGGCCTGCTTGGCGGCGACATTGACGTTGATGCGGCGATCCTGGGTGGATACGGTCAGTCGCTTCTGGAGAGACACGGCGCCACCATGCGTGCGGCGCAACTTGCCGGACTCGGCGAGCGCGTCCAGGTCGGCGCGGGCGGTAACGGAGGACACGCCAAAGGTCTGGGCGATTTCTGCCACTTGCACCGAGGCGTTATGTTCGAGCATTTCCATGATGGCGGAACGACGCTCATCGGCGAAAGCTCGGGTTGTCGCATGGGCCATAGCTGCTCCATTCTCAACCGAAATTTGCAGGAATTGTGTTGAGTCTATTTTCGTTCATTTTCTTTTTGAGTAAGAAAACGCCTTTCGATTACTTATCTTTTCTATAAAAGAAAGACGCTGAACGCCCAAAATTCAATATCGAATACGCCCACTCGGCTCCAATTCCTTCCGTTTACTTTTCAAAAACGACTGTATTGACCTGCATGGGCTCAATATCTCGCGCGTGTAAAGCCGCTGAATTTCATACAATGAGCGCAGTAAAACGCAAGGTAAAACGCCTTGTGAACAACTACGCCCGATGTCCAGATGCGGGCGAGGGAGAGGAGCAAACGCTCATGGCACTTGTTACCACCGAAAAGATGCTCAAGGACGCTCAGGCCGGCCACTACGCCGTCGGCGCGTTCAACGTCGAGAACCTCGAGTTTGTTATGGCCGTTCTGGCCGCTGCCGAGGAGACCAAGTCCCCCGTCATCATGCAGACCACCCCGGGCACCATCAAGACCGCTGGTCTGGACTACTTCTACGGCATGGTCAAGGCTGCCGCCGAGCGCGCTTCCGTGCCCGTCGCTCTGCACCTCGATCACGGCGATGGCTATGACCGCTGCATGCAGGCTTTCCGCACGGGCTACACCTCTGTCATGATCGACGGTTCGCACGAGTCCTTCGAGGACAACATCGCCCTGACCAAGTCCGTCGCCGCCGCTGGCCGCGCCATGGGCGTGCCCGTCGAGGCTGAGCTCGGTAAGGTTGGCGGCAAGGAGGACGACGGTCCCGCGGTTGAGGGCGAGAGCCCCTACACCGATCCGGCCGAGGCCAAGGAGTTCGTCGAGCGTACCGGCTGCACCTCCCTCGCTATTGGCGTTGGCACCAGCCACGGTGTGTACACGAGCGATCCGCACATCGAGCAGTCCGTGGTCAAGGCCATCCGCGACGCCGTCGACGTGCCGCTGGTTCTGCACGGCACCTCTGGTGTGCCCGATGAGCAGGTTGCCGAGGCTGTGAAGAACGGCATCTGCAAGGTTAACTACGCCACCGAGCTGCGTCAGGCCTACACCAAGGGCTTCATGGCCTACATGGCCGAGAACCCCGCCTGCTTCGATCCCAAGAAGCCGGCCAAGGAGGGTATGCGTGAGATCACCGAGCTGGTTAAGATCCGCATGACCAACCTTAACTCTGTGGGCAAGGCAGAGTAACAGCAAGGGTACTCCGATCCCACCGGACGGCTTGGGCGGGTCCCCGTACTTAGTTTCCAAAACGTCCTCGCGCATGAAGGCCCCCGTTGCCTCGCTTCTACGAAGCGTTGGCGACGGGGGCCTTCGCGCTGCGGAATGATTTTGGAAACTAAGTACGGGGACCCGCCCAAGCCGTCCTGCTCGATTGCCCTTGTGGCGTTAGGGCAGAAATGGGTGGGGCGTTAGGGCTTCTTTGCTGATGGGGGATTGGTATGCCCGGGCTTGGTTGGGGAAGGTTTTGTCTAGGGATGCTTGGAGCTTTTCGAAGGATGCTCGCAGGTTGAGTTCCTGGTCGGTTGAGCGTTTGGTTTTTGTGGTGGGGGAGTCGAGGAGGCCGTTTCTCTGTGTCGGGGGGAAGGAGAAAAGGTCTGCATGTTTTAGGGATGGCTGCTGTGCTGCGTCATTGGAAGAATGCATGCTTATGCGGCCTCCTCGATGTCCACCAAAAGGTTGCGCACGGGGTATGCTGCTAGATCCCGTGCGTTGGCAGTATTATGCCGCGGCTGCTGCAAAGAAGCGCTAAAGAAAGGCTTAACCTGGTTTGGTGTTACGATGAAACCGCAGGTCAAAGCTATCGAGTAACACTCTTGAAAGGTTTTGGGCTTAAGGGCTTTCTAAGGTTTGTGGCGTGGATGTGGCTCGCCTGTGCGGGGCGTGTGGACGGCTCGTTCCTAGCGCTGCGGCTCTGCGGCCCGCACCTGCTCGATGACCTTTTCCATCGTGCCGTCGATGCGGTCTTTTTTGAGTTCGCATTCCCAGATGGTTATAGGCGTCCAGCCCATTTGAGTGAGTGCTGCCACGGCAGCGCGGTCGCGCTCGACGTTGCGACGGAACTTTGCCTCCCAAAACTCAACGTTGCGCTTGGGCTGGCTAGGGTTGCACTTGGGGCAGCGGTGCCAAAAGCAGCCGTTGACGAAGATGGCGATCTTGCGCCCGGGGAAGGCGATGTCGGGTTTGCCGGGAACCTTCCATTCCAAGCGATAGCCCGTAAGGCCCGCGGCGCGCAGGCGCTGTCGTACGAGCAGCTCGGGCTTGGTGTTTGCACGCTTGTTGCCCTTCATGGACTTTTTTATAGCGGCGCGACGGCGCACGAGTTCACGCTCGTCGGCGGAAAGGTCCGAGGTGTCGATGCCGTCCAACAGACCGGGCTTTGGACGCTTTTTGCTGCGGCGCTTAGGTGCGCGCTTGGGCTTGGTGGCGGGCTCGTCGGTCGCGGTGGCCTCGGCGTCGTTGGCAACGCCGTTGGCCTCAAGCCGGTCTTCCTTCAACTCAATTAGGGCATCAATGAGTCCCTTGTCGGCGGGCATCCACTCAACGGTGGCAAGCGAGGTGCGCGGAATCCAGCGGATATCGAGCTGGCGGTCGTGCTTCTGGGGCTCGCCAGACTCTTTAGCCAGCGAGCAGTAGTAGCACTCCATGGAGAGATGAAAATCGGGGTAGTCGTACTCAACGGTATAGAAATCGCGCAGATTGGTGACTTTTACCTGCAACTCTTCCATGAGCTCGCGGCGTACGGCGTCCTCGGGCGACTCGCCGCGCATGAGCTTGCCGCCCGGGAACTCCCAAAGTCCTCGCATGTCGCCGTAGCCGCGCTGCACGGCAAGCAGCTCGTCAGATCCTTCCTTGCGAATGATCCCAGCGGCAACATGAACAGTTTTCAACAGGAGTCCTCTCTCAACATCAACAAGTGACAGGCTAGCTACCCGTACCTTACACAACGGTAAGGCAAGCGTAAGCCATATCGATGGTAGCCGACTCGTCTTCTTGCGACTATAGATGCCGTAGACTAATCGCAAGAAAGGACTCGGTATGCAAACCACGCACATGGCGACCCCGGTACTGGAGGTCGCGCATCTCGAAAAGGTATATGGAGCGCTGGGCAACGTGACCCGCGCGCTCAACGACGTCAGCTTTACCGTCAACCGCGGCGAATTCGTTGGCATCATGGGCGCCTCGGGCTCGGGCAAGTCGACGTTGCTCAACTGCGTCTCGACCATCGATAGCGCCACAAGTGGCACGATCCGCATCAACGGCCAGGACGTGACGCGCATGAAGCAGGCCAAGCTTTCGCAGTTTCGCCGCGAGGAGCTCGGCTTTATCTTCCAGGATTCCAACCTGCTCGATACGCTCACGGCACGCGAGAACATAGCCCTGCCGCTCACCATCGCCCGTGTGAATTCGGCCGAAATCTCGACCCGCGTGCAGGACGTGGCCGCGCGTCTGTCCATCAGTCAGGTGCTCGACAAGTATCCCTACCAGATGTCCGGCGGTCAGCAGCAGCGCGTTGCCGCGGCTCGCGCGCTCGTCACCGACCCCACTATGATTATGGCCGACGAGCCCACCGGCGCCCTCGATTCCAAGAGCGCCCGTTTGCTGCTCGAGAGCCTGGAGGCTCTTAACCGCCGTCTACGCGCCACCGTGCTCATGGTCACGCACGACAGCTTTGCCGCCAGCTACACGAGCCGTGTGCTGTTTATTCGCGACGGCAAGATCTTCACCGAGCTGCGCCGCGGCGACACCGATCGCCGAGAGTTCTTCGACCGCATTATGGAGGTCGTTGCCATGATGGGCGGTGAGGGCTCCGATGCTCTGTAAACTCGCTTGGGGTAACGTCCGCCGCGCCGGCCGCGACTACCTCGTCTACCTTTTGACGCTCACCCTGGGCGTCACGGTCTTCTATGCCTTCAATACCGTCTCGATGCAGGTCGACATTGCCGGAATCGATGAAGAGGGCTTGACGCAGGTTATGGGCAGCATGCTCGGCGACCTGACGTACTTTTTGGCCGGTGTCATGGCCTTTTTGATGGTGTATGCCAATAACTTCATCATGAAACGCCGCAAGAAGGAGTTTGGCCTGTATCAGGTGCTCGGCATGGGGCGCGGACGCGTCGCCACGATCATGGCGCTCGAGACGGTGATTGTCTCGGTCGTGGCCTTTGTCGCCGGCATTGTGCTGGGTGTGGGACTCTCCCAGCTCATGACGTTCTTTACGGCCTCGCTTTTTAAGACACAGATCGCCAATTTCCACTTCTTTTTCTCGGTGCATGCGTTCAATCTGACCCTTGCCTGCATGCTCGTAATGTTTGTGCTTACGCTACTGCTGAACCTTCGCGCCGTGCGTCGTACCAAACTCATCGAGCTTATGGGTGCCGAGCGTCGCAACGAGAGCATCAAGACGCGCAACCCCTGGATTGCGATTGCCATCTTTGCCGTGGGCGTGGTGCTTGTGGGTGTGGCCTATTACCGTCTGCTACGTGATGGGTTCCCGCTAACCGCGACGGACAGCAAGCTGCAAGAGGCCATGAACCAGTTTGGCATTACGACCGCTATGGTTACCGTGGGCACCTTTGCCCTGTTCTGGGGACTCTCGGGCATGCTCATCAAGCTGCTGCAGAGCCTGCGCGGCGTGTATTGGCGCGGCCTCAACATGTTTACCGTGCGCCAGCTTGCGGCCAAGGTCAACACGGTGTGCTTTTCGATGGGCGTCATCGCGATGCTCCTGTTTTTGGCCATCACCTCGGTGACGTGCGGTATGTCGATTGCCAATGTGATGAACGAAAACCTGGAGCGCTATAACCCTGTTGACGTGTCACAGACGTATGTCTATTACACGCCCGATACGCTCGACTACTACAAAGAGTACGTCAATCCGTCTGATGAAGCCGATCGCATGGTGCCGGCCGATACAACGGTCGATTTGTACCCCGCATGGCACGGCAGGGACAGTTCGGCGGACAACAACGACGAGACCGGCAAGAAGGTCGATATCGCCGATGTTGCCGGTGAGCATGTGCAGATCGATTCGTATCTGAGTTACCCGTTTGGCAGCTCGAATCCTTCGGTGACCCCAAGTGAGATGTGCAAGATCATGGGCGAAAAGCTTCCCAAGGCGTTCGGGGGTAGCAATGCCGATACGATGGGTCTGTTTGTGACGCCGGCGAGCCAGTACAACAAACTGCGTCAGATGATGGGTGAGGAGCCGGTGCACATCGGTCACGACCAGTATCTGCTCACGTGTGATATGGGCGGCGAGCTGGTCGACCTGTACACCAAGTATATGGCTGGTGGCCATGCCCTTACCTTGGGCGGGCATACGCTCAAGCCCGCAACCGATAAGTCGGACGAAGATACGGCGGCCATCGCCAACTCGGCGATGGGCAGTAATCCGGGTACCGTCGTCGTTGCCGACGAGCTGTTGTCCCAACTTAATCTGCAGCCGTATTCCAGTAGCCTGCTCGTTAACTACAAACAGGGGATGGATACGACCGAGGCAGACGAGAGCATTAAATACACTCTGCTCGACGATCTGCTCGTTGACGGCAAGAAGCCGGGGTCGTGGGGAACCTTCATCACACGCTCCGAGATGTACACGCAAGCAGCGCAAATGAACGGTCTTATTAGCTACCTAGCCATCTACATCGGCTTTGTATTGGTCGTTGCATGCGCGGCGATTCTGTCGATCCAGCAACTCTCCAACGTGGCCGATGGCAGCCGCAGCTATCGTGTGCTGGCACAGATCGGCTGCGACGACCGCCAGATTCGCCATTCGGTGATGGCGCAGCAAGCGGTATTCTTCCTGTTCCCGCTGGCAGTGGGCCTAGCGCACTCCTTTGTGGCACTTAAGGTGATCATCGAGCTGGTGAGCATATTCGGAAATATGAGCATCGGCGGCACCGTGGGCCTCACCTGTGCGATCTTCCTGGCAGCCTATGGTGGCTACTTCCTGGTGACGTACCTCATGAGCGCCGGCATGGTACAAGCTGCCATCGCCACCCGCTACAGCGAGTAACAAGCGGGCAAAACCGTCGCAAAACCAACGCGAACAGCCGCCGCGAACGGGGTCCGGACCCTTTTCGCGGCGGTTTTTTGTCTATCGGATGCCTCTCAGATGCAAGTGAGTAGACTTTTTTGGACTTGTCGAGCACACCGCGCCAAACGCTCAATAAAACCGCAGGTCAGGGCGGTGGTGTTTTGGGGCGTGCTCGGCATCCCGCCAAAAGCCTACTCACTTGGTTTTACTGCTAGAAAACCGCCGCGAGGGAAAGTAGCTCCCTCGCGGCGGTTTTGGCATTTGCCCAGATAAAACCTGCCAAAATAAACCTGTCCCTTTTTGGTAGGTTATCGTTTCCAAAAGTGGAGGATGAGCGTCGTGCGGTTTTGCTGCTCAGTTTTGACCAGGATGTTGTGGATATGGGTCTTGACGGTGCCCACGGCAAGGAAGAGCTCGTCAGCGATCTCTTGGTTCGATTTGCCCAACACAACCAGACGCATGACTTCGGTTTCGCGGTTGGAGAGCTTGTAGGCGTTGCGATAGAAGGGCATCTGCTCTTCGATGTGTCGATCAAGATCGCTGACGTTCTTTTCCTCGGGCGCCTCCTGCATGCGAATCGAAAGCACGTGATAGGCATAGATGATCAGCAGAATCGCAAAGTAGCACGCAAAGATGTTCTCGCTAAAGTTGCGCTCGGACAGGTACAGCTGCAGCCAAGAGGGTGCCAGGCTCATGGGAACAACAAGGATGTTGTAGAAATCCTCGGCAACGATGCACCCGACCAGAATGGCGCCGATAATGAGGTGCTTTCGTTGATTGTTGACGCGCGCCTTAAGCTCGACCTGCGTGCTTTTATGCGCCGTCCAAAAGATATACAGTCCCACAAATACAAGGAATACCTGACGCATCGTGTAGTAGAGCCATTGATGCATGGGGCCGTAGGGGACAGCGACAATGACCAGCAGCTCGCTCAGGAAGAACGTTGCGACGGGAATAACAAACTGCTTTTTTGAATGTTTGTCGAGCAAGTCCATGGCAATGAGCCAGATAAAAGCTTGTGAAGCGGTCGCCACAAGGGTCCGCAACACAGGCATGGTAATTGAGTAATAGTCGCTGGCTGGAAAACTCTGGTTTTGCAACGTGTATTCAAAAAAGAAGATCTCGGTCATCTCGATGGCATAGCAAATAAAAACGCCGCTGCCATAGATAAAGAAGCGTCGACGAGACGAGGCATAGGCGGCAAGCGAAAGCACTGCCGTCACAATACAGATCACGAGTATCGCTAGGGTATAGAAGAACATCAGGGTGTTCATCTGCCACCGTCCCATCTCATTTCATCTATGGCCGAGCCCTGTATACCTTGTGGGATATAGACGTCTCAACCCTTCGTTCCATTGCGGATTAGGCGCCGAGATACAGCATAGCCGTATACCGTTCGCGGTTCTAGATAGTAAACCCCCTGCAAGCTGGCTACCTGCGGGTTTATATTGGTTTAGAGGGGGTGTAACTCCGTGAACGGTCTTTAATCCCGAATAAACTAGGTAAAAATTGCATACGGGTGAATGATGGTCTTGTCAACACGAGGCGTGATGTTCGAGCGCCTCATAGCAATAGTCGGCACGACCGGCGGAAAGGAATCGACATGGCGCTGCCTAAGGATTTCATCGACACCAACGACTTCACCAAAGAGCAGATCCTGGCTATCGAGGATCTTGGCCTGGCAATGAAGAAGGCCATCAAGGTTGACGGTTATTATCCGCACCTGCTCCGCAACCAGAGCCTTGGCATGATCTTCCAGCAGGTTTCCACCCGCACCCGTCTTTCCTTCGAGACCGCTATGACCGACCTCGGCGGCCATGCTCAGTTCTATGGCCCTGGCACCATCCAGCTCGGCGGTCACGAGTCCCTGGGCGACACCGCTCGCGTTATGGGCTCGCTGCTCGACATCATGATGGCTCGCGTTGACCGTCACAAGGACGTCGTCGGCCTCGCCGAGGGCTCCGCTGTGCCCGTCATCAATGGCATGTCCGAGTTCAACCATCCCACGCAGGAGATGGGCGACCTCATGACCATGCTCGAGAACCTCCCCGAGGGCAAGAAGATCGAGGACTGCACCCTGGCCTTCATCGGCGACGCCACCCAGGTCTGCGTCTCCCTCATGTTCATCGCCTCCAAGGTCGGCATGAAGTTTGTCCAGTTTGGACCCAAGGGCCACCAGATCCCCGACGGCGGCCTGCACGTTGGCACCGTTGAGGAGCGCGCCGAGTTCGGCAAGCAGATGATGGCCATCGCCGAGGAGAACTGCAAGGTCTCCGGCGGCTCCGTCGTCATCTCCGACGACATCGAGTGCATCAAGGGCGCCGACTTCATCTACACCGACGTGTGGTATGGCCTGTACGACGAGGAGGTCTCGGGCGAGAACTACATGGACGTGTTCTACCCCAAGTATCAGGTCACCATGGACATGATGAACTTCGCCGGCCCCAACTCCAAGTTCATGCACTGCCTGCCGGCCACTCGCAACGAGGAAGTCGTCGACGAGGTTATGGACGATCCCGAGCGCTCCCTGTGCTGGGTCGAGGCCGAGAACCGCAAGCACTCCATCCGTGCTCTCCTCGCTGCCCTGGGCAAGCGCACCCCGCTCAACGACGAGGGTGTCGAGTACTCCGCCAAGGCCGAGCTTCACGCCGCTCTCGAGGCTCTCGAGCAGCTCTAAGCCTTAAGCCTGCTAAACGCACGTTTGCGGGCGGCGGATGCTCGTCTCCTGTCGCCCGCTCACCGAGGCTCAGGCAATTGCCTTAGTACCTTGGGCCTCGGATCTGTCCAAGACTGAGCGAAGGAGCTCATCATGAGCGACGGAAAGAAAAAGCTTTCCTTTTTGACGGTCATTTCGACCATCATCTGCGTCGTCTTCGTTTGCGAGGCCGCCGCTCCTGCTGCTGCCATTGGCAACCAGCAGTTCTTCTGGTGGATCTTCCTGATCCTGACCTTCCTGCTTCCTTATGGCATGGTTGTTGCCGAGCTCGGCACCACCTATGACGGCGAGGGCGGCATTTACGACTGGGTACGCGATGGCCTGGGCGACAAATGGGGCGCCCGCATCTCGTATTACTACTGGGTCAACTACCCGCTGTGGATTGCCTCGCTGGCTACCATGTTCCCCGACATTTTGGGCATGGTCTTTGGCGTTGAGTTCAACTTGATCGCCAAGATGGGTATCGATCTTGCCTTTGTGTGGATCGTCTACCTCATGGGCCGCTCCAAGGCGGCCGACTCCGAGTGGGTCCTTAACGGTGGCGCCATCATCAAGGTCGCCGTCGCCGTTATCGTTGGCGCTTTGGGCATTTGGTATGCCATGGAGAACGGTTTTGCGAACGACATGTCCGCTGCCACCTTCCTGCCCGAGCTCACCAACACCAACGCTCTCGGTTACCTGTCGATCATCATCTTTAACTTCATGGGCTTCGAGGTCATCTGCACCATGACCGATGACATGGCCGATCCCGCTCGCGATATTCCCAAGGCTATCATCGTCGGTGGCCTGTCCATCGCCGTGATCTACCTGTTCGCTGGCTTTGGCATCGGCGCTGCTGTGCCGGCCGATTCCATCGACCCCGACTACGGCATGATTTATGCAGTCCAGACCATGGTGGGCGACTCCATGATCTTTAAGGTCATCTGCATTGCCTTCCTGATCACCCTGTTCGCCAACATGGCTGCTTGGTCCTTCGGCGTTAACTCCGTTGCTCGCTACGCTGCCGAGCACGGCAACATGCCCAAGGTCTTCGCCTCGATGATCTCTGATGACGACATGCCCAACGGTGCCAACCTGGTCAACGCCGTCGTTGCCTCCCTGGTGCTGTGCCTGCAGCTCGTTCCCATCGATGCCATCTCCAACGGCGTCTTCTGGATGCTCTTCGGCACCTCCGTCGTCTTCCTGCTGCTGACCTACATCCCGATGTTCCCGGCGTTCCTCAACCTTCGCAAGAACGACCCCGACCGCGAGCGCATCTTCACGTTCCCGTTTAAGGGTGCCATGATGAAGGTCATGCTGGCCATCCCTTGCATCGAGCTGATCCTGGCCATCGTTGCAACGCTGGTGCCGTTCTCTGCCGCTGAAATTGGCGACAAGCTCCCGATGATCGTTATCTTCATCGTGCTTCTGCTCATCGGCGAGGTTGTCCGCGTCGTCAGCGCTAAGGGCCGCGAGACCGAGTACAAGGGCCTCACTCCCGAGCTGGCAGCTCAGCGTCTCGCTGAGGAGGCCGCCGAGGCCGAGGAGAACTAGAGCACCCGGTTCTGGGGCTCCAACCCTCCTCGCGTACCAACGTGCGCTTCGTCGGGCTTGTCGCTCCCGACTCCAGGCACTCTAGCCTCTTCGAGGGCGTGCCCAAAGCGACAAATTTGCTCACTATTTCCTGGGGCGGGTGCGAGCGATAGCTCCGGTAACCACCGCCCGCCCCAACCTCTCTCTCGTATCCTTCGTGCGTTTGTCTCCACGCACTTGGTTACGTTGCCGCTCGTCGGTGCGGCTCCGTGAAAACCGGCACCGGGCGCCCCGACCTTTGCCGGGGGACGGGCGCCCACTATCTCTTGGTTTTAGGCTGCGGGTAATCCGCCCGCGGCAAACGATCGTTCGATTTGGAGGAAATCTTATGCGTACGATCACCGAGTCCGAGTCCACCCCCAAGGCCGACGGCTTCTTTATGCCCGCCGAGTTCGCCCCGCAGGATCGCGTGTGGATGGGCTGGCCCCACCGCACCGACACCTGGGCCCACGGCGCCAAGCCGGCTCAGAAGCAGTATGCCGCCATCGCCCGCGCCATCTCCGAGTTCACCCCGGTCTATATGTGCGCCAACCAGGTCGACTATGCCAACTGCAAGGCCGTCTTCGAGAACGACGAGAACGTCACCGTTATCGAGATGACCACCGACGACGCCTGGTTCCGCGACACCGCCGCCACCTACGTCATCAACGGCAAGGGCGAGAAGCGCGCCAACCACTGGCACTTCAACGCCTACGGCGGCCTCGTCGACGGCCTGTACTTTCCGTGGGACAAGGACGAGCAGATCGCCCTCAAGATGGCTGAGCTCTCCGGCTGCCGTCGCTATCGTCCCGACGACATGATCCTCGAGGGCGGCTCCATCACCGTCGACGGCGAGGGCACCCTTGTCGTGACCGACCAGTGCCTGCTTTCCCCGGGCCGCACCTGCTCTGCGGTTCTGGAGGAGGAAGAGGATCCCGAGTCCATCTGGCCCAAGTTCCACAAGAAGTTTGAGCCTTGGAGCGAGGAGCTTCGCGCCTACATGGACGAGCACCTCAAGGATTACCTGGGTGTCGAGAAGGTCATCTGGGTCAAGGAGGGCATCGACCCCGAGGAGACCAACGGTCATATCGACGACGTTGCCACGTTCATCGCTCCGGGCGTCATGGCCTGCATCTGGACCGACGATCCCGAGTATCCGTTCTACGAGCAGTGCCACGCTGCCTACGAGACCCTCTCCAACGCCGTTGACGCCAAGGGCCGCAAGATGAAGGTCTACAAGCTCTGCATGCCCGTGAACCCGCTGTTCATGGACCAGGCCTCCTGCGACACCATCGACGCCGACGAGAACGCCGAGCCGCGCGTCCCCGACGAGCCGCTGATCGCGTCCTACATGAACTACCTGGTCACCAACCACGGCGTCATCGTCCCGCAGTACGGCGACGAGAACGACCAGCTGGCCGTCGACACGCTCCAGAAGATCTATGACGAGGTCTGGGGCGAGGGCGTCTACAAGTGCGTCGGCGTCCAGTCCGAGCAGGTCGTCTTCGGCGGCGGCAACATCCACTGCATTACGCAGCAGGAGCCGTCCGCGTAATTGTCTGGCTTCCCGAGGCACGGCACCTTGCCCTTCAATCGTCGGGCATGACCCTTAAGGTCTATGCCCTCCTCTTTCAGGGCAATCTGCCGCACCTCGGAAACCCAGCCGATCAATCGGACAGTCGATGAATCGCACCGTGACCATCTCGGGGCATTGATGGTCGGTTTATTCGATGTCTTGGTCGGCTGGGTTTTTCTTTGGGCACTCCGTTGCCTCCACTTCGGAGTGCCCGCCTCTTTGATTGAGTACGCGTCTGATCTGGGATTTATTGCGGGTTAGGCCAATTGTTCGCTTGAATATCCCAGGTCAGACGCGTCTTCAATTGCCAAAAGATTCCGGTCGCAATCGCGGCCGTTTTGATCGGAGTATCTATGTACCAGCGTATCGTTATCTACACGCGCCTGTTCCGCGAGCGTTGGTCCAACAATTGCATCCTCTCTTCTCTTTGGGATGGCACCTGCACCGGTGACGCGGCCTGCAACCCTACCTTGGGCTGCGCCTTCGGTACAGATGCCATCCTTTTTGCTGTAGGGGGAGCGTGTCGTGGCAGGTAAAAAGTTCTCCCTGTTCGAGGTCATCCTCTCGGTTATCTGCGTTGTCTTTACCATCGAGGCGGCCGCTCCGGCATCTGCCATGGGTAACGTGCAGTTCTTCTGGTGGATCTTCCTCATCATTACGTTTTTGCTTCCCTATGGCCTGGTGGTGGCCGAGCTCGGTACGGCGTTCGATTCCGAGGGCGGTCTGTACGATTGGGTTCGCCTGGGCTTGGGCGACCGTTGGGGCGCCCGCTGCTCCTGGTGCTATTGGGTCAACTTTCCACTGTGGGTGGCAAGTATCGCCTGCATGTTCCCCAGTGTCATCAATGCGGTATGGGGCATCGAATTTTCGCTTGGGGTCCGAATTGCCATCGAGCTTGCCTTTGTGTGGGGCGTCACGGTCATGGCAATGCAGCCGGTGGCCGAGGCCGATTGGGTCATGGATGGCGGCGCCGTCATCAAGGTGCTCATTACCGCCGTGGTGGGAATCGTCGGCATCTGGTTTGCCTGCAATAACGGCTTTGCCAACGATATGTCGTTTAAGACCTTTGTCCCCGATCTGGGAGACACTAACTCACTGACGTATCTTTCAATCATCCTATTCAACTTTATGGGCTTTGAGGTGGTCGCGACCTTTGCCAGCACGATGAAGAACCCATCGCGCGATATCCCCAAGGCGGTTATCGCCGGTGGCGTTGCCATCGCGGCGATCTACATTATCTGTGGCATCGGTATTGGAGCCGCGGTTCCCACCGAGCAGCTTTCACTCGATTCGGGCATTGTGGACGCGGTTGCCGCCATGGTGGGGCGCGCTCACCCGCTGACGATGGTCGTGGGCGTGGCCTTTTTGGTGACGCTGTTCGCCAACATGATCTGCTGGAGTTTTGGCGTCAACAACGTGGCGAGCTATGCCGCGCGCCACGGCAACATGCCGCGCCCCTTTGCGCTGGTGTCCAAGAAGACCGGCATGCCCAACGGCTCAGCACTCATTAACGGTTGTTTTGCCAGCTTGGTGCTGCTACTTCAGATTCCGCTGGGCGAAGGTTCCGACGTCTTTTGGGTCTTCTTCTCGATGAACGTCGTCTTTCTGCTCATGAGCTATATCCCGATGTTCCCGGCGTTTTGGCGCCTGCGTAAATACGACGACCGCCCACGTGTGTTCCGCGCGCCCTTCGAGGGCAAGGTGCTTGCGGTAGCGCTTGCGGTGCCGGTGGTAGAGCTCGTGCTTTCGATTGTTGCGACAATCGTGCCGCTTAACAGCTCGCCCGCCGAGATGTCAAAGTTGCCGATCCTCATGGGTGTGGTGATCGGCGTGTTGCTGGGCGAGGTTTCGCGCCTCATATCGCGCCGCGGCCGCAGCATCGACAATCCCGGCGTTGGCGCAAGGGGGACAGGTCGCTTTGCGCCAAAACAGTAGCGCCGCGAGTTGTGCGGTGCTAGATGCATCTTGGATTACTGCTCACGCTGCTCGGGATCAGATGCGAGCTTGGGTGCAAAGTAGGGGACGTGGCCCAGGTAGGGGCAGCTGTCCGAACGCGCCTCAACGGCGCAGGGGACATCGTCGTAGGTCATGGAAGAACCGAGTCGGGTGATGGCCTTGGCGGCGGGCGCGACGAGCATCTTGAGCGGAGCGATCGGTGCCATGGCATCTCCTTTCATCGGTGAGACACAGCTTGTTTATCTAAACGATACAGTACGTTTAATCGGTGAGTCTAATCTTGCGGCAAAGAATCTGTCAACATCCTCACAGCATCTAGACAGGGGAGGCGGGCATGAGTTTCGCGTTCTATATCTACACCACGATTATCATGGGTGTGGCTCTGGTGACCAGTGCCGTGGCATTGGTGGTTTGGCTCATGACGCACCGTCGCGACAGCCTAGTGGCCGCGGCGGGCTTTTTGCTCTACATGCTCGATATGTCGGTCATCTTTTTTGACGAGTACACTCGGCTCAAATATGACTACGCCGTTACCTTTAGCGAGCCGCTGCAGCACCCCTTGCTGCGCTGCGTGCTCGGTATTGCCATCTATGCTTGCATTGTGCTGTGGATGTTTGCGCGCTTGCGCAAAAGGCCGACGTCGCGCATGCTCGGACTTGTTATCGTGCCGTTTTCAATCTTGCAATTGGTGCTGGTGCCTCGCAGCGGTGCTGCCGGAGAGATGCAGCAGTATCTCTTTTGGCTCACGCGTGACCTGGGCAATGTAGGATGTCTTGCCTATGCCGCCTGGCATTACCGGCACAGGGCCACGCGTGTTGAGAAACTCGACCTCGACCGCTCAAAGCTCTTTTGGAAGGTGGCACTCGTTCTTGCGTTTTGCGTAATCGCCGAGGACACCTACATGATTTTGCTCTGCCGCCCCGACTCTCAAAACCCCGTCATCAGCCTCTTTTTGTGGTATCTGTCCGAGCGCAATATCTCCGAAAACGTGCTGCTCGTGGCATGCGCGGTCCAACTCTTTTGCCAGTTTAGCCATATCCTGCGCGTGTATGCCCGTCATCCGCGTGCCGATGAGGACGTGGCGGCCGAGAGCGCACGCTCTGGGGACGATCTAGCATCACGCGTTGTGATCTATGCCGATGCCCGTAAGCTGTCGCGGCGCGAGCAGGAGGTGCTCACGCTGGTGCTGAAGGGCAACGACGCCCAAAACATCGCCAGCGAGTTGGTCATCAGCCCTGGCACTGTCAAGGCGCACTTGCATCGCATCTACGTTAAAAGCGGTGTCTCCAACCGAGATGACCTCATAGATGCCTTTTGGCGTTCCTAGTCCTATTCTTCCTTGCATGCGGGTCTTGCCGTGTGGGCGGGCACGCCGTTGGGCGTAATGACGCGGTAATAATCTCAGACAATAAACCTGCAGGTAAAGCGTGTAAACCTGCTTAAACTGACCGTTTGCGATCCCTGGCCTTGGCACGGATTTGCCCCTGTGTATCAATGGGTGTAGCGCGAAGCCGCGGACGTGGGACAGACGTCCGAGCACGGCTTGTAGGCACGCGCCGATGCGGGAGCGCTACGCTCCCAACCGAGTGCCCACGCGGGCGGTGCGTCCGCGTTGCAACCAAAGATGCCTGAGGAGGCTCACATGGACAAGGCTGATGTAGTTATCAAGAGCAACGCCGTCTTTACCGGCGATGGGCTCGAGCCGTTTAAGGGCGGCGTTGCCGTGCGCGGTGATAAGATTGTTGCCTGCGGTGACGATGCTCACCTGGCACCGTTTATCGGTCCCGATACCGAGGTGCGCGACTTTGGCGACCAGCTCGTCATGCCCGGCCTGATCGACTCACACACGCATTTTGCCCAGGGCGCGTTTATGACCGACCCCGATTTTGCCGTCAACCTCATCGACTGCACCAGTTTTGAGATGGCGATGGAACGTGTCGTGGCGTTTGCGGCCGACCATCCCGATAACGAGTGGATTCTGGGCTGCCAGATTATCCAGTTCCAGTGGGATGTCCCCGAGATGCCCACAGCCGCGATGATCGATGAGTACATCTCGGACCGCCCGGTCTTTCTGCAGCAGGTTGACCTGCATACCTTTAGTGCCAATACCTGCGCCATCAACAAGGTGGGAGTAACTTCGCAGACGCCCGATCCCGCAGGCGGCAAGATCCTTAAGGATGCCGAGGGCAATCTGACGGGCGTGTTTTCCAACAACGCCGGCGTCTTCTTTATGGACGAGGTCTACGACCCAGCGCCCGAGGTTGTTGACGCGTCGTTTGCAAAAACCGCCCGGCGCGCCAATGCCCTGGGAATCACTACGGTCGGCATGGTCAATCCTACGTTTGTGAGCATGGAAAACCCGTATGCGGTGTTGGCAGGTCTTAATGCCAAGGGCGACTTGCCACTGCGCGTGTTCCTGTACACCGATCTGTTCGAAAACGAGTCCTTAACGCTCGAGCAGATCAAGGAGAAATACGCCTTCTCGGGTACGCAGGTCGAGTGGCACGGCTTTAAGCAGTTTCTTGATGGCGTGTGCTCCGACCACACCGCTTGGATGCTTGAACCCTATAGCAATGCGCCCGATACCTGCGGTGAGCCCGCGGAGGATCCAGAGCGCATCCGTGCCGCCATTGTCAGGGCGCAGGAATGGGGCGTTGACACGCGCGTCCATACGATCGGCGATCGCTCGGTGCGTTTTGTGCTTGATTGCTTTGAGGAGGGCGAGCGCTTGCATGGTAAGCGGGGTTGCCGCCACTCCATGGAGCACAACGAGACGGTTCAGCCCGAGGATCTGCCGCGCTACGCGGAGCTTGGTATATGCCCCGGCATGCAACCGTGGCACATGCTGCTCGATATGGCTGACCTTGCCAAGGACGATGCCGTGGGCCCCGAGCGTGCAGCGCTTTCGTGGCCCCTGCACAGCCTGCTTGCCAGCGGTGCCGTGGTGCACTTGGGCAGCGACTTCCCCGTTGTGGGCTTGGAGCCCATGGAGGAGGTGTACGGCGCGGTCTTCCGCATGCTCGAGGACGGCTCCAACCCCGAGGGCTGGTTCCCCCAGGAGCGCATTACCATGGCCGAGGCCCTGCGCGCCTACACCTACGGCAGCGCCTACGCCATGCATGCCGAGGATCGCATCGGTACGCTCGCATGCGGCAAACAGGCTGATATCTGTGTGCTCGACCGCAACCTCTTTGACTGCGAACCGGCTGAGGTCCTCGAGGCCACGGCGTCTCTCACGATGATTGCCGGCAAGGTGGTCTACGAGGCCTAGCGGGGCTGCTGCATCGCTGGGCGGTGCCACAGCCTGTGCGTGCCGCCCATCCATTCATCCATCCATTCATCAATCTCTCATGGAAAGGGGAGAACAATGGCAGAAGAGACAACCGCCGCTGTTGAGGAGGAGCGTGAGCTTGCCTCGCAGCCGATTCCCGGCCTGGTGCGCAAGTACACCATCATCACCGGCCAGGGTATGCTCGCCCAGATTATCATGGTGGTCCTTGAGGGCCTCGTGATGGGTTGGGGCCTGGGTGCACACGGCCTGGCCTGTGTTTCGATCATCATGTCGGTCGAGTACATTAACCTGGCCTTTGGCAACCTGTTTGGCACCGGCGTGCCCGCCGTGGTGGGCAACCTTTTGGGTGCCGGCGACATTAAGGGCGCCAGCAAGGCGTTTAGCCAGGGTTTTTGGCTTACCACGATTGTGAGTGTGCTGCTTGCTGTGGTGATGGCTGTGTTTACCGAGCCCATCTGCGCATTCTTCGGCGCCACGCCCGACATCATGACCGATACCGTTGCCGGCGTGCGCACCTTCTCCGTGCTGCTGCCGCTCACGGTCATTGGTCAGATGGTCACCGCCGTCATGCGTGTGGACGAGAAGGTTCAGATCCAGGCCAACCTCATGACCGTGTCTGCCATCGTCGCTATCTGCTGGCTTGCGCTTTCCACGTTTGTGCTCAAGCTTGGCGTTATGGGAGCTGGCGTGTACTACGGTCTTTCCATCGGTATCTGGGCCATCGGTATCTTCTGGTTCATCGGCGGTAAGAAGTCGCAGCTCCAGATCAACGCCGCCGACCTCAAACTCGACATGGCCATCTGCGGCCAGATCATTAAGATTGGTTTCCCGTTCTTTTTGGTGCAAGCTGCCACGTTCATCTTCAACACCGTTGCCAACTCGTTGCTTGGCCAGCTCGGCGGCGACATGGGTTCGCTCTACATCGCGGCCTTTGGTGTGATCAACGGCTACATCCTCTACATTACCATGATGGTCGCCCAGTGCTTCTCGTACGGCCTGCAGCCCATTGCCGCCTTCAACGCCGGCGCCAAGGCGTGGGCGCGCCTCAAGGAAACGCTCTCCTGCACGCTTAAGTACCAGGTCGTGACGCTTGCTGCGGTGTCTGCTGTGCTATGGGTGGCCGCAACGCCGGTCTGCGCCTTTTTTGCTGGTAGCGACCCGGCGCTCGTCGAGGTTGCCGCCAACGCCACGCGCATCGTTATCCTGGCCGTGGCCCTGGGCTATCTTGCCATGACCATGTCGATGTACTTCCAGGCGGTTGAGAAGGTGGGTATCGCCACGTTCACCGGTCTGCTCCGCTACGTGATCTGCTCCGTGCCGCTTATGTACCTGCTTGGCAACATGATGGGCGTTCAGGGTGTCTGGTTTGCCTTGGTGGCGGCTGACGCCATCACTGGTCTTATCTCCATCGCCCTCGCCGTCCGCGAATCCAAGCGACTTGCCACGCTCTAGACTCGGACACGGCCGGCCCGCGATAGTCGAATAAGTCAACTCGCCTGCAAGCCACCGCAATGGGGACAGTTCCCATTGTGGTGGCTATTGTTATTTAGGGTCTGAGATTTCGGCTCTATAAATAACGTTTTTGAACTGGGCTACTATAAGATTGTGGAAAACACTACTACAAGATTATGGAAAACGCTACTGCGAGATTATGGCAAATGATACTATACGATTATGGTAACAGCGTTATAAGGGGCGTTGATATGGCCGAGTACATTAACAGGGATTTGCATGAGTTGCTCATTCGCATGGCGGGTTGGTTTCCTGTTGTGTCGTTGACGGGGCCTAGGCAGAGCGGAAAGTCTACGCTGGTTAGGCATGCCTTTCCCGACTATTCCTATGTCACGCTTGAGGACCCCCAAACGAGGCGCGCGGCCTTGGAGGATCCGGTGAGTTTTATCCGCAACCGAAAGGGCGGACTCATCATCGATGAGGCGCAATACGCCCCGGATTTGTTCTCGATGATCCAGGTTGTTTCGGATGAGCGGGGAGATGCCGGTCAATACATCCTTACGGGATCGCAAAACTTTTTGATGATGAAAAGCATCGGCCAGTCTCTTGCCGGGCGAGTCGGGATCTTAAAATTGCTGCCATTTTCGTTTCGAGAAGCGGAGAGGGGCCAGCAGGGGCAGTTGGAAGTGGATTTGTTTGCGCTCGAAGGGGGATACCCTCGCCTGCGTTCCGCCGGAATGCCGTCCTCGGTTTATTTCCCCAGCTATATTGATACCTATGTTGAGCGCGATGTTGTGGGCTTGCTTGACGTGCGCAATAAAGCGGAGTTTCATAAGTTACTGTCCATAATTGCCCAGAGCGCCGGTGCTCTCATTAATATATCTTCGCTTTCTCGAGATACGGGTGTGAACGTATCGACCATTAAAAGCTGGTTGTCTATCCTGGAGCAGAGCTACCTGACGTTTTCACTGCAGCCTTATTATGCAAATGCCAGGAAACGTTTGACTAAAACGCCCAAGCTTTATTTTTACGACACGGGGCTGCTCTGCTACTTGCTCAAAATTGGATCACTGGAGCAACTTTTGGAGAGCCCTTATCTGGGGGCAGTTTTCGAAAACCTCATCGTTTCCGAAACGGCGAAGAGCCATCTCAACGTGGGCGAGAATCCCGAGTTGTATTTCTATAGGGACGACGGCAAGCGAGAAATCGATTTGCTCGACTGCACAAACTCAGGGAGTCCCAAGGCTATCGAAATAAAATCATCCAGAACGTATCACGATAAGTACGCCCGCCATTTACAGGCTGTATGCGATGAGATCGACATTGCAAAAGATGCGCGCTATGTTGTGGCCCGCGTGGATTCAACGTATGAGTCGAAAGACTGTAGCGTGGTCTCGGCGCGTGATTGGCTTTTGCGATAACAAGTTCGGCGTATTAACAACTGCCGCGAAGGGTCCGGATCCCTTTCGCGGCGGTTTTTTGCCGATCCGGTGCGCCTCAGATGCAAGTGAGTAGACTTTTTTGGATTTACCGAGCACATCGCGACAAATGCTCGGTAAAACTGCAGGTCAGCGCTGTGGCGATTTGGCGTGTGCTCGGATTCCTGCAAAAAATCTACTCACTTGGTTTTTGCTGTTAGAAGGCCGCCGCGAGGGAAAGTAGTTCCCTCGCGGCGGCCTTGGTGTTTTCCCAGATAAAACCTGCCAAAATAAACCTGTCCCTTTTTGGCAGGTCTCTATTTGGTATGGCTGACCGGTTTGGGCTGTCTTGGAGAAAGCCCATGAGGCGGCACACAGGCTAATCCTGCGTGTCGCCTCCGTACATGTAGACGATAAAGCCGTCGCCGGTGTCTTGGCTGTGATCTTCTAGGATGCGCTTCATGTTGAGGTGCTCGTAGAACTGCCAGTCAGAGTTGCAGTCGCTCATCAGGAAGAACTTGGTGCAGCCTGCCCGGGCGAGCTCGGCGCGGGCAAGGTCGATGAGCGCGCGGCCGAGCCCTTTGCCCTGCCACTCGGGCACGATGATGATGAGCCCTGGGCATACTCATTGCCCGTGGCGGCAAAGCGGTCGGCCGTGGCCTTCTCGCGGCTGTCGCCAAAGAGCGAGCCCTCGAGCTTGGCGTCGGCGGTCTTTGCCATCTCGGTTGCCTGGGCGAACATCTCGTCGTAGCAGGGCACCCACGTGGGATTGGTACGCGGCTTGCCGTCCTCGAAGATGCCGATGCAGCAGGCGGCGATAATGCGGCCCTCGGCCTCGGCGACAAGCGCGATAGGTGAGCGCTGTAGCTGCATGGTGATGTTAAAGCGCGCGCAGAAATCGGCAGCTTCGACGTCACCGCGGTTGCGCAGCGTGTTGCACCACAGCTGGTTGTAGATGGCGGCGATGCCAGCCAGGTCGTCGAGCGTGGCGGCGCGCAGGGTTACGTTGTCAAGGCTCATGGAGGCTCCTTCCAAGGTGGGTCAGGCCACCTCTGAGTGTGACATGGGCGCGCCGTCGCCGCATCAATCATTCGGCAGACGAGTCCCGTTCCCTCGGGGACGGAGGAAAAGGGGCCACGAGCGAGGATTTTCGGACGCTTGCTCGACGAGAGTGGATAATCTCCCACTTTCAGCGCGATCCTAGGCCAAAAACGGGAGATTATCCACTCTCGTGGTAAGCGACCCGCGCGTTATCCATTCCCTTTTTGGTTGGTCGTGCTTGCACTTTAGCGTGCGACAGCGGATAATGCCGAGCATTCGACGATTCAAGCTTAGACTTCTTTGATTGAGGAGGCCCCGCATGGCCATGGAATTTAAACGCAGGCTGCCGATCCCCATGGAGATCCGCGAGGAAATGCCGCTGTCCGCTGAGCTTACTGCTAAGAAGCAGGCATTCGACGCCGAGGTCGCCAAGGTCTTTACCGGCGAGGACGCGCGCAAGGTGCTCATCATCGGACCGTGCTCTGCCGACCGCGAGGACTCGGTCCTCGAGTACATGAACCGCCTGGCCAAAACCGCCGAGGAGGTCAAGGACAAGCTCATCATCATCCCGCGCGTCTACACCAACAAGCCGCGCACCAAGGGCACCGGTTACAAGGGCCTGCTGCACAACCCCGATCCCGAGGCGCCCGACGATCTGCTCGAAGGCGTTAAGGCCATTCGCCACATGCACTTGCGCGTCATCGAGGAGACTGGCTTCTTCACTGCCGACGAGATGCTCTACCCGTCCAACTACCAGTACCTCGTCGACCTGTTGAGCTACGTCGCCGTGGGTGCGCGTTCGGTCGAGAACCAGGAGCACCGTCTGGTGTCGAGCGGCATTTCGGTGCCGGTGGGCATGAAAAATCCTACAGCCGGTTCCACTACCGTCATGCTCAACTCCATCTACGCCGCCCAGGCGCACCAGAGCTTTATCTTCCGCAACTGGGAGGTCGAGTGCGACGGCAACCCGCTCGCGCACGCCGTCATGCGCGGCTACATCGGTCTCGACGGTCGCACTTACCCCAATTACCACTACGAGCACCTGGAGCGCCTTGCCGAGCGCTATACCGAGCACGCCGGCTACGCCAACCCGGCGGCGGTTATCGACTGCAACCATGACAACTCGGGCAAGCGCCCGCTGGAGCAGTATCGCATCTGCAAGGAAGTGCTCGACAGCTGTCGCCGCAACGAATCCATCTCCAAACTGGTCAAGGGCTTTATGATCGAGTCCTACCTGGAGGATGGCAACCAGCCGGTCGACGGCGGCGTCTTTGGCAAGTCGATCACCGACCCGTGCCTGGGCTGGGAAAAGACCGACTATCTGATCCACGAGATCGCGGAGCGTGTTTAGTTACGCGGGTTTACCAACCCGCGTAACGGCTCGACGCTGCGCGCCGCCCAGAGCGACAATTTGTCATTCAAAAGGCAAGGCATGACCAGAAGGTCAATGCCCTGCCTTTTTCATGCCAACTTGTACGCTCTGGACGGCGCTCGCTGTCCGTCCTCTACCTGCGGAGTTGTCCTGCTCCAGGGCACTCATTGGGGACAGACTTAAATGAGTGCTCGCAGAATGAGAGTGGATAGTCTGCCGTTTATAAGTAGTTGTTGGTGACGTTCTTGTTGTTTGACTAGTCGTTTAAGAACGTCCATTACAGTCGAAATTGTCAGCCCGGGC
>DXLP01000002.1 GCA_019414645.1 Collinsella sp.
ACATACCTGTCCCCGATACACCAAGATGGTGCAAAGAAGTCTGCCCCCAATGTCCCCAATTACTTGGAGAGCTTGTCGACGACGCGTTCGATCTCGGCGAGCTTGGCGGCTTTGAGGTCTTCGTCGCCCGATTCGATTGCCGAAGTCACGCAGCCCTCGATATGCGCCTTGAGCACGTCGGCGTTAATGCGCGCAAGGAGCGCCTGTGTGGCCATGAGCTGCGTGGAGATATCGACGCAATAGCGGTCCTCATCGACCATCCGCAAGATGCCGTCGATCTGGCCGCGTGCCGTCTTGAGCATGCGGGTCACCGATTTGTGGTCTGCCATCATGGCGGGTCCTCGTTTCTGGTCGGGGGGTACGTGCGGGTCGTTACGCGGCGGTCACCGAAAGGGCGTGGAACTTCTCACCCGCGGCCTCGACAGCAGCGGCGAGCTGCTCCGCGGTCACGGTGTCGGCGCACTCTACCTGGACGGTCTGGGTCTCGTGGTCGGCATCGGCGTCGGTTACGCCGGCCACGTTGAGCAGCGCCGTCTCGACGGTGGCGTCGCAGTGGCCGCACATGAGGCCGGAAGTCTTGATTGTGTAACGCATGGGTATTCCTCTCTGTTGTGTCGGCTTTCCCGGGCACCCGACCTTGACCTTCAAGCCGTCGCTCGCGTACCAAAGTACGCGTCGCTCCTCTTTCAGGTCAATCTCGGGCACCTGGAAAACCCGTTCTAAATGGATTTAATGGTGAGCCTATTTTGCCACTTTGGGCTTAAAGGATTTTAGGCGCAGCGCATTGGACACGACACATACGCTCGACAGGCTCATGGCGGCGGCGCCGAACATCGGTGAGAGCTGCCATCCGGTGAGCGGGAAGAAAACGCCCGCTGCCAGCGGAATGCCGATGCCGTTGTAGAACAGCGCCCAGAACAGGTCCTGCTTGATGTTGCGGATCGTGGCGCGCGACAGCTCGATGGCGCGCGCGACGTCCATGAGGTCGCTGCGCATGAGTACCACATCTGCCCCTTCCTTGGCGATGTCAGCACCGGTGCCGATCGCAAGGCCCACGTCGGCGCGCGCCAGGGCGGGGGAGTCGTTGATGCCGTCGCCCACCATGGCGACCTTGCTGCCCGCATCCTGCAGCTCGCGGACGTGGCGCTCCTTGTCGGCGGGGAGGACGTCGGCGATGACCTGCTCGCTGCTCAGTCCCACGCGGCGGGCGACGGCCTCGGCCGTCACGCGGTTGTCGCCGGTGAGCATGCGCACGTCGACGCCAAGCGAGCGCAATGCGGCGATGGCCCCGGCGCTCGTCTCCTTGACCTCGTCAGCCACGGCAATGGTGCCAGCAAGCTCGCCGTTCTTGGCAAAGAACAGCGGCGTCTTGCCTTCGACGGCAAATTGCTCGGCAAGACCCGCGGGCACGGTAACGCCCAGCTCGTCCATCAGGCGTACGTTGCCGGCTGCAATGGCGTTCTGCCCCTCGCGCGCCGTAACGCCTCGTCCGGGCACGGCGGCAAAGTCCTCGACCATGCGCGCGACGATTCCGCGTGTCTCGCACTCGGCCATAATCGCCTCGGCCAGCGGGTGCTCGCTTGAGCGCTCCAGCGCAGCGGCCAGCTTGAGCAGCGCCTTTTCGCTCATGGCGGGCGAGCCGTCAGTGCGCGTGGCTACCACGATATCGGTCACGGCAGGCTTGCCGCGGGTGACCGTACCCGTCTTATCGAGCACCACGGTGCCCACGCTGCGCAAGTTCTCCAGCGCCTCGGCGCTCTTGAACAGAATGCCCATCTCGGCGCCCTTGCCGGTGCCTACCATAATGGCGACGGGCGTGGCCAGGCCGAGCGCGCACGGACAACTGATCACCAGCACGGCCACGGCGGAAGTGAGTGCCTCGTTCATGCTGCCGGTCAGTGCCATCCACACCACAAAGGTCACGGCCGAGATCACGAACACCACGGGCACGAACACACCGGCGACCTTGTCGGCCAGGCGGGCGATAGGCGCCTTGGTGGCGTTGGCGTCCTCGACGAGCTGGATAATCTTGGCGAGCGATGTCTCGGCACCCACACGCGTAGCGCGGAAGGTAAACGAACCGGTGCGGTTGACGGTGGCGGCGTTGACGGTGTCGCTGGCGGTCTTTTCCACGGGGATGGACTCGCCGGTGAGCGCGCTCTCGTCCACGGCCGAGCTGCCTTCGAGCACCACGCCATCGACGGGGATGGACTCGCCGGGGCGCACACGCAGCACCTGGCCGGGAAGGATGGCGTCGACGTCGACGGTGGCTTCGGTGCCGTCGTCGGCAACGACGGTCGCGGTCTTGGGTGCCAAGTCGATCAGTGCCTCGATAGCGCCGCCGGTCTTGGACTTGCTGCGCGTCTCGAGGTATTTACCCACGGTGACGAGCGACAGGATGGTGCCGGCACTCTCAAAATACAGGTTGTCCATGCTCGTCATCATGGCCTCGTGCACCTGACCCGCGGCTAGCTGGTCGGCCATGATAAACATGGCATAGAGCGACCAGGCGATCGACGCGGTGGCGCCTACGGCGATGAGCGCGTCCATGGTGGGCGCGCCGTGCGCGAGCGATTTAAATCCGTTGATAAAGTACGCGTCGTTGACGTAGACGATGGGGATGAGCAGGACGAGCTCGGTGAGGGCGAGCGTCATGCTGTGGGTATGGTCGGTGAAAATGCCGGGCAGCGGCCAACCGAGCATGTGCCCCATGCCTATGTAGAACAGCGGAATGAGGAAGGCAATCGAGACGATGAGGCGGGTGCGCATGGCAGAGGCGGCGGCCTCCAACTTTTTGGTGGGCGACTCCATATGGGCGGCGCCGGACCTGGCTTGCACGCTGCCGTTTGAGCCAGCGGCGCCGGTGCCCGCATCGACGGGCGAGGCCGAGTAGCCCGCGCGGTCGACGGCGGTGCAGATATCCTCGGGGGAGACCTGCGCGGGGTCATAGTCGACCATCATGGAACCAGCGAGTAGGTTGACCGCGACGCTTTGGACGCCGTCGAGTTTGCTTACGGCGCGGTCCACGTGCGCCTGGCAGGCGGCGCATGTCATGCCGCCCACGTCGAACTTATCTTGAGCCATGGCTTCTCCTTTCCGTGGTTCGGTGTTGGAATTGTTAACCTGCCGATACTATACACCCATACCCCCTGGGGGTGTCTAGTTGGAGTTGAAATGTATGACATTTCGCTACGGTTGAGGATGGCTGTTCAGTCGTTGGCCATCCTTGCTAAATATCTCAATCTGTAACAGCAAGACCGGTTTTTGCCGAGTTACTGTTACAGATTGAGATAAACCGTTGGCTGGCAACTCAACGTCTCGATCTGTAACAGCAGGACCCGGTTTTACCCTGTAGATGTTACAGATTGAGACAATCAACCCGCGCACATCCCGTCCGCCTCGTCATCTGTGGTTTACGTGGGGGCATGCGAAGCACGGGTATACTAACCGGCGGCGAATCTGCTCCATCGCTTAGAGCTGCTGCGTCTGGACGGCGCGTGATAGGGCTGCCAAAGCGATCGCCAGCGTGCTGAGCAACGTCCTCTCTGTGCGCACCTGTTTTTGTATGTATTAGCGCACTACCAAGCACGCCCGCACGGCCGCATGCCGTGCCCATTGCGCGTGCAGATAAGGAACAACAACATATGCGTAATTCTGTATCCGACGTCACGGACGCCGAGATTCTGGACGAGACCCGCGAGGCCATGACCCAGGCTGCCTTCGATGCCGCCGACGAGGCAAATGCTGCCCAGGCCGTCGAGTCCGCTACCGAGAGCCTGCCCGCCTTTGACGAGCTGGGACTTTCGGACGAGATGCTTCGTGCTATCGAGAACCTGGGCTACACGGCGCCGACGCCTGTCCAGGCTGGCTCGATCCCCGTGGTGCTCGAGGGCCGCGACCTGCTTGCCGCCGCTCAGACCGGCACCGGCAAGACGGCCGCCTTTTTGCTGCCGACCATGAACAATCTGGAGCACATTGCTCCGCCCAAGCCCGTGCGCGAGCGTGGCGGCCGCAACCGTCGTCGCGGTGCTAAAAAGCCCGAGGGCAACGGCCGTGGCCCTGTGATGCTCGTCATCACCCCCACGCGTGAGCTTGCCCAGCAGATCGACGAGGTCGCCAGCAAGATTGCCGACGTCACCGGCCATGTCGCCGTGACCGTCGTGGGCGGCGTGAGCTACAAGCCACAGACCGCGGCGCTCAAGTACGGCTGCGACATCTTGGTCGCCACGCCGGGTCGTCTGGTCGATCTGATCGAGCAGGGTGCTTGCCACCTGGACGAGGTCAAGGTCCTGGTGCTCGACGAGGCCGATCGCATGCTCGACATGGGCTTTTTGCCCGCCGTTCGCCGCATTGTGCGCGAGACGCCGGCCGAGCGTCAGACGCTGCTGTTCTCGGCGACTCTCGACGAGGAGGCCGTGGGCGAGATCACCGATCTGGTGAGCGACCCGGCCCGCGTGGAGATCGCGCCCGCCACGTCGACCGCCGACACCGTCGATCAGTTTGTGTTCCCGGTGTCCATCGAGGCCAAGAACAACCTGCTGCCCGAGTTCCTCAAAAAGGAAGGCCCGGAGCGCACGATCGTCTTTATGCGCACCAGGCACCGCGCCGACAGCTGTTGCCGTCGTCTTGAGCGCAAGGGCATCAAGGCCGCCGCGATTCACGGCAACCGCAGCCAGGCCCAGCGCGAGCGTGCCCTTTCGGCCTTCCGCGACGGTACCGTCGACGTGCTGGTGGCAACCGACGTGCTCGCCCGCGGCATCGACATTAGCGACGTGCGCTACGTCGTGAACTTTGACGTGCCGGCCGAGCCGACCGACTACATCCACCGTATTGGTCGTACGGGACGCGCCGGCGAGCTAGGCTGGGCCATCACGTTTGTGACCGAGCAGGACGTGGACGAGTTCTACGAGATCGAGAAGCTCATGGACAAGACGGCCGACATCTACGAGGCCGGCGACCTGCATGTGGGTCCCAACCCGCCCACGGTTGACCCCGAGCGCGACCCTGCGGCCTTTAAGGTGAAGAAGAAGACCAAGCGCGGCAAGTCCAAGAGCAAGAAGAAGCTTGAGCAGGCACGTCGCGACGGCAAGCGCAATGGCGATGACTACGGCGATGTGGCCGGTCGTTCCAACCGCGGTCGCGGCGAGCGTCGCGGCGACGGCGAGCGTCCGAGCCGTCCCAAGCGCGGCGGCAAGACCCGCGTGCGCGAGGGCGTTCAGGCTCGCGTGGACGAGGCTGTGGAGAGCGTGGCCCGCGAGGTGGCTGCCGAGGAGCGGGGCGGTGCTGCTGCCGTCGAGCAGGCCCCGCGCGGCAATCGTGCCGAGCGCCGTGCCAAGCAGTTCCAGGGCGAGGCGCATCGCCGTCGCCGCGAGGACGAGGACCGCGGCGGTCGTCGTCGTGTTGAGCGCGAGGACGGGGGCCGTGGTTCGCGCGGCGGCAAGCGCGGTTCGGGTGACCGTCGTCGCTCCGGTCGCGATGGCGAGCGCGGCGGGCGCGATGAGCGCCGTGGCGGCGAAGGCCGTGGTTCGCGTGACGAGCGTGGTACCCGCGGCGGCGAGTCCCGCGGCGGCAAGCGCTTTGACGAGCGCGGGGGTCGCGAGGGCGGCCGTAGTGGTGAGCGTCGCGAGGGCGCTCGTGGCAACGGTGGCCGCAACGGCGCCGGTCGTTCGAATGAGTCGCGCGATCGTCGCGACCCGCGTGCCAGCCGCGATCGTCGCGATGACTGGCGTAACTACGACGATACCCGCGAGGAGCGCCGCGGCGGCTATCGCGGCGGGCGTGGCGGCAATCAGGCCGGCTCCCGTGGCGGCCGTGCCGGCGGTCGCGATAATCGCGGAAGCTACGGCAACAGCCGTGGCGGCAAGCGCGGTGGCAGCTCCCGTCGTCCCGGCGACGGCGGCGGCAAGCGCAAGTAACATACGTGTCGCGCTGTAAGGCGAGACGACCAGAGGGCTCCGGGCATGTTTTTGCTCGGAGCCCTTTTTGGTGCAAAGTAACCTGTCCCCAATGCACCAAACAAGGAGTGTCCCCAAGTATCGCTAAAATACCGTTTATCGGAGAAAAAATACCGTTCGCCGGTCATAATGATTGTTCCGGCTTTGGGCTTGTCTACAATAACCTCAGTGAAAAGAAATGCGGAAGGTTACCGAGTCCCTTGGACGTGGGCCTAACCAAAGTCTTTGATCGCGTGCGTCTCAAGGGGCGCATTCGATTGATTTTGGTTGGGCTATATTTATGAAGGGACATGCCACCATGGGTTTCTTTTCTCGCCTTATGGGTGGCTCGGATAAGCAGACGACTGCGGCTTCCGAGTTCGAAATCCTCGCCCCTGTTTCCGGCGAGCTTGTTCATCTAGAAAATACCAAGGACCCCGCTTTTAGCAGCCGCGCAGTGGGCGATGGCGTTGCCGTGGTTCCCCAAGAGGGAACGGTGCGCGCTCCTGTTTCCGGTACCGTTGCGGCGCTGTTTCCGACTGAGCACGCGCTGGGTATTATGTCCGATGACAGCTCCGCTCAGGTGATGCTGCATATCGGAATCGACACTGTTAAGCTTGAGGGCAAGGGCTTCCATGCGCTCGTTGCCCAGGGCGACCATGTCGATGCGGGCCAGCCCCTCGTCGAGGTCGATTTCGACGCGGTCCGCGCCGCCGGCTTCGATCCCACGGTCTTCGTTATCGTGTGCGAGCGCTCGGAGAACTCGACTCTTCGTGAGCATGCTTCCGGCCCTGTTGCTGTTAAAGAGCCTGTCGTCTGGCTTTCCGAGTAAATTCTTGTGGTGGGTACCGTGGTTATCAAGCGAGTTTTTAACAACAACGTCGCAATGGTCACTTCGGACGATGGCTCCGAGCTCATCGTCATCGGTCGAGGCCTCTGCTTTGGCCGTCATGCCGGCGATGCCATCGACGAGGCGTCAGTCGAAAAGACCTACGCGTTGCAGGAGGGAACTTCTCAGGATTCGCGCACGATTGACCGCTTGGCACATCTTTTGGAGTCCATCCCCACCGTCAACCTCGTGATTTCCGAGGATATCGTTCAGATGCTTCGTCGAGAGCTCAATGTTGACATTAACGACAAGATCCTCATCGCTCTCGCAGACCATATCAGCCTTGCTTTGGAGCGCGAGCGCAAGGGCGTCTCCTGTGAGAATCCGTTGCCGCTCGAGATCCAGCAGTTCTATCGCAAGGAGTATGCACTTGCGGGCCGTGCCCTTCAGATCATCAAGGACTATTTGGGCATCCAGATGAGCGAGGAGGAGCAGGGTTTCATTACCTTGCATATCGTCAACGCCACCATGCCGCAACGCTCCGACCGTTTGATTGTTTCGGTCCAGCTTGTTCGCGACGTGCTCGCGATTGTTTCCGAGCGCTATGCTACGACCCTCGATGACACCTCGTTGCCCTATGAGCGTTTCGTCCGCCACCTGCAGTTTTTCGCACAGCGGGCGCTTGACCCCACGGCCGGGCAAATCAATGGCGACGCGCTGTTCCGAATCGATGAAACGGCGTATCCGTGCGCATTCTCGTGCGCGGACGCCATAGCCGCCCACTTGTCGTCTACCTATAACGTTGTCGTTACCGATGCCGAGAAGAGCTATCTCGCATATCACATTGTTAACCTGCTTGGAGAACCTGGTCTCTAGGCATAACGTGCCCACACATCGATTGATATAAGGCAAGGCTCACGGTCTTGTCCAGGGCACATCTGTCTTAATTTGCGAAAAGGAAGGGGAGTACCGCTATGACCGCAAAAAAGAAGTTCAATTTCAAAGCGCCGTTGGAGGTGTTCGCGAAGTCGATCGTCCAGCCGATGATGTATCTCTCGGTTGCCGGCATCCTGCTCATTGTGGGCATCATTCTGACCAACAAGACCATTTGCGCTTTGGTCCCCGTACTGGGCTCCGGTCCGTTCCAGCTTGTGGGCGCCGTTGTCTACCAGTCGCTGATGTTTATCATCAACAACCTCTCGATTCTGTTCTGCGTGGGCATCGCCGGCGCCATGGCAAAGAAGAACAAGGGCCATGCTTCGCTGATCGCCCTGATGTCGTTCTTCCTGTTCCTGCAGGCTAACAACATCGTGCTCAACGCCACCGGCTCTCTTGCCGATGCGAGCGGCATGCTCGGCCTTACCGGAACCGGCCAGGCCACCGTTATGGGCATCCAGGTGCTCGATACCGGCGTGTTCGGCGGCATCATTCTCGGTTGCATCACCGGCGCCGTGTTCAACAAGTACTCGAACAAGCAGTTCCCCATTGCCCTTTCGATGTTCTCGGGCGTTCGCTTTCCGTTCCTGATCATGATCATCATCTCCTGGATCATGGGCGCTGGCTTCTGCATCGTTTGGCCTCCGGTTCAGGGTGCCATCTCCTCCGTTGCCGGCATCATTAAGGAGTCAGGCAACATCGGTCTGTTTATCTACGGCATGCTCAACAAGCTGCTCGTTCCCACCGGTCTGCACCACCTCATCTACACCCCGTTCCAGTTCTCCGATGTGGGTGGCACCCTTACGCTGGGTGGTCAGGTTATCGCCGGCGCCTATCCCATCCGTGTTGCCGAGATGGCAATGACGGGTCAGCCCTTCTCCGATAGCACCTACTTCAACAGCTACACCTTCAACAATCTGTGGCCCTACATCGGCATCGGCCTCGCCTTTATCGTCACCGCCTACAAGGGGAACAAGGATAAGACCAAGGCCGTTATCATCCCGCTGATCATCACCGCCGTGCTCTCCTGCGTGACCGAGCCCATGGACTTCCTCTTTGTCTTTGCCGCTCCCGTGCTCTTTGTCGTTCACTCGGTTCTTTCCGGCATCTTCCTGGTCCTGCTCAAGGTCCTCTCCGTGCCCGCTTCGACTGCAGGCGGCATCATCAACATCGTGGTCTCCAACCTGGTCCTGGGCGTCGATAAGACCAACTGGCCGGTTATGCTGGTGCTTGGAGTCGTCAACGCCGCGCTGTACTTCTTCCTCTTCACCTTCCTTATCAAGAAGCTCAACCTCCACACGCCTGGCCGCGAGGAGGAGTCCGAGCTCGCCGAGTCCGTTGCCGAGGGCGAGGCCGCCGCGTCTGTCGCAGTGAAGCAGGGCGCCGTTGCCGCGGCTCCCGCAGAGGGCGTCGATGCAGGTATTGCCGACCTGGTCGCAGGTCTTGGCGGCAAGGACAACATCGAGGAGCTCGAGAACTGCTTTACGCGTCTCCGCGTGAACGTTAAGAACCCGGACCTCATCAATGAGGACCTCATCAACCACGTGCCCAACAGCGGCATCAACCGCAACGGCAATAATATCCAGATCATCTTTGGCATGAAGGTCGCCGAGATGCGCGACAAGGTCGAAAACGCAATTGAGAAGGAGCAGTAAACAATGATCATTACTCTGTGTGGTGGCGGATCCACCTTTACCCCCGGCATCGTCAAGTCCATCGCCCTGCGCAAGGACGAGCTCGACGTTGACGAGATTCGTCTGTACGACATCAACGAGGAGCGCCAGCGCAAGGTCGGCGTGCTCGTGGACTGGATTTTGCACGAGGACCTCGGCCTGGACATCAAGCTCACGGTGACCACCGACAAAAAGACGGCTTTTACCGACGCGAGCTTCGTGTTTGCCCAGATGCGCGTGGGCGGCTACGCCATGCGCGAGCAGGACGAGAAGATTCCGCTGCGTCACGGCTGCGTGGGCCAGGAGACTTGCGGTTGCGGCGGCCTTGCCTACGGCATGCGCACCATCTTCCCCATGGTCGAGCTGATCGATGACGTTGAGAAGTACGCCAAGAAGGATTACTGGATTCTCAACTACTCCAACCCTGCTGCCATCGTCTCCGAGGGCTGCCGTGTGCTGCGTCCCAACGCTCGCATCATCAACATCTGCGACATGCCGATCGCGATCATCGACGTGGTTTGCGCCGCGCTCGATATCGACAAGAAGGATGTCGAGTACGATTACTTTGGCCTCAACCACTTTGGCTGGTTCACTTCGATCCGCCACAAGGGCGAGGAGGTGCTCCCGCAGCTGCGCGAGTACATCAAGGAGCATGAGATTCTGCTGCCTGATTCGTACCTCAAGGGTATGAGCTCGCTGATGTCCAAGAATCCCGAGGAGGCCACCGACGAGCACCCCGAGCAGAACCGCCACACCAAGGGCAGCTGGTACTACGTCTGGAAGGGCGAGTACGAGATCATGGAGTGCTTCCCGGAGTACCTGCCCAACACGTACCTGAACTACTACTTGCAGCAGAAGGAGTTCGTCGAGCATTCCAACCCCGAGCGCACCCGTGCTAACGAGGTTGAGGAGACGCGTGAGAAGAACCTCTTTGATGGTATCGATCACTACGAGAAGACGGGCGAGATCGACGAGAGCACGTTCTATGCGGGCAGCCACGGCGACTGGATTGCCGACCTGGCCATCGCTCTGAAGAACGACACCAAGCAGCGCTTCCTGGTCATTTGCGAGAACAAGGGCGCTATCCCCAACATGCCCTACGACGCCATGGTCGAGCTGCCTGCTTACATTGGCAAGAACGGCCCCGAGGTCATCAGCCGCGACAACATTCCGCTGTTCCAGCAGGGCCTTATGATGCAGCAGCTGAACTCCGAGAAGCTCGTGGTCGAGGCTACGATCGAGGGTTCATACGAGAAGGCGCTCAAGGCCTTTACGCTCAACAAGACCGTGCCTTCGATGAAGGTTGCCAAGGAAGTCCTCGACGACATGATCGAGGCCAACAAGGGTTACTGGCCCGAGCTTAAGTAAAAGCCGCAGGGTCGCTGACCGCATATCTGGAGCAATGCCCCGTCCACGTGATTGCGTGGGCGGGGCATTGTCATTTTGCGCAAAGGGTTGATATGGGGGCGGGCAGCGCCGTCGCGTCGAGATCGCCCGATCCCTGCTGTGTCCGGGCGACGCGGTGATTCTGGACGAGCCCTTTACAGGCTTAGATACCGCTGCGCGCGACGCATGCGCCGAGGCCGTGCTCGACTTGCTCGACGGCCGCATGCTGTTGCTTGCCACACACGATGCCGCTGACGCTCGGGCCCTCAATATCTCGGACATCATCGCGCTCTAAAAGCCATTTCAGGCGCTAAGTCAACAATTAAATGATTCGTTTTCTTCCGTCCCCATGGGGTCGGGTATGGTATTCTATCTGCGGGGTAATACTTAGAAATACCAAGTAATACCAACGCCGTAGAAACAAACTCCAGATGCGGGCCAATCGGGTTGCCTTCACAGCCCGTCGCCCAGCCGCGTGGCCCGCATCTATCCGCACCACCGTCGTTTCAAAAAGGAAGCGCCATGGCAGAACACATGACCCCGGTTGTCGCGAAGGTCTTGCCCGAGGAAAAGGCGGCCTTCGCGGCGGCAACCCAGCTCGTAGGTACCACGCCGTCCAACGCCATCCGCATGTTTATCGCCGCGTTTAATCGCTGCGGCACCTTTCCGTTCGACATTTCGCCCAACGGGGCCTTTGGCACTGCGCCCGATTCTCATCAATAAGTGATCCGTTTTCCTCCGTCCCCATGGGATCAGCTCTCTGCCGAGTTGTGGTAGAACTAGGGAACGGTTTTGAGGAGGTTGGCATGCTCAATGCGATGGTGTGGGCGCTTGCCTGTTTTGGCGTTGTCACTGCCGATATAGCCCTGAGCGTGGTTCTGTTTTCAGTTCTCGATGCCGTATCGGTGCTGACGGGCTATCCGATCGACAATCTCGATATCCAATGGTTCCAGGCTGCCGCGCAGACGGCGTCGTTTTTGATGGCGCTGCTGTGGTGGCGTTATCTGTGGCCGCGCTCGTTTATGGCGCGCTGGCAGAGCGAGCGCCCGCTTGGCGGGGGAGCGAGTGGGGCGTGGAAACGCATCGCCTGCGTTATCGTGATTGGCCTGGCCCTGCAGGTGGTCGTTGGCTACGTGACCGATGCCGTGCTGTCGCTGTTGCCTGATGCCGCGGCCGATTACAGCGAACTTGTCGAGGAAACGGGCATGGGCGACACGAACTACCTGGCTGTCCTGACCACGGTGCTCGGCGCTCCGTTTTGCGAGGAACTGCTGGTGCGCGGCATCATTTTTGAGTTTTCGCTCCGAGCGTTTAACCCGCAGTGCCGTCCGCTCTGGAAACGCCGGCGTCGTGCGAGCGCACAGGATGGCGCCATGGTGCCCTGGGCGGCGCCGGACAAGCGAGGCATCGCCGCGGCGATTGTGCTGCAGGCGGCTATCTTTGGCTTTATGCATATGAACTGGGTGCAGGGCTGCTACGCCGGAGCCGCCGGTCTGGTCTTTGGCTGGGTGCTCGTGATGACCGGAAAGCTCCGCTACACGATTCTGCTGCATTTTGCCTTTAACGCCGGGTCGTATCTCATGGGTTTGCTGTGGTTTGTGAACACGCCGCTCGATGTAATAATTGTGGTCGCCATCGCCGCCTTTGTGTTGGTAGAGGCGATGCGCTCGCTCAAACAAGCGTGTTAGACAGATTGTCCCCGCCAGCAAGCGTGATTCCCTTAGGGAAAACACGGCTAGGTGTGCCTGGGCGTGTTTCCCTTAGGGAAATCACAACAAGAGGCGGCGTAAGCGTGTTTCCCCTAGGGAAATCACGCGTGGGCCGATGAAGCGACTCGCTGGCTCAGCGTCGTGCTAATTGCGGCGACCGCCGCCGTTGGCGCCCTGACGCCCCTGGGCTGCACGGTTGCGCCCGGCAGTGTTTTGCGCGCGCGACATGCCGCTGTGCCCCTTGCTGCCCTTGGGTCCCTTGCCGGCGGCGCCACCGTGGGCCTTGCCGCCCTTCTTGCCGGTGCCATGCCCACCGCCAGCAGACGTCTCGCCCGGGTGTGGCGGCACGGGGCGAATCAGGCAATGCTTGGTGTAGCCAATCAAGTCGCGGCGGCCGGCCTTTTCCAGCGCCTCGCGCACCAGCTTGTAGTTCTCGGGCTTGCGGTACTGGATGAGCGCGCGCTGCATGGCCTTCTCGTGCGGGTCGCGGGCTACGTAGATCGGCTCCATGGTGCGCGGATCCACGCCGGTGTAGTACATGCAGGTCGACATGGTGGACGGCGTGGGGTAGAAGTCCTGCACCTGCTCGGGCATGTAGCCCATGTCGCGTACGGCCTCGGCAAGGTCAACGGCTTCCTTCATCGTCGAGCCGGGGTGGCTCGAGATCAGATACGGCACCACGTACTGCTTGAGCCCGTATTCACGGTTCAAGCGTTCAAATTTACGGCAGAACGCATCGTAGACGGCGCGGCTCGGTTTGCCCATTACGGAGAGCACCGCATCGCTCACGTGCTCGGGTGCCACGCGTAGCTGGCCCGAGACGTGGTGCTCCAGCAGTTCGCGCAAAAACTCGTCCGAGGCGTCGGCCATGGTGTAGTCAAAGCGGATGCCGCTGCGGACGAAGACCTTTTTGACGCCCGGCAACTGGCGCAGGTCGCGCAGCAGCTGCGTGTAGCCGCTTTCGTCGACCACCATGTTCTTGCATACGCTCGGCCACAGGCAGCGCTTGTTCTTGCACACGCCGTGCTTGAGCTGCTTGTCGCAGGCGGGACGGCTAAAGTTGGCCGTCGGCCCGCCCACGTCGTTGATGTAGCCCTTAAACTCGGGATCGCGCGTGAGCAGCTCGGCCTCGCGCATGATCGAGTCGTGGCTGCGCATCTGCAACACGCGGCCCTGATGGAAGGTGAGGGCGCAAAACGAGCACTCGCCAAAACAGCCGCGGTTGGAGCTAATGGAAAACTTGATCTCGGCAAAGGCCGGCACGCCGCCCGCCGCGTCGTAGTCGGGATGCCAATCGCGTGCGTAGGGGAGCTCGGCCACCTCGTCCATCTCGTCGGTCGTCAACGTCGCCGACGGCGGGTTCTGCACCACATAGACGCTGTTGGGGTAGGGCTCTACCAGGCGATGTCCGGTGATGGGGTCCATATTCTGCTGCTGCACGTTAAAGCTGCGCGCGTAGTTGAGCTTGTCGGCGGTAAGGTCGTCCCAGCTGGGCAGCAGGTCGTAGTCGTAGACCTCGTCGAGCGAGCCCGTGCGGTAGACGGTGCCGTTGATATAAGAAATCTGGTCGACGGGCAGCCCGGCATCGAGCGCGTCGGCGATCTCGACAATCGCGTGCTCGCCCATGCCGTAGATGAGGATGTCGGCGCCCGAGTCGAGCAGTACCGAGCGCTTGAGCTTGTCCTGCCAGTAGTCGTAGTGGGCCAGGCGGCGCAGGCTTGCCTCGATGCCGCCGATGATGATGGGGGTATCCTTAAACGTCTGACGGATGAGGTTGCCGTAGACCGTGACGGCACGATTGGGACGGCGCCCCTCCTCGCCACCAGGGGTATAGGCGTCGGTGTGGCGGCGGTGCTTGGTCACCGAATAGTGGTTGACCATGGAGTCCATGTTGCCGGCGCTGACGAGAAAGCCCAGGCGCGGCTCGCCGAGCACGCTGATGCTGGCGGGATCGGTCCAGTCGGGCTGGCAGATGATGCCCACTTTGTAGCCGTGCGCGTCGAGCACGCGGCTGATGATGGCCATACCAAAACTGGGGTGGTCCACGTAGGCGTCGCCGCAGATGTAGACGAAGTCGCACTGGTCCCAGCCGCGCGCGTTCATGTCGGCGCGGCTGACGGGGAGGAACTTATCGCGGCCCGGACGCCAGGGGCGGGCGAGCGCTGCCGGGGCATGCGCGGGGCGCGAGCCCTGGGCCTTGCCGCCACGCTTTTGCTGCTGGCCCTGTTTGCCCTGCTGACTGCGCTGGTTGTTCTGAGCGTGCTGAGGCTTTTTTGCCACGATCCCTCCCGGTGTTTGTATGCTGCACGTAATTGTAACCAGTCTTTTTGGGACGGGGCTAAAAAGACTGGTGGAGTACATGGGCTGGCGGATCGGCGTGTCGATGCGGGTGTCGGCGCCGCGCCCGCCGTTTGTTTCCAGACTGTGTATCCGCGCGTTGGGGAACTCGTCTCGCGCGCATGCCATGTTGTCAATGGGTTACAGTATGAACGGCGGCTATGTTTCCGCCAACGCACGAGAGAGTCGTCAACAAGGAGGATGCACGACGATGCAGCGTGCCAAGCAGATATCGGAGTCTATTGAGCTGGGCATCATCTTGGCGCTCGCCGGTGGCTTTATGGACGTTTATTCGTACATTGGGCGCGACCATGTTTTCGCAAACGCTCAGACGGGTAACATCCTGCTCGTGGGCGTGAGCATCTCGGAGGGCAACTGGGCGCTCGCGGGACGCTATTTCTTCCCCGTGGTGTCGTTTGCCGTGGGCATTATGCTTGCCGACCTGGTTCACGAGCGGTTTGGCAGCGTGATTCACTGGCGTCAGGTGACGGTGTTCTTTGAAGCCGTCATCTTGCTGGGCGTGAGTTTTATTCCCGGTGGCGATTTCAACCTGCTCGCCAACTGCCTCACTTCGTTTGCCTGCGGTATGCAAGTCGAGAGCTTTCGCAAGATACATGGTCACGGCATCGCCACGACCATGTGCATCGGCAACTTGCGCAACGCGCTGCAAAACGTGGACGATTACATCATCACCCACAAGCGCGGCTTTTTGGAAAACGGCCTGCTGTACTTTGGCGTGATTTTTACCTTTGTGTTTGGCGCCGTGTTGGGCAATTGGTGCATCGAACGCATGGGCCTGCACGCCATTGCGGTGGCGAGCGTGCTGCTGTTCGTGGCGTTTGCCATCATGTTTATCGACCGTGAGCGCGACTTGCACAGGAAATGGGCCCGCATCATAGCTGACTGGCAGACCACGAGTCTTAAGCGCTAAGGTGCATGTTCGTAACAACATTCAGGAGCCAGAAAAACTATCTAGCTCCTGAATGTTGTTACGAACTGCTTTTTGCGATTTATTCGAGATGCTCTTCAATCCGAGCCCTCAGAAGGGCAATGGCTGTGGGTATTCCAATTGCGGCGGCTAATTCGGCTTTATCCAAAACCTGTATGCTAAAGCACGATTCTTTATCACATTGAAGGACGATAACTGAAGATAGCTTCACTTCCCGTTGACTGAATATATCGTAATCTCCAGATAGGAAGTTACCTTTTATTGTGTAATTCGGTATGTTCGTTACGCACTTCATCTCAAGTCTGTTTAGGCCATAATCGAACACCGCAACTTCCTTGTGTTCGATGATGAGCGCAACCCTGGGCATGTTACTAAAACCACCGTCGACGACAGTAAAGAGTTTTTCATTTGCATCGTCATAAACGGTATATTTAAGACTCAATAGCTGTCCTAGTGGACCCGTGAACCCATGCCTTTTGATATCGAGGTTGTCTCCAGCTGGGTTGATGAGAGCTAGAGCATGCGGATAAGGGTTACCTTCAATTGAGATTCGATATTCGTTTGTAGCCGTCTTGCTCGATTTAGGACCAGTAGCCAACACGTGTCATCGCCTCGATCGAATTGGAACCGACTTCTGCTTCGTGCGGAGAATTACGCTGTACGTTGCAGTGCAAGCAGCTGCAATAACAACATGGGCAATTTCTAACAAAATGAATGACGCTATTTGCTGCATGCATGTTATTTACTATAAAGTATCCTTTTATAAACGTATTGTCAAACATATATTGCTAAAACAGAACAATTTTAGACTGAGTTGGTCGTATTCTTTGGGCGATTGCTCCTATAATCTAGCCCTCGCTGCTGTTGGGAGGGAAGGACTAGGGCTCCGTTATTATGTTGAAACGCTTTAACACTTTTGATGTTCTCGCGTGTTTTTTGTTTCAAAAGCGTTAGGATGGGACTCATAGCGTGGGGCGTAATGGGTGCCCCGCACACGATGGGAGGCTATCAATGGCTAATCGTTTCGTTCTCAATACCATTTCTTATCATGGTTCCGGCGCCATCAAGGAGATCCCCGGCGAGCTCCAGCGTCGCGGCTACAAGAAGATCTTCGTCTGCTCCGATCCCGACCTGGTCAAGTTTGGCGTTACCGCCAAGGTGACCGACGAGCTCGACGCCGCTGGCATCGCTTGGAGCCTCTACTCCGAGATCAAGCCCAATCCCACCATCCAGAACGTCAAGGACGGCGTCGAGGCCTTCAAGGCCGCCGAGGCTGACGCTATCGTGACCATCGGTGGCGGCTCCTCCATGGACACCGCTAAGGCCATCGGCATCATCATCAACAACCCCGAGTTCGCCGATGTCCGCAGCCTCGAGGGCGTTGCTCCCACTAAGAACCACGCCGTGTTCACCATCGCCGTGCCGACGACCGCCGGTACCGCTGCCGAGGTGACCATCAACTACGTCATTACCGATCCCGAGAAGGTCCGCAAGTTCGTGTGCGTTGACACCAACGACGCCCCCGAGGTCGCCGTCGTCGACCCCGACATGATGGCTTCCATGCCCGCCGGCCTTACCGCCTCCACCGGCATGGACGCTCTGACCCACGCCATCGAGGGCTACACCACCAAGGGCGCTTGGGAGCTCTCCGACATGTTCCACTTTGAGGCCATTAAGCTGATCAGCGAGAACCTGCGCGACTCTGTCGCCGAGGCCAAGTCCGGCCAGCCCGGCTCCGGCCGCGAGGGCATGGCTCTTGGCCAGTATGTCGCCGGCATGGGCTTCTCCAATGTCGGCCTGGGCATCGACCACGCCATGGCTCACACCCTGTCCGCTCACTACGACACCCCGCACGGCGTCGCCTGCGCCATGCTGCTGCCGATCGCCATGGAGTTCAACAAGCCGGTTTGCGCCGAGCGCCTGGCCAAGGTCGCCGTCGCCATGGGCGTTGACACCACGGGCATGAGCACCGACGAGGCCGCCGACGCCGCCATCGCCGCCGTCAAGCAGCTTTCCGCCGACGTGAACATCCCGCACGTCTGCGAGGCCATGAAGGCCGACGAGATCGAGGTCCTGGCCAAGGACGCCATGGCCGACGCCTGCTTCCCGGGCAACCCGCGCGAGGCGACGCTCGACGACGTCATCGAGCTCTTCAAGAAGATCTGCCCGGCTGCCTAACTTGGTTCGGCGGGCCCCTGCCCGTTAGCCCCACAATCGTCCTCGGACATGTCGGAAGCCCCCGCTGCGCACTTCGTGCGGCGGGGGCTTCTTCCGTCCTGCGGAAAGATTCTGGGGCTAACGGGCAGGGGGCCCGCCGGCTCGTTATCGTGGCGGGCGCAGTTCTGGGGAGCTCGATGGGTCGTCTCGCTAGGTAAAAAGATGGTTCGCGGTGGTATTGTTGCTGTGGGTTTAATTCGATATGAAAGGGTGACTTTGGTGTCCAAGATGGATTCTACGCTCTCCTATATTACTGACCAGTTGAAGGCGCTGACCTCGATTGCTTCGCCTACGGGCTATACCCGTGCGGCGACTGATTATCTGATGGAAACGTTGCGCGAGATGGGGTTTGGGCCCGAGCGTTCCAATAAGGGCAACGTGCTGGTCGAGCTTGGCGGCGAGGGTGAGCCGCTGGTGTTGGCGAGCCATGTCGATACCCTGGGCGCCATGGTGCGCTCCATTAAGGACAATGGTCGCCTGCGTCCCACGACGCTTGGCGGGCATCAGTGGTCTACGGCCGATGGCGAGAACTGCACCGTTTATACGCGCGATGGCAATGTGTACACGGGTGTGGTCCTCAATACCGAGCCTTCGGCGCACGTGGCCGATGAACCGGTCAAGACCATCGAGAAGAACATGGAGATCTTGCTCGACGAGAACGTCGACAGCAAGGATGATGTGCTCGAGCTGGGCATTCAGACGGGCGACATCATCGCAATGGATCCGCGTACCACGGTGACGGAGAGCGGCTACATTAAGAGCCGCTTCTTGGATGACAAGCTGTCGGCGTCGATTCTGCTGGGCCTGGCCCGCGCCGTTGCTGACGGCGAGGTGTCGCTTTCGCGCAAGGTGTCGCTGCTCTTTACCGTGTACGAGGAGGTCGGCCACGGCGGCGCCTTCGTGCCGGCCGACACGCGCGAGATGATCAGCGTTGACATGGGTTGTGTGGGCGACGACCTGGGCTGCACCGAGCGCATGGTGTCGATCTGCGCCAAGGATTCGGGCGGTCCGTACAACTACGACCTGGTGACCACGCTGTCCAATATCGCGCGCGAGCTGGAGCTCGATTACGCCATCGATGTGTACCCGCACTACGGCTCCGACGTCGAGGCCACGCTCTCGGCCGGCTACGACATTCGCCATGGCCTGATCGGTCCCGGCGTGTACGCGAGCCACAACTACGAGCGCAGCCACATGGACGGCGTGCGTAACACCTTTGAGCTCGTCCGCGCCTACGTCCAGCGCTAGCAATGCAGCGGCCTCGGCTGACACAGCAGTACCGACCGAGGCCGTCCTCTCTAAGTTGCGGTGAAATAGGGACTGTTTGGTGGTTTTAAACGCTTAAACAGTCCCTATTTCACCGCAACTTATGAAGGAGATGGGGCTACTTGATGGCTGTCGTAACGGTGCCGCCGCCCAGGACGATGTCGCCGCGGTAGGCAACGACTGCCTGGCCGGGGGCGATGGCTCGCTGTGGCTCGTCAAAAGTTAGCAGCATTTGCCCGTCTTCGTCACGCGTAAGGGTCGCTGCCTGGTCTTTCTGACGGTAGCGGTACTTGGCACCCACGCGAATGCCGCCGGCATTGAGCTCCGCCTCCATGCGGTCGACAGGGGCGCTCCAGATCCAGTCGTTGGCCGTGAGCGCTGTGGCCGTCAGGTCCTCGGCCTCGCCCAGATGCACAATGTTGTTGGCGGCATCGACGCCCGTTACGTACACGGGATGCGCCATCGCGACGCCCAAGCCCTTGCGCTGGCCGATGGTATAGCGCAGTGCACCGTTGTGGCGTCCGACCACGCTGCCGTCGCGCCATACAATATCGCCCGGCTCGGTGGCATGTCCGCAGCGGCGCTCGATATAGCCCGCGTAGTCGCCGTCCGCGATAAAGCAGATATCCTCGCTCTCGGCCTTCTTGGCGTTGATGAAGCCCTGCTCGGCGGCAATGCGGCGCACGTCGCGCTCTTTGTCCAGTCCGGCCAGCGGAAAGATCGTGCGTGCCAGGCGCTCTTGTGTGAGCGAATACAAAAAGTAGCTTTGGTCCTTTTTGGGATCTTCGCCGCGGTGCAGCTGCCAGGTTCCGTCGGACGCCTGGCTCGTTTTGGCGTAATGACCCGTGGCGATGTAGTCGCAGCCCATATCGAGTGCCGCATCGAGCAGCGCGCCAAACTTAATATGGCGGTTGCAGATGATGCACGGGTTGGGCGTCAGTCCCTCCTGATAGGCAGTCACGAAGCGCTCGATAACGTTGCGGTCGAAGGTCTGCTGCAGGTCGAGCACGTGGTGGGGTATCCCCAGGCGCTCGGCGACGGCCTTTGCATCGGCGATGTCGCGGTCGACTTTGCTCATGCCCGTGACGGGATCGGGCGCGGGACAGGTGAGGCGCATGGTGGCACCGACGCATTCGTAGCCCTGGCGCTTGAGCAGGTAGGCAGTCACGCTGGAATCGACGCCGCCACTCATGGCGACGAGCACGCGCTTGTTGTGCATGGGGAGGTTCTCCTTGGTGGCATGTGGCCAAAAAAGAAAAGCGGCGCGGGAGGCTGGTTCCGCGCCGCAGACATTGTAGCAAGTTCGGACGACTCGTGGAGCGCCCTGATGGGATGGGCTTAGACTGCCGGGAGAGAGGAGACCGATTCGTCCTGGGCTCAACCTATGGGCGAGGCCCTAGTCCTGGAAGAGCGCCGTGGACAGGTAGCGCTCGCCGGTGTCGGCAAGCAGGGCTACGATGGTCTTGCCCTCGTTCTCGGGGCGCTTGGCCAGCTGCAGCGCGGCCCACACGGCAGCACCGGACGAAATGCCCACGAGCACGCCTTCCTTGTGGCCCACGGCGCGGCCGGTGGCAAAGGCGTCCTCGTTCTCGACGGGGATGATCTCGTCGTAGGCCTGGGTGTCGAGGACGTCGGGCACAAAGCCGGCGCCGATACCCTGGATCTTGTGCGGGCCTGCCTGGCCCTTGGAGAGCACCGGGGAGGTGGCGGGCTCGACGGCGACGACCTGAATCTCGGGGTTCTGCTCCTTGAGGAACTCGCCCACGCCGGTCACGGTGCCGCCGGTGCCAACGCCGGCGACGAAGATGTCGACCTGGCCGTCGGTGTCATCCCAGATCTCGGGGCCGGTCGTGGCCTTGTGGATGGCCGGGTTCGCGGGGTTCACAAACTGGCCGGCGAGTATGCTGTTGGGGGTCTCCTTCTGCAGCTCCTCGGCCTTGGCGATAGCGCCCTTCATGCCCTTGGAGCCGTCGGTGAGCACGAGCTGCGCACCGTATGCCTGCATCAGCTTGCGGCGCTCGACGGACATGGTCTCGGGCATGGTGATGATCACCTTGTAGCCGCGAGCCGCCGCCACCGAGGCGATGCCGACGCCGGTGTTGCCGCTCGTGGGCTCGATGATGGTGTAGTCACCGCCGCGCACGAGCTTGCCGGCCTTCTCGGCCTCGTCAATCATGTTCTTGGCGACGCGGTCTTTAACGGACCCGGCGGGGTTGAAGTATTCCAGCTTGACGAGCACGCGGGCCTTGAGGTCCTCATCGGCCTCAAAGTGGGTGAGCTCCAGGAGCGGGGTGTGGCCGATAAGCTGATCGATGGACGTGTAAACCTTGCTCATGGTGAACCTCCAAAGTGTTCAAATGACTGGATACCGTGTGGTTTTACGGTGTGTGTAGCAGCGAAACCCATAAACCTTATGGGTTGTTCTTTTTGCTGTTGGCAAGCATAGTAGACAGTAAAGCCTAGTAACGCAATAGGAAATAGAAGATTATTGCGAGTCGATTAACCAGCTTGACGGGAATAGGTATTTTCAAAACCAATTTTTCGGCTAGAATTTCTACGAATTAAAAGACCGAAAGGCAGCAATATATATGTTGGTTTCCACAAAGGGCAGATATGCCCTGCGCGTTATGGTCGACCTGGCCGAGCACCAGGCGGCAGGCCGCATTCCCCTCAAAGAGATCGCGGCGCGTCAGGGGATTTCTGAGAAATATCTGGAGAACATTTTGGCTACGCTCGTCCGCGCCAATATGCTCTCGGGCATGCGCGGCAAGGGTGGCGGCTACGTGCTCACGCGCCCGCCCGAGCAGTACACGGTGGGCGAGATCTTGCGCCTGACCGAGGGCAGCCTGGCACCGGTCGCATGCCTGGACGGCGACTGCAAGGGCTGCTCGCGTTCGGACGAGTGCCCCACGCTCGACGTGTGGAAGAACCTGGACAAGCTCATCAACGACTACCTCGACGGTGTGACGCTCGATGCGCTCGTTGCCCCCAACGAGGGCTACGACTACGTCATCTAGTCCCACCTGCCATTGGGGGACGGGGCAGAAATGCCGGATTTTCTTGCCCTCTGAGGCTCGACAAATGACAAGGCCGCCCATCGTTGCGATGGACGGCCTTCTTTAGGTGTGTTGTGGCGGTCCGAATCCGGTCGCTTTAGTTCCTGGCGACGCTGTCGAGAATGCTGCGCATGATGGATACCAGGATGCTGCCCATAAAGGCCGATCCAAAGCTGGCAATGGAGATACCCGCGCCCAGCAGATTGACCGACAGGTAGCTGGCCAGCTCGAGCATAAAGCTGTTGACCACAAGCTGAAAAATACCAAGCGTGATAATAGTGAGCGGCAGCGAGATGACCGTCAGGAACGGCTTTACGAGCGAGTCGACTATGTTGAGGAACAGTCCCACGAAGGCAAAACACACCCAGGCGTCGGCCATGCCGAAGGGCTGAATGCCGGGGACGAGAAACGTTGCGATCGCGATGGCGATTGAGGTAAAGAGCCAGTTAAGCATAAAGCGCATGGTGTGAATCCTTTCTTGCGCAAGACGTGGCAAAGAGGCGTGAGAGGCACATGCCTTTGCAACTCGGATAGATGCGCGGGCACGGCCCTGTTTGGGCGCCCATTGTCTCAGATATTCGTGGAGCTTGCGTGCGTATTCGGTTTCAAAACGGCGTTCGTCCTAGAAAATGTGCCGCTGGCAGAGAGTCTTGTCGCTTTAGTTTGGTGGTGTGCTAAACTGCTACGGGCAAAAGCCACAGGCGTTGCCCTATTGCATAGAACGGGCGAGCGATGCCCGATGTCAGTATCAACTTCGATGCCTTTTGGCGGGTTTGGCGGTGATCGATGAATATCGAGAACATGTTTGACAAGCCTGATGTCAAGCAGCTGGTCCACGCATTTAGCCTTTTGGACGACGAGAAAGATATCCAAGCGTTTTTGACCGATATCTGCACGCCGCGCGAGATTTGCGATCTATCGCAGCGTCTGCAGGTCGCGCGTTACCTGGACGAGGGCGAGCCCTATGTCGAGGTTCAGGCCCGTACCGGCGCTTCGTCCACCACGGTGAGCCGTGTGTCCAAGGCGCTCAACGGCGAGTACGGTGGCTATCGCAAGATCCTCATTAAGCTGGAGGATGGCGAGTAAGCCGCGCCAAAAACGAATTGTGCAAAACCGCTCCTCCGGGGGCGGTTTTTTTGATCCCTTGGGGACGGAGGAAAACGGATCATCGAGGGGGTCAGTCTAACCCGGTGATCCGTTTTCCTCCGTCCCCAAGGGATCAAATCTGTTGGCGTGGGGCAAATCTGTCCGCTTGGGCGGGTAGGATGGATGCATTGATTATTGCGAACAGTTTGAGCGGAGGACCATGCCTGTTCGAATCTATACCACCAATGCCGGCACGGATTTGAGCGATGCCGAGTCGGCGTTGCTTGCCGATCTTATTGCCCGCCACGGGCGTGCCGTGTTGCTGGCACCTACGTTTGCCGAGCTCGACCTGTGCCGTCATGATGCGGCGGAAGCCGGCGTTTCGCTGGGTATCGACTACAAGACGCCTACATCGTGGCTTCGCTCGCTTTGGGAGCTTTTGGGCGACGGGCGCGGTTTCGTCGACAACCTGCAGCGCCAGATGCTGTTTTCGGACATGGTCACGCGCCTCGATGATGCCGACCTGCAGCCGCTTTCGCGCAGCCAGGGCACGGTGCGTATGCTTGCGCGCATGGCCCGCGATGTGCTGCCGGGTGTGGCGGGGACGGGTGCCGAACGATGCCGTGGCGACAACTGCCAGCCGGAGCCAAAAAGCGATGCCGAGGCTCGTGTGTTCGAGCTTTTGCGTGCCTACGCGGGCGGTTTGGACCGTCGAGATATGGTCGAGCCCTGCGAGGCGGCTGACATTATGGCCGGTGCCCTGGCCGATAGCCTGCCGGCGTGCGCCCGCGCCGTATGCGTGCGCGGTATCACGTCGTTTACGCACGGTCTGCTCGAGCTGCTGTCTGCCGTGGCGAACAATGGGGGAGAGGTCGTCGTGCTGCTTGCCCGCGAGCAGGCGGCGATGCGCGAGGAGCTTGCCACGGCATTTGATGCCCGCGGTGTGCTGTTTGAGGTCGGGCCGCTGGGGGAGGGTGTCGGCGCGTCTGATGCCGCTTGCGGGACCGCCGCTCAGCCTGCCTTTATTGAGGTCGCCGGCCCCCATGCCCGCGCCCATGCTTATGCGGACGCCATCGATAAGTTGGTGAAATCGCACAAGGAGTCCAAGGCCGATAAAACTACTGCAACGCCCGCCGACCCCGTGCGCGTGCTCGTTGTTTCTGCTCGGGCACCCCAGCTGTTCGGTGAGCTCGCCTCTCGTCTGGCGGCTCGTCATATCGCTGCCGAGACGGTTGAGTTCACGGCGTTTTCCCAATCCATTGCGGGCAGGCAGTTTGCGGCGCTTGCCGGCCTGATTGAGCGCATGAAGGCCGCCGATGAGGGTATGGCGTCAAAGACCGAGTGGTGGCCCGCGCCGGAGCTTACCGACTGGATCTACAGTCCGCTTTCGGGCGCTGATGCCGTCAATGCCCGTACCTTCGATAAGAATATGCGTCTCTCGCGCAGCAAGACTATCGCGGGCGTTAAGGGCCTGCTGCAGAGCGTCCAGGGTCAGGTGAGGGGCGCGCGCAAGGCGGCGAGCGACGAGAACTGGTTTAAGAACGTGCCGTGTGTGGTTTCGGACGTGTTCCAGGCGCTGTGGCGTGACAAGCCCGTGACGGCGCTCAAGGCCATGCTTGCCGTTGCCGAGGCGTTGCCCGATCGTTCGCTGGGCAGCTTAGATGGCCAAGCCCGTCGCCAGGCGGAGGTGGCCCTGCTGCGCCACGCCATCGACATCCTTATGAATGGCGCCCGCGCGCTCGACGTGTCGCAGGCCGCGACCGTGCCCGTGCTCGATGGCATTCGCACCAAGGTGGACAAGCGTAGCACCGCCTACGATTACGAGACCTACGAGGTTGACCGTGCGCCACGTGCTCAGGTTCGTTTTGCTTCGCTTGCCGATGCGGCAGCTCTGCGCCCCGGCAGCTACGATGCCGTGCTGTTTGCCGATGTCGATCTGGACAGCTATCCGCTCTCGCACGAGGAGGGGCCGCTGGCCACGCTGACGGCGAGCCTTGGTCGCGAGGGCGTGACGCTTGAGCCCGCGGCCTTGCTGCGCGCGCGCTTTGGCCACGCGATGCAGGCGTCACGCGGCCCGGTTACGCTCGCCCGTGTGACCCACGATCGCCAGGCGCGCGAGTGCTATCCGGCTGCCGTGTGGACCGAGTTGCGGGCGCATGCCGAGGCTGACGGCGCTAAGATCGCTGACGACGCTAAGACCGCTGGTGACGCTAAAGCCGCTGGCGCCGACAAGGCGAAGTGCGTGGGTGAGGGTGATATCGTAAAGGACTTCGATCCCGCGGCAGGCGAAGGTCTCAAGCGCGAGCGCGTGACCTGTGAAGCCCCTCAGCATCTGAGTGCCGAGGCCGTGCCGTATTTGGTCCTGCGTCGTCGCGATGGCGAGGGCGAGGACGCGCCGCTCGTGCCGCGCCTGACGTCCGCCTCGCAGATCGAGGCCTATTCCACCTGCCCGCTGTGCTGGTTCGTCTCGTATCGCGTCAAACCTCAGTCCATCGATGCGGGCTTTGGCAACATGGAGAAGGGCAACTTTGTCCATGACGTGCTGGAGCACTTGCATGCACGTCTTCCGCAGGAGGGCATGGAGCGCGTGACGCCCATGAATCTGCCGCGCGCGAAGGAGCTGCTGCACGAGGTCTTTGCCGAGACCCTGGCCGAGCACGCCGGCAAGCGCGGTACCGAGGGCCCGCTGGTGCCGCTCTCTCCAGTGGAGGAGCGCCAGGCGGCCGAGATCTTGCCGCAACTGGAGGGCGTGCTCGCCTACGAGTCCGAGGCGCTCGCGCCCTTCGCGCCGCGCTACCTGGAGTTTGCGTTCAACGAGCTCCAGGTCGAGTATGCCGGTTGGCCGCTCGGTGGGCGCATCGACCGCGTTGACGTGGATGCCGAGAATCGCGCCGTGGTAATCGACTACAAGCATCGTTCGGGTGTCGAGGAGTTTAAGCTCGCCGACCCCACGGTGCGCGACGAGGAGTCGGGCGAGGCCCCCATCGACGACCCGCGCTGGCTGCCGCCCCATACCCAGACACTCATCTACGCCCAGGCCATGCGTCGGGCGCTGGGCCTAGATACCCGTGCTGCGCTCTATTTTTCGACCAAGGGCGGCAAGCCCGCGCTGCGTGGTGCCGCAAGTGCCGAGTTGCTCGAGGAAGAGCGCGGCGACGGTCGCATCCCGGGCCTCAAGAAGGGCTTTCCGGGCGAGGGCGGCAACATGGACTTCGATGCGCTGCTCGACCGCGTGGAGGCCGGCATTGCCGAGCGCCTGCGCGAGCTCGAGGCGGGCGACGTCGCCGCTGTCGATCCGACGTCGGCGCAGGCCGCGCATGCGCGCTGCTCGTATAACCACGAAGGAACGTTTGTAAGGAGGGACGTGTAGACCATGGATCTTTCGACTTTGATGCCGCAACAGCTGCAAGTCGTCAAAACGCTCGACCGTCCGCTGTTTGTCTCGGCAGGTGCCGGCTCGGGCAAGACCTTTACCCTCACGCGCCGCATCGTCTATGCGCTCTCGCCCGAATCCGGTCCGTTTGTCGAGCATCTGGACCAGGTGCTCGCCATTACCTTTACCAAAGACGCCGCGGCCGAGATCCGCGACCGCGTGCGCCGTGCGCTTATCGACGAGGGGATGGACGAAGAGGCCCTGACGGTCGATGACGCTTGGATCTCGACCATTCACGGCATGTGTTCGCGCATTCTGCGCGCGCATGCGTTGGAGCTGGGCATCGATCCCGAGTTCACGGTGCTCACCGATACCGACGAGCTTATGGATCAGGCTGTCGAGCATGTGCTGGGGCGCGCGACGGCGCCCGATGCCGCGCCCGAGCTCGCCACTTCGCTTAAGGCCCTCTACGCCTGGTATCCCATGGCGGGCGAGGGCGGGACGTTTGGCGCCGGTACCACCATCAAAGGCCTGGTGCGCGACTTGCTGGAGCTATCGAGCCAGCTTCCGGGCGGCATGGACGATGTGTGCGTGGCGCGCGGCCAGGCCGACACCTCGGCGCTTGCCGATGCCTATCGTGCGGCGCTGGGCGCAAGCAAGGCCACGACCGAGAAAGCGCAGGTGGCACTCGACGCCATCGACGCGTTTGAGGCGAGCGGCAAAACCATGGAGGATGCGGCGCGACTCATGATGTCGTGCAGTATGCCTCGGGCGAGCAAGGCGTTTCCTAAGGAGCAGGTGGAGCTACTCAAGGCCGAGGCCGCCGATGCGTTTATCAATATCGTGCTTGCCTGCGGCGGCCCGGCGCTCGATGCGCTGGTGGGGCTTGCCCGTGCCGTAGAGGCGGAGTACCGTGCGCTCAAGGCCGACCAGTCCGCGCTCGATAACAATGACCTGCTGCGCATGGCGTACGAGGCGCTGCGCGACTACCCGGCTATTCGAGCTGCCTATGAGGGCCGCTTTAAGATGGTCATGATCGACGAGTTCCAAGATACCGACCAGATGCAGGTCGATCTGATTCGCTATTTGACGGGTGCGGGCGAGCGCGCGCTGTGCACGGTGGGCGATGCGCAGCAGTCGATCTATCGCTTCCGTGGTGCCGAGGTCGAGGTGTTTCGCCGCCAGGAGCGCAAGGTGGGTTCGACGACGGCGTCCGAGACGGTCACCACGTCCGATGCTCCCGCCGGCGAGCTCGTCAAACTCGTGCGCAACTTCCGCAGCCACGACGAGGTGCTGCGCTATGTGGCGCGCGTCTTTGACGGCGACACCGGTGGTTTGATGCAGGGGTTCTTGGATCTTGAACCGAGCGACAAACGCAAGGACATGCTCAAGGCAAAGGCTTCGCGCCGCCAGGCGCTGTTCGTTGCCGGCGGCAGTATGCAGGAGCGCACGCAGGCCAAGGCCCGTGCGATCGCCGAGCGATTCCATGCGCTTGCCGATTCCGGCCAGCCCCAGGGCGGCATGGTGCTGCTGCTGGGTCGCATGACCAATGCCGACGTCTACGCGCAGGCCTTCCGCGACCAAGGACTCGACTGCGTCATCGCAGGCGGCTCGGTCTTTGCCCAGGCGGCCGAGGTGCAGACGGTGCGTGCCCTGGTCTGCGCGCTCGCCAATCCGGCCGATACGGCCCAAGGCCTTATGCCGTTGCTGGCCTCGCCGATGTTTGCACTCGGCGCCCAGGAGTTCCTGGCGCTGGCGACCAAGCTCGACGAGCAGACGGGCGAGACGTCGCGCCGCAATATCGATGTGGGCATCATGAGCGATTCCGATGTGCCGGGTTTGCAGAACCTGCCGCTCGTGACGCGTGCCCGCGAGGTGCTGCGCTACGCGCTTCGTCGCGTGGGACGCGATTCGTTCGCCGCCATCGCGCGCGATGTGGTCAATGCCTCCGGCTGGTTCGTGCGTCTGGCGCAGCGCGGCCCCGAGGGCAAGGCCATTGCCGCCAACGTGCTCAAGGCGCTCGACGCCGTGGCCGAGGCAGAGGCCGAGTTCGGCAACTCGCCGCGCTCCATTGCGCTCGCCTTCGACCGCTTCTTGGCGGGCAAGGAGGCCCCGGGCGCGCTCAACGAGGAGGGTGACGGCGCGGTACGCATCATGACCGTGCATGCGTCCAAGGGTCTGGAGTATCCTGTCGTGGCGGTTGCCGAGTGTTTTGGCGTGCGCAAATCGTCCGGTGCGGCACAGATGGGTCGCGTCGAGGGTGGGGCGCAAGTCGTGGCGCTGCCGGCTCGTTTCGATGGCGTTAAGCTTGCCGACGGGACCTTCGTGAAGGGCGATGACGTCAAAAAGCAGTTTGAACACGCGTTTAAGGGCAAGGGCACGTCGCTGTGGTTGCCGCCGGAGCTCATGGAGGACGTCTGCGCGACGGGCTCTCCCGCCGAGGCATTTGCTCGCCTGCGCAACGACGACCTACAGCTTTCGCTCGAGGAGCGGGCTCGTCTGCTCTATGTCGCCATGACGCGTGCGCGCGAGCTGGTGATCTTGGCGATGGATGCCGGCGTGAGCCGTGGCAAGGTGACGGCGCCGACCTTCGATGTCGAGACGGATCTGACCTACGATGTCCTGCGCCGCATTCTGCCGACGGACGCTCTGGACATGCCGCAGCTCGATGCCGACCGCCTGGTGTTCGACAACTCCCAACCGGGCGACTACGAGCTCATTTCGCTTTCGGACTTTACCTTTGGCGAGCAGGCGTTTGAGGCCAACGCTTCGCTGGATGTCGAGGGCAGGCTTGTTCGTGGCGATGCCGATACAGATGCTGCCGACGATTCGGCCAGTACAATCGTCCCCGGTCCTGCCGACCCCAAGCCCGATTCGTTTGAGCTTGTGTATCCCCAGGCAGTGGGCGTGCGCATGGGCATCTGTCCGTTCCCGGCGCGTGACTCGTATAGCTACTCGTCAATCGCCGCGGCGCTCCATGCCGAGACAGAAGACCGTGCCGCCGAGGCGCGTGTGCCCATGGACGAGTCCGGCGATGATGCGGAGTCGGATGGCTCGGAGATGGCCGATGCAGACGTGGCTGCTGTCGAGCCTGTCGGCAATCCCATGGCGCTGGGCTCGGCCTTCCACGCCGCCTGCCAGTGGCTCATCGAGATGGGTGCCGATGCGCTGCCTGCTGAGCGTGCCGACGCCCTGGCTCGCCTGTGGTGCCTGACGCCGGAGCAGCGCGAACGCTTCGATGTTGCCCTGGACCGCTGGCTCAAGTCGGCCGTTCGTGCCGACCTGCTCGCGTGGCCGTGCGTTCGCGCCGAGGTGCCGTTCTTTTCACTGGGCTGCGAGGACGAGGACATCGCTCGCTACGGTGCCTATGCCGAAGGCGCCATCGACGCTTTGGCGACGAACCCGGCGGATTCGTCACGCGCGCTGGTCATCGACTACAAGACGGGCGGCACACCGGACGAGACGCCGGACCAGCTGCTCGAGAAGCACGCCCTGCAGGCGCGCGTTTACGCCGACGTGTTGCACAAGGCGGGCTTTGAGACGGTGACGGTCAAGTTTGTTCGCGTGGAGCAGGCGAATCCAGCCATCTTCGTCGAACCCGCCGAACCTCAAGTAGTCATCTACAATCTCTAGCCCTCAGATAACTTGCGGTGGAATACGGGCTGTTTTGGCCAAAAAAGCCGCCAAACAGTCCGCATTTCACCGCAACTGCAAGAGGAGCCGTGTTGGTTTGGCTAGGTTCGGGTGCTGTCCGTGCCGTGCGGTAAAATCGTTCAGTCAGAACACGAACCCGCATCGGAGCTCATCACATGGCATTCGTCCATCTGCACAATCACACTGTCTTTTCCATGCTCGACGGCGCAACCCGTATCCAGGATATGGTCAATCGTGCCGTTGAGCTTGGCATGCCCGCCGTGGCCATTACCGACCACGGCTACATGTACGGCGTACCCGACCTGGCGCTGGCCTGCGACGCCGTCAACCACAACACGCCCGAGTACAAAACCTGGAGCCACGACAAGGCCTTCTTGGAAAAGGACCGCCGCGACGAGCTGGTGGAGCCCGATCCTGAGTCAAACCCGCGCGAGCATGCCCAGTATGTGAAGGACATGGCCATGTGGGACGAGAAGGGCAACATCGACGAGCTCAAGCCGCCCCTGGTCATTAAGCCCATCTTTGGCTGCGAGGTTTACTTTACGCCGGACGAGACGCTCGCCCGCGACCACAAGCCCGAGCTCTACCACATGATTCTCCTGGCCAAGGACCAGGAGGGCTACGTCAACCTGATGCAGACGGTTTCCGAGGCCGCCGTGCAGGGCTTTTACTACAAGCCGCGCGTGACGCTCGACAACCTGCGCCGTCACGCCAAGGGCATGATCTGCACGAGCGCCTGTATCGCGGGCATCATCCCCAAATACATCGACCGCGGCGACATGGAGGGCGCCATCAAGTGGGCCGAGACCTTCCGTGATACCTTCGAGCCCGGTGACTTCTACATCGAGATCCAGGAACACGGCATCACCACCGACAACGGCCTGACTGACGAGCAGATGGACCGCACACTCATCGACATCGCCAAGCAGGTGGGCGTCAAGGTCATCGCCACCAACGACTTCCACTACCTGCGCCGCGAGGATGCGCCCGTGCAGGACGTCATCATGTGTATTGGCATGAACGCCAAGGTCGATGACCCCAACCGCATGCGCATGACCGGCTCGGAGTTTTACATGAAGACCGAGGAGGAGATGCGGGCGATGTTCCCGTATTGCCCCGAGGCCTGCGACAACACGCTCGAGATCGCCGACAAGTGCTACGTTGAGCTGGACTGGGACTCTATCATCCTGCCGCGCTTTCCGTTGCTCGATCCCGGCGAGACGCACGAGAGCCAGTTCCGCCGCGAGTGCGAGAAGGGCCTGCGCCAGCACTACGGCGACGACTGGGCCACGCGCGAGATCGGTGGCGTCAACATCAAAGAGCGCTTTGAGTACGAATACAAGGTCATCTGCGACAAGGGCTTTGCCGCCTACTTTTTGATCGTTGCCGAGTACGTGCAATGGGCTAAGGACAACGGCATCGGCGTCGGCCCCGGCCGTGGCTCGGCCGCCGGCGCTATCGTCGCCTACGCCATGAACATCACCGCGTTCGACCCGCTCGAGAACGGCCTGATGTTCGAGAGGTTCCTGTCCCCGCAACGTACCGAGATGCCCGATATCGATATGGACTTCGACGATGAGCGACGCCTCGAGGTCGTGGAGCACGTTCGCCAGCTCTACGGCCCCGAGAAGGTCACCCACGTCATCACCTACTCGACCATCAAGGCCAAGCAGGCCATCAACGACGCCGCGCGCGTCCTGGACTACCCGGTCTACATGGGCCAGCGCCTGTCCAAGATGGTCTCGAGCGACCCCAAGGTCAAGCTCAAGCAGGTGCTCGAAAAGCAACCCGGCAAAGAGGATCTGTTTAACCCCGATTTTGCCGAGGCCTATAAAAAGGACGACGACGCTCGCCGCATCATCGACACGGCGCTCTCGATCGAGGGCCTTACCCGTGGCGAGGGCGTGCACGCGTGCGCCGTTCTGATTTGCCGCGACCCCGTCAACGAGCACGTGCCCACCAAGCTCGATACCAAGGGCGGCGTCGAGATTACCCAGTACGAGGGCCATACCGTTGCCGACATGGGCCTGCTCAAGATGGACTTCCTGGGTCTGCGTACGCTGACGGTTATCTCCAAGGCCAAGGCCAACATCAAAAAGAACTTCGGCATCGACATCAAAGAGGAAGAGATTCCCTTTGACGACCCCGAGATCTTTAAGCTCATGGGCTCCGGCCACACCGCCGGCGTCTTCCAGGTCGAGTCCGCCGGCATGACGGCCACGATCAAGAACATGAAGCCCACCGAGTACAAGCACGTCGTGGCATTGATCGCTCTGTACCGCCCGGGACCGCTGGGCGCCGGCATGGTTTCGTCCTATATCAACCGTATGAACGGCAAGGAACCGGCTGTCTCCTACGACGACCGTCTGGACGACATCCTGGGCGAAACCTACGGCACCATGGTCTATCAGGAGCAGGTTATGCTCATCTCCGTCGAGATGTGCGGCTTCTCCAAGGGCGAATCGGACTCGCGTATCCGTAAGCCCGTGGCTAAGAAAAAGATCAAGCTGCTCACGTCGACGGTGCTCCACTGGGAGGATGGCTCGGACGAGACCACCTACGACCACTGGATGAACGGCGCTATCAAGAACAACTACACGCGCGAGGTCGCCCAGAAGATTTGGGACGATGTTCTTGAGTTCGCGTCCTACGCCTTTAACAAGTCGCACTCCGCCGGCTACGCCATCCTGGTTATGCAGACGGCGTGGCTCAAGGCGCACTATCCGCACGAGTACATGGCGGCCGTTCTGACGTCCTATACGGGCAAGACCGACAAGATCGTTCACTACGTCTCGGCGTGCCGTCACGACGGCATCCCCGTGCTGTCGCCAGATGTCAACGAGTCCGGTACTGAGTTCACGGCTACCAAGGAGGGCGTGCGCTTTGGTCTGGCCGGCATCCGCGGCGTGGGCACCGGCGTGGCGCAGGCGATTATCGCCGAGCGCGAGGCGGGCGGTCCGTTTAAGACGCTGCACGACTTTGTCGAGCGCGTGGACTCGAGCCAGGCCAACCGCCGTGTGATCGAATCGCTCATCAAGGCAGGCGCCTTCGACTCCACGGGGTATCCGCGTCGCCAGATGATGCACTTTGTGGATAAGAACAACCCTGAGAACATCATCGATGCCGCGGTGAAGCGCCAGAAGGATCGTGCGAGCGGCCAGACGTCGTTCTTCGACATGTTTGGTGATGTTGAGGGCTCGGGCTTTGAGGTGAGCGTGCCCGATCCGGATGGCCAGGAGTGGGACCGCCACCTTAAGTTGAGCCAGGAGAAGGAGGTTCTGGGCATCTATGTCTCGGACCACCCGCTGCGCCCGTTTGAGTATGCGCTGGCCAAGGCACGCGACTTCTCGTTCTCGCAGATCGACACTGGCTACGAAGTTCAGAATCCTACGGGCGGTACCATCAACCAGGAGATTCCCGAGGGCAAGGCGCTGTGGTGGGCCGGCATGGTCTCGAGCGTGTCCAAGCGCGTGACCAAAAACGGCGACCCCATGGGCATCGTGCAGCTCGAAGACATGGAAGGCGAGGCCACGGTCGTGGTGTTCCCCAAGACCTACAAGGAGGCCGAGGGGTATCTGTATGGCGAGGTCGATCCCGAGACCGGCGCGCAGCTGTCCGACGCGTTTGTGCGCATTAAGGGCAAGCTCGAGCGCTCGGACCGCGGCGACCAGATCATTGCGCAGGAGATTGTGCCGCTGGAGCTTAGCGAGGAGAAAAACAAGCCCAAGGTCTTTGAGGTCATGGTGCCCAACAGCCGATTTAGCCAGGGCAATATGGCGCGCCTGGCCACGGTGCTCACCACCAACCCGGGCGGCGACCGCGTGGAGATCTTTATCGAGCAGGTGGACGGGCGCGTACTGCGTGCCGAGGTACCGGCCAAGGTCAACGCACGCTCGATTCCGCTGCTGGCCGAGGCAAAGGCCATCGTGGGTAACCAAGGCAGAGTGACGGTAATTTAAGGACGGCGTTGGCGGGGTAGCTAATTTGGGACGGGGCTATTTTAGCTACCCTTTGACTGACGGCGAATGAGTCGGGGTCGGAATGCATCTCAACCGACATATGGGGGTAGCTAAAATAGCCCCGTCCCAAATTAGCTACCCCGGGTGAGATTGGAGGAAGTGATGGCGCAGGGGACGTTTGCACAGGCGCTCCGGAAAGAGGCGGCGCTGAGTGGCACCTTTATGAAGGGGCGTTCGCTCATGCTCAACGGCGCCGTGCTGTCGATCGAGGACAGCGGCTCGCGCTTCTCCAAAAACGTGACGGTTGAGGGCTCGGTGCGCGGTTCGCGTGGCGACCTGTACAAGACGCGCGTGGCGCTCGACATGGACGAGCACGAGGTGATCGACTACGACTGCGATTGCCCCGCTGCCTATCGCTACCCCGGCATGTGCAAGCACGCTATTGCCACGGCTCTGGCGTATTTGGATGCCAGCGGCGCCGAGCCCGTCGAAGGTTTGCGCACGCCGGTCCGCACGTTTGCGGCGCAGCCGAAACAGCCCGCGCGCAACGCGCCCAAAGCGCCGGCCGTCAATCCCAACTTTCCCTTTCCGGCGCCCGTCCCCACGAGTCCCAGCCTCATGGCGGCGCTCTCCGATCTTTCGGACGCGCGCATGGATGAGCTGGCGAGCATGCGCCGCAAGCTCGCCGGCAGTGTGGATCCCGATGCCCCCAAGGCGGTGTTGGAGCCCTCGCTGGTGCCGTATTACAATCCACTGTTTGCCGAGCGCTTTAGCTGGGCGCTCGAGCTTCGCATTCGCTGTGGATTGGTCTCCTACGTGGTCAAGGACATCGACGGCATGGCCGATGCCTACGTGCGCGGCGGCACCTTCTCGTACGGCAAGAAGCTCACGTTTGTCCATACGCCCGAAGCCTTCGAAGACGTGTCGACAAAGCTGCTCAACCTTGTCGTGACGACAGTTGCCTATCTCGATGACATCACAAGCTCGCGTTCGGCGTCGTACGACTTTGCCCGCAGCGGTTTTGTCGCCGAGCGTCAGTTGCCGCTGTCCGAGCATAGCATCGTATATGTGCTGGACCTGTTGCGCGGCCAGACCATCTCTTTTGAGCCCGCCTGGTCGCGGGGGACGACGACGCATCGCACCTATGACGTGGCGGTTGAGATGCCTCCGGAAGGGGAGGACGAGGCGCTGTCTGAGCGCCCACCGCTCCTTGCCGCCAAAATCGCGCCGGCGGCTGGTGGCAGCTACGATCTACGCCTGCCGGCCGATGCATACTGCTTTGCTTCGGGCGACGTTGCCTATCTGGTCGACACCCGCCGTGCGCGCCGCGCCGATGTAGCGTTTGCCCAGCATGCGGCGCCGTTCCTATCGCGCTTACTGCCCTGTCGCACGCCGATCCATATCGCTGTCGACCAGGTGGGGGAGTTCTGTCGTATGGCGCTGCCCATTTTGCGCGACTATACCGACCTTACCGCGCCCGCCGCGCTCGATACCGTGGCGCCCGAGCCGAGCTTTGCTATGGCGATCGGCGTCGACGATGGGCTTGTGACCTGCAAAATTACGGTTGCCTACGGCGACTGGTCGGCAGATCTCTTTAGCCTGGGCGCTCCGGGCAGCCCCTTCGAAGAGCAACGCCCCGGCGTGCCGCCCCGCGACGAGGTGGCAGAGTTTCGTGTTATGGACACGGCGGCCCTGTATTTCGACTTTTACGAGGGCGGTCTGGCGTTTGAGGAGCGCGATGACGAGAGCTTGTTCTGCCTGCTGACCGAGGGCCTGTCCGCCCTGTCCGAGCTGGGTGAGGTCATGCTCAGCGACCGTCTGCGCCAGATTTCGGTGCGACCCGCGCCCAAGCTCTCGGTTCGTGCGACCGTCAAGAGCAATCTGCTCGACGTCGAACTGGGCGCGAGCGGCCTTTCGGCGTCAGACCTTGCCATCTACCTCGACTCCTACAAGCGTCACCAGACGTTTGCGCGCCTTACGTCCGGCGACATCATTCGTTTGGACGAGGGTGCCCGAGCCGCGTTTGGCCTTGCCGAGGATCTGGGGGTCGATGCTGTTGACCTGCTCGACGGCGTGTCGCTTCCCGCGTCGAGCACCCTGTTCGTCGATAGCATGCTCGCGCGCACGCCCGCGCTCGAGGCCGATCGCGACGCTGCGTTCCGCCGCACCGTCGAGCGCTTGGATACGCTCGGCAAGATGGACTTTACGGTGCCGGCATCGCTCAAGGCAACGATGCGCGGCTACCAGGTCGACGGATACCAGTGGCTCGGCTCGCTCGAACACCTGGGCCTTGGCGGCATCTTGGCCGACGACATGGGCCTGGGCAAAACGCTGCAGATGATCGCGCATATCCTGGCGCGCGTGGAAGCGGGGGACATTAAGCCCACGCTTGTGGTGTGCCCTGCGTCGCTCGTGTACAACTGGACTGCCGAGCTGGAGCGCTTCGCCCCGTCGCTCGATGTGTGCGCCATCGTGGGCGCCAAGGCCCAGCGTCGCGTGCAAATCGCCGGCGTGGCCGAGCATAACGTGGTCGTGACGTCGTATGACCTTATGCGGCGCGATATCGACGAGTACGTCGAGCAGGACTTTGCCCGCGTGGTACTCGATGAGGCCCAGTACATTAAAAACCCGCTCACCCAGGTGGCGCGTGCCACCAAGCGCCTGCCGGCCGGCGTGCGCTTTGCCCTGACGGGCACGCCCATCGAAAACCGCCTATCCGAGCTCTGGAGCATCTTCGACTTTTTGATGCCGGGCCTACTTGGCACGCGCGAGTCGTTTGCCAAGCGCTTCGAAAGCCCGGTCGAGCATGCCGAGGGCGACAGTGCCGCCCGCCTGCAAGCGCTCGTGTCGCCGTTTGTGCTGCGCCGTGTCAAGGAAGACGTGGTGGCCGACCTGCCCGAGAAGATCGAGGATACGGTCATGGCGCAGCTTACCGGCGAGCAGCGCAAGCTCTACCTGGCCAACCAGGACCGCATCGCCCAACAGGTGCAGCACCGCGAGTCATCCGAGTTTAAGAAAGACAAGCTCAAGGTGCTCGCCGAGCTCACCAAGCTGCGCCAGATCTGCTGCGACCCGCGTCTGCACTACGAGGATTACAAGGCGGGGAGCGCCAAACTCGATACGTGCATGGAGCTCGTGCACGGCGCACTCGACGGCGGGCATCGCATCCTGTTGTTCAGCCAGTTTACGGGTATGCTCGATATCATCGGTAAGCGCTTGGCCAAGGAGGACATCGACTTCTTTAAGCTCACGGGCGCTTCGTCTAAGGAGAGCCGCGCCAAGATGGTCGCGCAGTTCCAGGAGGGCGAGGTTCCGGTCTTTTTGATTTCGCTCAAGGCGGGCGGCGTGGGCCTTAACCTGACGGCTGCCGACGTGGTCATCCACTACGACCCGTGGTGGAACGTGGCGGCGCAGGACCAAGCAACTGACCGTGCACACCGTATTGGCCAGCAACATACCGTGACCGTGTACAAGCTCATCGCCAAGGACACGATCGAGGAACGCATTATGCGGATGCAGGAGTCTAAGCGCGACCTGGTCAACAGCGTACTCGGCGGCGACGGCATCTCGTCGGCACTGTTCACGCGCGAGGATGTTCTGGCGCTGCTCGGCGGCGACGGGCGTTAACCCGCTCGGGTGAGGCCGCCAGGGCGGATAGCCCGCGCTGTCCCATCGTCCCCGCTCGTTATGTGTTCATTTGCAATGCCGTGGATGGTTTGTCTGCCTTTGGGCATAAGAACCATCAAGAACATTGGCACATCAGCAAAGGAGAACATCATGGCGAAATTCTTTAAGGACCCCGACGGCAAGCTCATCGCTGCCCTTGGCGACGACGTTGCGACCCCTGCCGGTTGCACGGAGCTGACCGCAAACACTGAGGACGCGGCGCATGAGAAGCACGTGCCTGTTGTCGAGACCGAGCGCGACGGTCACGTGATTCGCGCCCGAGTTGGCTCGGTCGAGCACCCCAGCCTGCCCGAGCACTACATTGAGTGGATCGCCCTTGAGGCCGAGGGCCGCTTAGAGGTCCATTACCTTGAGCCCGGCATGAAACCCGCGACGTTTTTCGCGGGCGGCTCCAAGACCGGTACCGTCTATGCCTACTGCAACCTGCACGGGCTGTGGTCCGCGACATTCTAGGAGCGCGCCCCCGCTCGGGGTATCATAGCTAGCATATGCACATGCAAGCGCCGGCTGCATTATGCGGCCGGCGCTTTTACTACGATTTCGATGGTTTACGACGGAAAGGGCTGGGCCATGAAGCTCGCGCTTGCACAGATCGATATGCGCCTGGGTGATATTGAGGGCATTTGCGGCCGCATTGAGGACCAGGCTCGTCTGGCCCACGAGCGCGGGGCGCGCGTGCTGTGCGTTCCGGCTCCGCTCTTTATGGGCGCCATGCCCGGTGGCCTGGTGGGCGCTGCCGACTTTGAGCACGACATGCTTGCCGGCTTGACTGGTGTCGCCGAGCGTATCCAGGAGCTTGACATGATCTGCATCGTGCCCGCGGCGGTTTCGTTTGAGGGCCAACCGCTGCTCGACTACATGATGCTCAAGGACGGTCATGTGGTGCCGGCGCGTTCGAGCATTGCCTTGCAGCGTGGCGAGAACAACGACACGCGTTGGGCGCCGCCGGTGTTCGACGTGGACGGCGTGCGCATCGCCGTAATTTTTGACTTGGACCGCGAACTCGAGATGTTGCCGACCGGTGTTGACCTCATTGCGTATTTCCAATTCAACGCGTTTGACATGACCGACCGCGAGACTGCCGCCATTGCCGCCGTTCGCAGCGGCGCCTACCGCAAGATCGCATCCAAGCGCAGCGTGTGGTTTGCCTGCATGGCGCCGGTCGGTGCCTATGACGAGTCGGTGTATACCGGCGGTTCGTTTGTGCTCGACGACTGCGGTCGCGTGGTGGCCCAGGCGCCGTGTTTTGAGGAGAGCCTGCTGGTTCAGGAGATTCAGCGCGGCGTGATGCTCGATGCCCTGGAAGATCACGAACTGCCCGAGTTCCGTTCCGAGGAGTGGTTGTGGCAGGCGCTGGTGCTCGCCGTGCGCGACAACGCTCGGGCCCACGGTGCGTCGCGTGCCGTGGTGGCACTCGAGGGTGACCTGCCGTCATCCCTGCTGGCGGCGCTGGCCGTTGACGCTCTGGGTCCGCGTAACGTAATTGGCCTGGTGCTGGGGCGCAACCGTATCTTTACGCCGGCGCAGGAGGAGGCCGAGGCTGCCCGCTGTGCCGCCGTCCGTGCCATCGCCGAGCGTTTGCACATTCGCACTGTCGAGCGCGATGCACCGGATGCGGCGCGTGTGCTCGATCGCGACGTGTCGGCGGGCGATGCCGAGCGTCTGCGCTTGCGCACGCTGGGCCTCATGCTGGAGGACACGGCGCTCGAGCTGGGTGCGATGGCGCTGAGCCCGCTGTCCAAAACCGAGTACGCGCTGGCGGCGCCGGCGCTTTGCGGCGGTTACCAGGGCGACTTTGCGCCCTTTGGCGATGTGTACCTGTCGACGCTTGAGTTTGTGGCGCGTGTGCGCAACCGCACGTCTGCCGTGGTGCCCCAAGAGCTCGTGACGCTCAACGCGGTGGAAGATTGTATGGAGCGAGTGCTGGCGCAGGCGCTCTCGACGCTCGACGGTCCGGTCGATATGCTCGACCGCGCGGCACAGCTGCTCGGCGGGCTTGAGCCGGGTGAGGTCGATGGCGCGCTCGAGGCGCACGTGGACCGCAATCGAGCTTTCGACGACATCCCGATGGCCGCCGGCAAGCCCGAGGCTTGCTCGCTGCTGCTGATGCTCGTGCGTCAGGGCGAGGCCGCCCGCCGCATGCTGCCGACGGCGCCGATCGTCTCGGCCCGTTCGTTTGTCGAGCGCGCCTGGCCGTACATGCTCGCGTGGTCCGACCTGGGGCTGAGCGGCAAGGAACGCATGACGGTCGATGCGCTGGCGCGCGCCGAGGTGAACCGCTTTGCCGACGAGGATACAAGCGAGCGCATGCGTGGCGAGATGATGGGCATATTGGGTGACCTGTTGGGTATTTCGCCCGAGCAGATGGAGGAGCTGCGCTCTGAGGACGGTCAGCGTCGTTTACACGAGGGAATGAAAAAGTTCGAGGGCGAGGTTCAGGACGCCATTGATAAGATGATGGGCGGTCAGGGCGGCTCGCAAGGTAGTCCCCAGGGTGGCCCGATGCCGCACCCGCCAGTAGATCCGAGGCAGTTCCCCTTTTTCTCGCAGAACTAACTATGGGATAGGATTCGCTTCCAACCCCGATACTTCAACTAAGCATCTTGGTCCCGTTGTGTTATTCTAGAACAGACGTTCGTGAATGATGCGCGGGGCCTTGTCTTGCGCTGTGCTTGTGGCGAGGGGAGGTCGGCTTGGTTATCTTGGGCATTGACCCCGGTTTGGCTCATACGGGTTGGGGGATTATCGAGGAGCGGCGTGGCGAGGTTCGCTGCCGTGCCTATGGCTGCATCGAGACCAGTGCCGGAAGTCCGCTCGCGGTGCGCCTGTCGCATATCGCCCATGACCTTAAGGATGTCGTTGAGCGTTATCGACCCGACACGGCTGCTGTCGAGAGCATCTACTTTGGCGCCAACGTTCGTTCGGCCATCCCCACGGCGCATGCCCGCGGTGCTGCACTCGTCGCACTTTCGGAATGCGCGCTCGAGATTGGCGAGTACACGCCCATGCAGATCAAACAGGCTGTGGTGGGCACTGGCGCCGCGGACAAGCGGCAGGTCGCCTACATGGTACGCACACTCACACAGCTCGATCACGACCCGCATCCCGACCATGCCGCCGATGCCCTGGCCTGCGCCATCTGCCACGTAAACCTCAGCCGCACCCGCGCCCTCACCGGTGGCGAGTTCTATCAACAGAGAGGAACCGGATACTGATGATTTCCCAGCTCCACGGAACGCTTGTCGAGGCCACGATGAGCTCTGCTGTCGTCGATGTGTCGGGCGTTGGCTTTGAGCTCGGCATCTCGGGCAGCACTGCGGCCACGTTGCCGACGCCCGGCGGCGAGGTCCGCCTCTACACGCGTATGCAGGTGCGCGAGGACGCCATGACACTTTTCGGTTTTTCCTCAAAGGATGAGCGCACGATGTTCGACCGGCTCGTGTCCGTTTCGGGCGTTGGCCCGCGCCTGGCGCTCGCCGTGCTTTCCACCTATACCGTGGGGCAGCTGTATTCGCTGGTGATGGCCGAGGACGACAAGGGCATGGCCAAGGTACCCGGTGTGGGCAAAAAGACAGCTCAGCGCCTGATCCTGGAACTCAAGAGCACCTTTGCCAAGGATAAGGGCTTTGTGCCGGTCGACGTGATTCCCGGCCAGGTTGCGATGCCGGTTCCCGCCGCCGCTCCTTCGGCGATCGATGATGCCCGTGCGGCGCTCCTTTCCATGGGCTTTAGCCTGCAGGAGACCGATGTTGCCCTGAGCGGGTATGATGGGCAGAATATGCGTGTCGAGGATCTGCTCGGCGCGGCGCTTAAGCGACTCGGAATGGATGCGTGATGTGGGAAGCCGATGACTCTCAGGACCTGTGGGCGACGCCCGGCAACTCGCCGGCGGCATCCATGGCGCACGGCGAGCGCATGGTGGGCTCGGAGCTGACGGCCGAGGACCTCGATGTCGACCGCACTTTGCGCCCCCAGCGCCTGGACGATTACTGTGGTCAGGAGCACATCAAGCAGAGCCTGCGCGTGTTGATCGAAGCGGCGCAGAGCCGTGGCGAGACGCTCGACCACGTGATCTTCTCGGGTCCTCCGGGCCTGGGCAAGACCACGCTGGCCACCGTTATCGCCAACGAGCTGGGCGCTCAGATCAAGACCACGAGTGGCCCTGCCATCGCGCGCACGGGCGACCTGGCGGCCATCCTTACTAACTTGCAGCCGGGTGATGTGCTGTTTATCGACGAGATCCACCGCCTCAACCGTTCGGTCGAGGAGGTCCTGTACCCCGCGATGGAGGACTTTGCCCTCGATATCGTGATTGGCAAGGGTCCGGCGGCGCGCTCGATTCGCCTGGATATTCCCAAGTTTACGCTGGTAGCGGCAACGACCCGCTCAGGCATGTTGACCGGCCCGTTGCGCGACCGCTTTGGCATTTCGTATCGCCTGGATTACTACACGGTCGAGGAGCTCGCGCAGATTGTGACGCGCTCGGCGACTATCCTGGGCGTGACGATCGACCATCCCAGTGCACTCGAGATCGGCTCGCGTTCGCGCGGCACGCCACGTCTTGCCAACCGCCTGCTCAAGCGCGTGCGCGATTACGCACAGGTGCGTGGCAGCGGCCCTATCGAGCTCGATATCTGCCGCCAGGCGCTCGAGTTCTTCGAGATCGACGAGCTCGGTCTGGACTGGATGGATATTCGCATTTTGGAGACGCTCGCCAAGACGTTCTCCGGTCGCGCCGTGGGACTTACGACCCTTGCCAGCGCGGTGGGCGAGGACCCGGGCACGCTCGAGGATGTCTATGAGCCCTATTTGCTGCAGTGCGGATTGATGATTCGTACGCCGCAGGGCCGTCAGGCAACCCTCCGCACCTTTGAGCACCTGGGGATTGAACCTACCGTTTAGGGCGTTTTGTTTTGGCGGGCTGTTGGACTATCGCTGGGCATCGGGTAAACATATCGCCGTTCATCGGTTATGGGCGTTTTACTATTGCGCGCCCGTGCTATGCTGAATTGGTCTTTTTCTCATTCGGTAACGAAAGGACCGCCCATGCCTACTGACATCGAAATCGCACGTTCTGTCACGCCGCTGCCTATTACCGAGGTGGCCAAGAACGCCGGCGTCGACGTTAAGCACCTTATTCCGTACGGCTTCGACAAGGCTAAGGTCGACTATTCACTGCTCAACGAGCCGACTGATCACCAGGCCAAGCTCGTCCTCGTGACCGCTATCAACCCAACGCCCGCGGGCGAGGGCAAGACCACCACGACCATTGGTCTGGCCGATGGCCTGCGTCGTCGCGGTATCAAGAGCGCCGTGGCCCTGCGTGAGCCTTCGCTCGGTCCCGTCTTTGGCGTCAAGGGCGGTGCCGCTGGCGGCGGTTGGGCCCAGGTCATTCCCATGGAGGACATCAACCTGCACTTTACCGGCGACTTCCATGCCATCGGTGCTGCCAACAACCTGCTGGCCGCCATGCTCGATAACCACATCCAGCAGGGCAATCAGCTCGGTATTGACGTTAAGCGCATCACCTGGAAGCGCGTCGTCGACATGAACGACCGTCAGCTGCGCCATGTTATCGATGGCATTGGCGGTAAGGCCCAAGGTGTGCCGCGCGAGGACGGCTTCGACATCACCGTTGCCTCCGAGGTCATGGCAATCCTGTGCCTGTCTACGAGCATCAACGACCTCAAGGAACGCTTGGGTGAGATCGTCGTCGGCTATAGCTTTGCCGGCGAGCCCGTCCGTGCCCGCGACCTCAAGGCCCAGGGTGCCATGGCCGCGTTGCTTAAGGACGCGCTTAAGCCCAACCTGGTGCAAACGCTCGAGGGCACGCCCGCGTTTGTCCACGGCGGTCCCTTCGCCAACATTGCCCACGGCTGCAACTCTATTATGGCCACGCGTATGGCGATGCGCTTTGGCGATGTTGCCATTACCGAGGCCGGCTTCGGTGCCGATCTGGGTGCCGAGAAGTTCCTCGACATCAAGTGCCGCATGACGGGCGTTCGCCCCAGCGCCGTCGTGGTCGTCGCGACCGCTCGTGCGCTTAAGTACAACGGTGGCGTCGCCAAGGCCGACCTCAACGAGGAGAACCTCGAGGCACTCAAGGCTGGCATGCCCAACTTGCTGCGTCATGTCGACAACATCCAGAACGTTTATGGTCTGCCCTGCGTGGTCGCCATCAACCGCTTCCCGACGGACACCGAGGCTGAGCTTGCACTCATCGAGTCCGAGTGCCAGAAGCTCGGCGTCAACGTTAAGCTTTCCGAGGTCTGGGCCAAGGGCGGCGAGGGCGCGCTCGAGCTGGCCGATGAGGTCATGCGTCTGATTGAGCAGCCGAGCGAGCTCAAGTTTGCCTATGAGGACGGCGCTGATGTCGCTGATGCCCTCGAGGCCGTTGCCACCAAGGTCTACCGCGCCGACGGCGTTGACTTTACGCCGGCCGCCAAGCGCCAGCTCGCCGAGCTGCGCGAGAATGGCTTTGGCAACCTTCCGGTGTGCGTCGCCAAGACGCAGTACAGCTTTAGCGACAACGCCAAGGCCCTGGGCGCTCCCGAGAACTTCCGCATCATGGTGCGTGAGCTCAAGGTTTCCGCCGGTGCCCACTTTGTGGTCGCACTGACTGGCAGCGTTCTGACCATGCCGGGTCTGCCCAAGGTGCCCGCGGCCGAAAACATCGACGTCGACAACGACGGCAACATCACCGGCCTGTTCTAAGTCTGCTGTCCATAGCTGCTTCTCCGCCCCGCCGTGCCCACAAGGCCCGGCGGGGCTTTTTGATCCTTAGGCCCGCGCATGTCTTGTAGATACCGACGGACTCTGCCCATCATGGGCTTTTGCGCTGGTAGAATGCCTGGATAACTTGATGCTTACAGGCGACGGAAAGGAATCGTTGCATGGATCAGGACAAGACAACCGTGATGGGCGGCTACGGTTCCGCGCAGGCTGGCGATAGCGCCGATGCGACCCGCGTTGTTCCCAACCCCGGTTATGTCGACCCCGCCGCGACGCAGCCTTCTGCCGAGCCCACACGAGTTATGGGCTATGGCGACGCGGCGCAGGACCCTTACGCTGCATCTTTGCAAAGCCCCTATGGCAACGCGGCGGCAGACCCGTTTGATTACGCGCCGCAGGATTCTTATGCCGCCTCGACGCCGAATCCCTATGATGACCTGCCGCAGAATCCCATTCCGCAGCCTCAGCAGACGACGTATATGCCTCGCACGGCGCAGCCTCGCTACGAGTCGCGCGAGCCGTATCGCGAGTACCCCAAGTCGATTCCGCAATATGGCGAGGACGAGGAAGAGACGCCGTCGCGTTCGTCGAGCGTGATTAAGAAGATCCTCATCGTGCTGGCGATCTTCTTTGCGCTGTCGGTTGTGTTTGCCATCGTGTCGGGCATGCTCAACAAGCGAGGGAGTTCAACGGCCGATACCGCTGCCGAGCAAACCGAGTCCGCCTCGTCTAGCACCGTCGATCTGAGTGATATCCCGGGGCAGTACTGGTCCAACGCCAAGAAGATCCTCAAGTCGCGCGGCGCCGATCTTTCGAATGCCGTGGTCCTGACTGATGATGGCTCAACGCCCGTCGTCGATGCCAACTGGGTCGTTACTTCTGCCTACTATAACGACAACGGCAACCTCGAAATTCAACTCACGCACAAGAACAGTTCGGGCAACTCGTCCGACGGCCAAAGCGGTACCGACAGCTCGAGCTCCAATACGCTGGAGGACTTGAGCAACAAGGCGCAGGAGTTGGGAGACAAGGCGCAAGAGCTGGGCGATACGGCACAAAATCTGGGCGATACCGCGCAGAACTTGGGCGACATGGCGACGGATGCCTGGAACGCCCTACAAAACGGCATCTCGGGCGCGCAGGGAAACTAGCTGTTAAGTGGGCTACAGCTGCTCGGCCGGACGGTCGGGCGAGCTAAAGCCCGAGTCAAACGTAACGACGCATGAGGCATCGGGTCGGCGCTCGTGCACGATGCGCGTGACGAGCCCCAGCAGCTCCTCGTCGGATATGTCAAAGCCGTCGGGACGCACAAGGTCAAATGACACAAAGCCATCGTGCTCGTGCAGGTCGTGGATGGAGAGCGCAGGATCGATCTGCATGATGCCGCGCTTGACCCAGCCGCGCAGGTCGTCGCCGGTGGTGGCGATGGGGTCGCAGTGTAGCGTGATACCGATGCCCATCTGATGCTTGATATCGTGTTCGATGGTGTCCAGAATCTCGTGGTGCTCAAAGGCATCGCCCTCGCCGGGCATTTCCACGTGTGCGCTGGCAAACTGACGGCCGGGGCCGTAGTCGTGCACCATGAGGTCGTGTGTGCCCAGGACCTGCGGATAGGACATGATCTTGTCGCGGATTGCCTGGACGAGCTTGGGGTCGGGCGCTTGCCCCAGCAACGGGCTGATGGCGTCGCGCACCAGGCCCATGCCGCTGATGCAAATGAAGATGCCCACGCCCAGGCCCGCCCAGCCGTCGAGGTCAAAGCCTGTCGCTTGCGAAATAAGCGCCGCCGCTAAGACCGAGCCCGAGGTGATGACGTCGTTTTTGGAGTCCTGCGCCGTGGCGATGAGTGTCTCGGAATCGATGCGGTTGCCCAGCGTGCGGTTGAACGCTGCCATCCAGAGCTTAACGAGCATGGACGTAGCCAGTGCCGCAAGGGAAATAAACGTGTAAGCGGTGGGCGAGGGCTTGATGATCTTGGTGACCGACTCGAGAATCAGGTTGATGCCGACGGCGCAAACCAGGACGGCGACGAACAGGCCGGCTAGGTACTCGTAGCGGCCGTGACCATAGGGGTGGCCTTCGTCTGCCGGGCGGCTGGCAAGGCGGAAACCGAGCAGGCTCACAATGTTGCTCGAGGCATCGGAGAGGTTGTTGAAAGCGTCGGCGATGAGGGAGACGGAGCCGGCGAGCAGACCCGCGATGCCCTTGGCCAGGCACAGGGTGATGTTGAGGCCAATGCAGACGAGGCTTGCGGAAAAGCCCGCGTTGGTGCGGCAAGATGCATCGACCGGCTCGCTCTCGCTGCCGGGAACAAGCGTATGTACCAGCCGATTTACAAATAGCATAGCGGTCGTCCTCACAATCATGTTTAAGGGGATAGTGTAGCTCGCACGGGGGCGCCGTGCGCCGATGCTCAGAAAATGCAGCAATAGTCTGCCGGTGCTAACGAACGAGCCTTCTCGTCTGCCTGGGTGGTCCATTTTGGGCCACATGGGTATGGGCATGTGCCTGCTTGCTCGACATACTTAATGTCGACAGCCCCTGTGCAAAGGAGGACGTTTCCATGGACGAGATGTTTGCCATTAAATGTCAAAACTGCGGCGGCCCTATGTACTCGCACCAGGCTAAGCGCAGCTTTGAGTGCGCCTATTGCGGCACGGTGGTTCCGTGGCAGGCGGACGCCGGAGAGCCCAAGAGCGCTTTGGGTATTCGCCATACGCCGTTGACGGTGGTGGATGGACTGCTCAAACTCACGCATGTGTCGCAACTCGAGCGCCCGCAGGACCCGGACTGGTATTTCTTCAATGCGCACTGGCGCAATCAGTCGGTCCTGGAACATCTGCTGTGGGAGGATCGCGGCACGGCGCAGGAGTTCCAAGAGGCCACGCATGTGAGCATTCCTTGCCCCTTCTGCGGAGCGTCCTTTGAGGGCGAGTCAACGCAGCGTGTGTTTGAGTGCCCGTCCTGCGGCAATAAGATCGGCATTGCGGACCTGCTCAAGCCGGGGACGTTTAGCAAGCGCCTGACCATGGGCGTTGGTGCGGAGTATGTGCCCGAGCAGGGTATTCCCTGCGAAATCTCGCCGCAGCAGGCACGTGCCAACGCGCTGCAGCTGGTGCGCCAGTATCCGGATGCCTTTGCCGGGCACGACGTGGAAGACGCGATCCAAAACGACATGATGCTCTTCTATTTCCCCATGGCGCTGGCGGACTTGCGCATGATGGCGAGCTTCCCGGGCAAGGGCCTGAGCAAGGAGGCCTTGGTGTACTACGAGGTGCTCGACTGGGCATACCCCAGGGCAAACTACCTGGACGTTCGCCTCATGGGCATTTTGGAGCCGTGGGACTTTGCCAAGGTCGGTCCGTTCGATCCCGCCATGCAGGAAGGTGACTTTCGCGTTGTCTCAGTCGATGCGTCTACCAAGGACCAGGTGGTCATTGATAAGTTGGCGCTCGACGTTGCGGGCAACGACGCCGAGGCTGTACTGGGGCTCAATAAAAAGAGCATCCGCACCTGGGCGCGCAAGGCCCGCAAGCATAAGGACGGCCTGGTGATGGTGCCGGTCTACTTTGTCGATCGTCCGGCGACAGACGGCCGCGATGGCGAGCAGGTGCGCATTGCCGTAAACGGCCAGACGGGCCGCGCGGCCGCGGTGGTGTTTAGCGACAAGCGCGAAACGCATATCGTGGCACCGCTCAGCCCGAGCCTGCATCTGTCCGGTGAGAGCACCGTACACGCCACGCCCGTCGAGGTCAAATACGTTAAATCGCCCTTCCTGTACCAGATCGTGCGCCGTGGAGGCGGCGAGCAACCGCGCCAGGTTGCAGCCGCCGTCGAGGGTTCCTACCGAGAGGAGAAGCCCAAACGCCGCGGTCTGCTGGGTGCGCTATTTGGGAAGTAGGGGAGTAGCACCGGTTGTTGCCGTAAGGTGATGGCCGGGGGTGCGGGGCAGCTCTCAGGAGTGCGGGCTGCCGTCTGATTGTTTGAGGGTGCCAGATGTAAATAAACAGTGGAGCGGCTGCAAAAGAGCCTCCTCACTGGGTAAAATCAGATTGTGCCGCGGAACCCGCTCTTCAGCTGGTCACACTTCGGAAGCGCGGGCAACGCAGGTATTATCGTCTAAAGGGCCGGCTGCAACCGGCCCTTTTCTGTGGCAGCCAATGGACCCACATCAGACGAAGGCCGCGTCTTTGCCTGTCAGGTCACGCTCGCCAGCCACGGCTAGAATGTCGTTGCCGGCGTCCATGACCGGTATTGTTTCGTAGCGTGCGTCGCAACCGCGAGTGCGCCTGCGACGGCTGCGGTGGCTTCGGTCGCAACGTGCTGCTACTCTTGCGTTTCGCCATTAGTCGCTTCGTTGATGGCGCGGTACTCGGCGCTTAGTTCGCGCGCCAGCTCTTCCTTGCTTGGAAGATACGGCAGGTATTTGGCGGCAAACACTTGGTCGTTGTCTTCGGGCAGCGTGTACTCGACAATCGAATCGCTTTTGTCCGCGCAGAGCACGATGCCTATGGGCGGATTGTCGCCTTCGTTCATGAGCTCGCGCGTGTAGTAGTTCACATACATTTGCATCTGGCCCAGGTCCTGATGCGTAAGGTCGTCCGTCTTAAGGTCGATGAGCACGAAGCAGCGCATCAGATAGTTGTAAAAAACAAGGTCAATATAGAAATGGCGCCCATCAAAGGTGATGCGCTTTTGGCGCGCCTCGAAAGCGAAACCACGGCCAAGCTCCAGCAGGAACTTCTGAAGATGCGTGATGAGCGCCTGCTCTAGATCGCTCTCGCGAAACGCAGTATCGTCCGAGAAACCTAAAAACTCCAGTACATATGGGTCGCGGATGATATCCTCGGGGCGACGAGCCGGGGCGCTCTTTTGGATTTCCTGGGTGACGGCCTCCTTGTCCTTGCTGGCAAGTAGGCGCTCGCGGAACATGGTGTTGATCTGGCGTTCGAGCTGACGCGTGCTCCAACGAGAATCGGCGCATTCGTTCATGTACCAGGTGCGAGCATCAGGGTCGGAAATGCGCATCAACCTGCGGTAATGAGTCCAGCTCAATTCGCTACGCAGTGCGTCGCGAATTGGAAACGCAAGAAAGAACTGACGCATATTGCGAAGGTTTGCGATGCCAAAGCCTCTTCCGAAATCCGCGGTAAGCCTTCTGGAGAGGCCTGCAATCAATGCCTCTCCATATGCTGCGCGCTCCTCTCCGCCCTGTTCATCTACAATACTCTTGCCGATCTCCCAATATGCCTCAACCATCGCAAAGTTAACGGCGGTATAGGCCTTGTCGCGAGCGGCGTTGAGAATCGAGGAGACCTGCTTGTAAAAACCTTCGGGCACGATTGCCGATTCTCCACGGTTTACCAGTTCGCCCATCACTGTCGCCCCACTTTCCTCTTGTGGAATGCATCTTTATCGCATTTAGTTTAAAGCCTCGCGCGGACACGAATTGCTTTGCTGTCTGGCACCTTCGCATGGGAGCCTTGCGGTGACTAAAATGTGGCCATAGAGACAGTTTTAGCGAACCCCACGGGAGTGACGCGTATGGACAACAACACGCTGCTGTTCCAGGACAAAGGTTCGGGTAGGTTTAAAGACGTCAAGATCTACCCTAACCGCATCGAGGTGCTCAAGAAGGGCACTTTTGGTGGCAAGCACACCGAGATTGTTTATCTTAAGGACATTACGGGGGTCAGCAGGATCAAGGGCCGCGACGTTTTCCTACGTAACAGGCTGTTGACTGCCTGTGTCTTTAGTCTGAGCAGCCGCTCCCAAGCTCAGGAGTTCGTGAATGCGCTGAACATGGTGATGTAGCCGATAACGGTGTTCGGGCTAAGGTAAAAATCGGGGCGCAGAACGGTATTCTGCGCCCCCCCCAATTGAGTCGATGTGTCTAAAAGGCGGGCTTGCCTATTCGCTGTCGTCCCCAACGTTTTCGCGGTCATTGGCAAGCATCGCCGCGCCGGCGACCGTTGTCGCCATGGCGGCAGCGGCGAGCCCGGCGGCAATGCCGGAGCCGTCGCCCGTGTCGGCGAGTTTTCCGCCCGAGCCCTTGCCCTTGTTGCCCTTACCATTCTTATCAGCGCTGCCTGCGCTGGAACCCGTGCCGCTGCCGGTGCCGCCTGCACTGTCCGAGGCCGCTACGGTAAAGTTTGCGGCTCCGTCGCTGGCGAGCGTGTAGTTCTGCGCCGCGTCGCCCAACAGACCTTTCGCACGCACCCAATACGTCCCCGCGGCAAATGCCTCGCCCTCGGCCATTGCCGTGCCCGGAGCGCCGTCCGCGTCGTGCACAAACTCGAGCTGGGCCGTGCAGGCATCGGTTTCGAGCTTGCCCTCGAGTGATGCCGCAATCTTGGCGCGCACGTCTTCGCCGGCCTTAAGGCCTTCGAGTCCCTCAAAATGGGGCGTCAGCGCGCGTGGATCGATATCGATGGGCACAGAGCCCTGCAGCCCCGTAACGGTCTCGTTGCCCAGGGCGTCGACATCCACGTATTCGATGGCAAACGCGCTGCCAGAAGCGGCCACGTTGAGTACGTTGCTGCTGTTAACGAGGCGGAAATGACCCTCGCCAACGGTCTTGCCATCCTGGAATGAGGCATCGCTCAGCGAGTCGCCGTACGTCATGCGCATGCGGGTCGGGAGATAGTACGGGAGATAGTACGAAGCCGCCTGCTTGTGCTCCGTATCGTAATTGCGCTGATAGATGCTCCGGGCCAGCGCCGCATCAACAAAGTCGGATGCGATGATGCCAATGTGCTTGAGGTAATCTGACTTTGTATCCTCGATGCCGCTGGGATTGATGTACGGGCTCTTATACAGATGCTCGTTGACTACTCGTGCCGAGGTAAAAGGATTGCCTCCGTGCGACAAGCCCGTGCAGCTGGTGTAGTTGATAGACCAGCAACGCTCCAGGACTTTCTCCTTGGCCCCGTTATCGTCCTCGACATCTACCTCGTTGCGCGTGCGCCCGGTCGTTTCCTTCAGCGCATTATCGACCCAGCTGAGCTTGTCGGTTCCCGTGAGTTTGTACTTGTCCTGGACGTATACCTTGGTGCAATAGGGCTCTTTGTCGCCTGTTTCCCCCGCGGCTTCAAAGCCCCGCGCGTCTTGGACGAGACACATGGAACTGCTGTCGGTGTGCACTGCGATTTTGTTATCCCATTCGGTGAGGTCGAGTCCCCACGTGTGGCCGCTTACGCTGTCGCCGTCGAGTCCAAATCGACGTAGCAGGACGATCTTTCCGCGCACCTCGCCCAGTGTGGGAACGCGGCTCGACGTATAGAACAGTTTGGGGTTGTCGTCCAAAACCTTGGCGAAAGCCGTCGTAACACTTTCGTCGGTAGCCTCGTCGTTGCCTCGTGATACAAGCATGATGAGCGCTTCTGTCGGGTTTTCGTTCAAAAACGTTTTGAAGTAGCCTATGACATCGGAGAGATGCAGATAGTTCCCGTCTTTTTTGAGTAGGTAGAAAATCCCGTGGTCGATGCCGGGGTCATCGCCCTTTCCGAGCCGGATATCGAAATAGCGAATGCCTTCGAGCAACTGCGTGGGAATGTAATCCTGCTGGCATTTTACTTGCGAGGATTGGGGCTCAGTGTCGTTGTCCACGCTGCAGGTGCCCGAATCGTGCGTACCCGGGATGCTCAGCTCGTCGAGGAACTTGTTGTCGTCGACGTATTTCATCCAACATGGTCCGTCGACGTAGCTGCTGTACGTGATCCAGTCGAGGCTGCTAACCGTGGCATCGTTCTTTTTCATGTCGTAACCGATAAGTTCGAGCTCCCACGGAATGCTCTTACTCTTATGGCAGATCTTATTGTTGTCCTGGTCTTTGCCGTTCGATTCTATTGCCAGGTACTTAATGTCTTTTTTCTCGGTTTCTTTCTCGACCGTGCGGTCTCGGATGATGTAGGTTCCGTTTGATTGACGCTCGAACGCAAAAGCGCGGCTGGGCTTGTTGTCATACTCGCCGCCCCATACGTGGATGACCTTTCCATCTTTGTCCGAGTCGTCGTCGACCGACCAAATGCTGTAGCCCGTCTTTTTATGCTCTTCGAAATTGAGCAAGGTGCGGATGGCGTACCAGTTTGTATCGTCATTCTTGGTCGTTACGTTCTCAAGGATGAGCTTGCTGGACGTGCCGTCGTTAAACAGGTGACAGACGTTGCCGCGAACGTTGCCGTCTTGGTTGACGCTCGCGGTGCGAAAATAGCCCGCGGGGCGAAGGCGAATGACGAAATTGTGGAGGCTGTCCGACGGTGCGGGTGTGTTGTCTGCAAATGCCGCTCGCAGGGGAATGCCCGGCGCTGCGGTTTCGGGCAGGCTTGCAAGTGGTGACAACGCCGCAAGCCCTAGGCCCAGCGTAAACGCTCGGCGGCTGATGGCATGGTGTTCGGTCATAACTTCTCCATTCGCAGAGTGCGGTTATGCGATAGTTTTGGTCACTATACTGCCCAGATGTTTAAAGATGCTGGTTTAATTGTCTGCGCGGCGCAATAAATCGGTGGGCGGACGTGTTGGGGTGTTTGTCGTTTTCGTACTGTTGCCACATTTGGGGCGGTTCCGGCGTCCGGCATCCTCGCGTTCGTCGGCTACAGGCATAAGAAAGGGAGGGTCGGTTTACCGGCCCTCCCTGGGTACGAAGCGCTGGGGTACCGTCGCTTGTTTGCACTGCGACCGTGTTTCCCGTTGCGCTCGCCAGTCGCTTAGCGCTTGATCTCGATATCGTCGAGCTTGACGTCCATGGCCTCGGTCTTGGCCTCGGCGATGTCGTCGGCAAATTCCAGAGACTTCATCATGGTCTCGACGGCGTCCTTGTGCTCCTCGACGTTGTCGATACGCACATACACACTGCCGCCGTCAACGTCGGTGAAGTATTCGGTCGTTACGCCGCCCGAGTGTGTATAGGAAGCGTTGCGCCAAGTCTTGCCGTTGTACTTGACGGGGTCATTCTCGGTCCACTCAAAGCTGGCATTCCACTTTGCCTCGTAGTCGAACAGTTCATCGGCGTTCTTGTCAGAGTCGAAGACGGGGATGAAGCGATCGCTGGCGTGCTCGCTCTCGGTGAACTTAAACTGGGCCCTGTCGGCGGTGTCGCCTGCGACGTCGGTGATCTCGACGCCCTCGGGGACCTCGACCTTAAACCAAATGAAGTCGGTCCTCATATCCACGGCTGGCTTTTCTGCTCCGCCGCCACCTCCACTGCCGGTAGCGCCGCCGCTGCCACCGCAGCCCACCAGGGCAACCGCGGCAAAGAGACTGATGCAGAGGGTGAGAATCGCAAAGGCCTTCTTTTTCATGGTCGTGTCCTCCTCGATCTGTAACCGCCCATGGATTACCTGCCTTTACTGTACGCGTGGACGGCTCGCTAGGGTGGGCCATGTGTCCCATTCTGAGGGCCGGATTTGCGCCGTTAAGTGGCAATATGCACGGGTCCAAAAGAGGGGAGGGCCGGTGCTGTCGGCCCTCCCCGGGTTGGGCGCCCGTTGTTTTAATGGGGCGCATGTGCGCGGGTGCGCGTAGGCGCGTGCGGGTGTCCCGTTACTTGATCTCGATGCTCGAAATCTCGACTTCGCGTGCCTCGGAAACTGCCTCTTCCATGTCATCGGGGAACTCGATGGAGTTGAGGAGTGCCTCGGCTTCTTTCTTGTGCTGGTCGAAGTTCGAGATGAGGACGTAGACGCTTCCCGGCTCAACATCGGTAAAAAGCATGGTTGAGATGCCGCTGTTGTCCTCGTATGTTCCGACGAGCCACGTCCTGCCGTTATACTCGACGGACCCGCCATCCTTCCACTGGAACGTATCCCCCTTCTTTTCCGCCTGGTCGGCGTGGGATTCCTCGGCCGTCAGCGCTTTTTTCCAAACGGGGATAAAGCGATCGGCCGAGGCGTTCTCGTCTTCGGGGAAGGTGAGCTGGACCCTGTCGGCATTCTTGCCGGCAGAGTCGCTTACGCCGACGCCCTCGGGCATCTCGACCTTAAACCAGATGTAGTCGGTCTTCTTGGCGACGGGGGCCTTTTCCTTGCTCTCGCTCTTGGGGGCGCTGCCGCCGCCCGATGCGCTCCCGCCGCAGCCCACAAGGGCGAGCGCGGCAAAGAGGGCGATGCAAAGGGAAAGGATTGATAGGGTCTTTTTCATCATGGTGGCGTCCTCCTTGTCTGCTGATGACATCACGGCGCCGCATGCTGTTGGGGTACTGATTGCGCTGGCGGCGGATGTCTCTGTGTACTGTGCGACTTATGCCTCCGTTCATCGCTTGTGGCCGTTGCGCGGCCGTTCCCCAACGGGTTCCTTACTTATAGATATGCCCCAGCTTGTGCTGCTCGGGAGTCTCGAAAGGTGGGCCATGTGTCCCATGTTTGCGTTGGCATGGCCTATCGTGTGCCATAGAAATCCGCGATGGCCAGGTGCGCTGACGCTCGCGTACTTATGGGCTAGACTTAGCACCATTACGTGATCGATGCGGTCGGCCGGCGTCGGCCGCCCGACCGATATATATGACTTGAAGGTGCGTGTGCGTATGAGCCAAGAGATGATGGATAAAACCTGTCGAGAGTTTGCCCAAGCGCTGGCTGCTCGCGAGCCGGTTCCCGGTGGCGGTAGTGCGAGCGCCTTTGTGGGCGCACTGGGCGCCTCGCTTTGCGGGATGGTCGCCCGCTACGGTGCGACCAATCCCGCGCTTGCTGATCGTGCGGATGACCTGGCGCGCGCGTTTGCTCAGGCTGATGAGCTGTCCCAGGAGCTTGTCGAGTTGGTTGCCGAGGACGTTCGTGCCTACGGGCAGGTGTCCGCGGCGTACGGTATTCCGCGTGACGATCCGGCTCGAGCGACCGCGATTCAGGATGCGCTGCATGTGGCCGCTATGCCGCCGTATCGCATTATGGATGCCTGCGGGCGTGCGCTGGCGCTGCTCGAGGACATGGCGGACAAGGGCTCCCGACAGCTGCTGTCCGACGTGGCGTGCGGCGCCGTATTCTGCCGCGCCGCCATGCAAGGCGCGAGTTTGACGCTCTTTGCGAACACCACGTCTATGAAGGATCGCGCTCGTGCTAAGGAGCTCGAGACGGCGTGTGATGAGTTGCTCGACACATGGTTGCCGCGCGCCGATGCGCTGGCGCGCCGCGCCTCCGACGCTGCAAGGAAGAGAGGATAGCCATGGCTGAACTGCTGAAAGGTGCTCCCGTTGCTCGCGCTTTGACTGAGGAACTTGCTGCTCGCTGCGCAGCCCTGCGCGAGCGGGGCGCTGTTCCGACGTTGGCTATCGTGCGTGTAGGTGAACGCGAGGACGACCTGTCCTACGAGCGCGGTGCCCTCAAGCGCTGCGAGAAGGTTGGCATTGAGGCTCGCCGCGTTTTGCTTCCTGCCGATGTTTCGCAGGACGAGCTGTTGACGGCCGTCGAGGACATCAATACCGATTCGGCTGTTCATGGCTGTCTGATGTTCCGCCCGCTGCCCGCCGGCCTTGACGAGAACGCCGTCGCTGCAGCGCTCGATCCCGCCAAGGACGTTGACTCCATGACGCCGGCTTCACTGCTCACCACGCTTTCGGGGCGCGGCGAGGGTTTTGCCCCCTGCACAGCCGAAGCCGTGCTTGCTTTGCTGGATCATTACGGCGTTGAGCTGGATGGGGCCAAGGTTGCTGTGGTCGGACGCTCACTGGTAATTGGCCGCCCCGTTGCCGCCATGCTTACGGCGCGCAACGCAACCGTGACGACGTGCCATACGCATACGCGCGATCTTGCCGCCGAGTGCTGTGCTGCCGACATTGTGGTTGCCGCCGTTGGACGCGCGCGCACGATTGGCGCAGATGCGGTCTGCGAGGACCAGGCGATTATCGATGTTGGCATTAATTGGGACGAAGCCGCTGGCAAGCTGGTCGGCGACGTCGATTTTGATGCCGCGGAGCCGGTTGTTGGTGCAATCACCCCCGTGCCGGGTGGCGTGGGCGCCGTGACGACAGCAATTCTCGCCAAGCACGTGATCGAGGCGGCTGAGCGCGCGGTAAAATAGGCGTTTGGAGGCTGTTTAGGGGGTTGGTTAGATACCCCGTGGTCAAATAATGCCAAATATGAGTACTGTTGCCAAGTTAGTCACATATGTTTGAGATCATTTTGGTTCTTTAGCGATAAGTAATATCGTTAAAGAGCCAATTTTATTGGACGTATGGGGAATTACTAGACTCAGTTTTTGGACAGGTGAGGATTCCCGGCGCCCGGAACAGTGCAATTTGCTGCCACTAAATTTGTGACAGTACTCATATTTGGCATTTTTTGACCACGGGGGCTGCCGAGGCCGTGGTTTCGCCCTTTCTGCGCCGAAGCGATACACTGTTGCCGTTTGATTTCTTCGCTCAAGGAGGATGCGCATGCCGTGCACAACGATTCTGGTCGGTAAAAACGCAAGCTACGACGGGTCGACCCTGGTCGCGCGTAACGAGGACTCGTCCAACGGGGTATTTGAGCCCAAGCGCATGCGCGTAGTGCATCCCGACGAGCAGCCGCGTGTCTACACGAGCGTCCTGAGCCACCTGACCGTTGAGCTGCCCGATAACCCCATGCGCTATACGAGCGTCCCCGATGTTGTCCCGGGCCACGGTATCTGGGCCGAGGCCGGTTTCAACGAGCTCAATGTTGGCATGTCCGCAACCGAGACGCTCACCACCAATGAGCGCGTTCGCGGCGCCGACCCGCTCGTGGACTACGTGCCCGCCAAGGGTAACGAGGGTGAGGACGGCTATGTGCCGGCGCAGCCTGGTGGCTTGGGTGAGGAGGACATGGTGACCCTGGTCCTGCCGTATGCCAAGTCCGCTCGCGACGGCGTTCGTATCCTGGGCGACCTGCTCGAGCGCTACGGCACCTACGAGAACAACGGCATCGCCTTTAGTGATGTGGACGAGATCTGGTGGCTCGAGACCATCGGCGGCCACCACTGGATTGCCAAGCGTGTGCCCGATGACGCCTATGTGACCATGCCCAACCAACTGGGTATCGACAGCTTTGACCTGGATGACGCCGAGGGCGCCCAGGCCGACCACATGTGTTCCGCCGACCTGCGCTCCTGGATGGCCGAGTGGCATCTGGACCTGACGCTGGGCGTCGAGGGCTACGGCTCGGCTGCGGTCTTTAACCCGCGCGAGGCCTTTGGCTCGCACAGCGACAGCGACCACGTCTACAACACGCCGCGCGCCTGGTACATGCAGCGCTGCCTCAACCCCAGTGACGTGTGGGATGGCCCCGACGCCGACTACACGCCCGAGAGCGACGATATCCCCTGGAGCCGCGTGCCCGAGCGTAAGGTGACCATCGAGGACATCAAGTACGTACTCTCGAGCCACTACCAGGGTACGGAGTACGACTGCTACGGCAGCAAGGGCACGCCCGCCACGCGCGGCGCCTATCGCCCCATCGGCATCAACCGCAACAGCCAGCTCGCCGTGCTGCAGCTGCGCCCCTATGCGCAGCCGGCCTATCGCGCCGTGCAGTGGATGGCGTTTGGCTCCAATTCGTTTAACGCGCTGGTTCCGCTGTACGCCAACGTCGAGACCATGCCCGAGTACTATGCCGACACGCAGGCTCGCGTAACGTCCGAAAACTTCTACTGGGCCAACCGCCTGATCGGCGCCCTGGCCGACGTCCGTTTCCATGAGTGCGGCCGCGCTGTGGAGGACTATCAGGAGAAGGTCGGTGGCATGGGTCACAAGCAGATCCATGACGTCGACGCTGCCGTAGCCGCTCTGCCCGAGGCCGAGGTGCCTTCCGAGCTTGCACGCGCCAACGAGGCCTTTGCCGAGCGTGTTCGCGTGGAGACCGATGCCCTGCTGGGCAAGGTGCTCTTCACCACGAGCTGCGCCATGAAGAACTCTTTCGCGATGAACGACAACGTGAGGTAGGGATTTCTCGTCGATCGAATAGTGCTAAAACGCTTTGTCGCTTTCGCTCAATCTTGGGTACAAGAACGCCAATGCAGTTGTTTGTGATTGGAGACAACCATGGTTATGAAACTCGATCAGCTTGTTAACGGCGCCATTAACGTGGGCTTTGGCGCTGCCGCCGTTGCTGTCGAAGGCGGCAAGAAGGTCCTCGACGACCTTAATACCAAGGGCGAGCAGGTTCGCAAGGACGCCGGCACCCCCGATATCGCCCGTAGCGTGTCCGACATGTTCGAGCAGGCCGGCGGCACCATCTCCGACCTGACCGAGCGTCTGGGCATGCAGGGCGAGACCGCGGCCCAACGCGTGCTCGACGAGCTCATTCTGGCTCGCGTCCGCGTTATGACCGCGCCCGAGCGCACGGCCTTCCTGGCTCATGTGCGCGACATCGTCGATTCGGTCGAGGACAACGTGACCTCGGTGCCCGTCGAGTCTGTTGAGGCCGACGATGCGAAGGATACCGAAGAGGCCGAGTAGCAGCGCAGATGGCAGATTCCACCACCGATTACAACAATCTAGATCCTCTGGGTAACGAGGCGGCGGTTGTCGATGAGGTCGACGCTGCCGTCTCGGGCGCTCGCAAGAAGCCACGCGCTGTCGATATGGTGCCCGAGGAGCCCGACGCGATGGCACCGGACGAGGAATACCAGCTCACGCCGGCGGGTCGTCGCGAACGCATTGGGCAGATTGTTCGCCTGGTCAAAAAGTACCGCGTGTGGGATAACCTCACGCCGGTTCGTTTGCGCCGCCTGCTCGAGGAACTCGGCCCCATGTTCGTCAAGATGGGGCAGATTCTGGCCAACCGGTCCGAGATTCTGCCGCAACGCTTTTGCGACGAGCTGCGTCGTCTGCGCTCCGACGTGGAGCCGGTGCCGTACGAGGTAGTGCTTCGCTGTCTGGAGGAAGAATACGGCCTGCGCCTGGGGGAGATGTTCGATGCGATCGATCCCAATCCGCTTGGTAGCGCATCGCTCGCGCAGGTGCACCGCGCTCGTCTGGTGACGGGCGAGGACGTGGCCGTCAAGGTGCAGCGCCCCGGTGCGCAGCAGGTTATGGCGCAGGACATCGATATCATCCGCTCGGTGGTGCGTATCGTTTCCAAGTTCGTCAACACCGATCAATTCGTTGACCTGCACGGCGTGGTCGAGGAGCTGTGGACCTCGTTTCGCGAGGAGACCAACTTTTTGGCCGAGGCCAAAAACCTCAACGACTTCTACGAGTTCCATAAGAGCGTTCATGGCGTGACGTGCCCTAAATCCTATCTGGACCTGTGCACCGAGCACGTGGTGGTTATGGATTACGTCGACGGCATTTCGATTGCCGATCCTGAACGCTTAGTGGCCGAGGGCTATGACTTGGAAAAGATCGGTGCCGCAATCGTCGAGGACTATTCGACGCAGGTGCTCGACGACGGCTTTTTCCATGCCGACCCGCATGCGGGAAACATCATCCTCAAAGACGGAATTGTCTACTTTATCGACTTGGGCATGGTCGGACGCATGTCGAGCCACGACCGTGGCATCGTCAAGGATATGATCTTTGCCGTGGCCGAGGGCGACGTGCCAAAGCTCAAGGATTCGCTCATGCGCTTTGCCGTGACGCGCGGCGATTCGGCCGAGCTTGACCATTCGGCCTTTTTGTCCGACTTGGACTTTATTGTTGCCGACTTTGCCGGGCTCGACCTTAAAGACCTGGATATCGGCGAGTTTTTGACCTCGCTGTTAAACCTCGCGCGCAAAAATGACGTTGAGCTGCCGAGCGTGGTGACGATGTTCGCCCGCGGCATGGTGACGCTCGAGGGCCTGTTGACCGAGTACATGCCCAACGTCAACATGATCCAGATCATCCAGACGCATATTAAAAACGAGAAAAGCACCTATGCGCGCATGCGCGAGATGAGCCGCGACTTTGCAGCGAGCAGTTATCGCGCGGCGAAGGGCTCGCTCGAGGCGGCCGAGTATCTGGGCTTGGCTTCGCGTATGCTTACGCGCGGCCAGCTTAAGGTAAACACGCAGATCATGAGCAGCGATAAGGCGCTGCGACAGCTGGGTGGGATTATCGACCGCATGTCGATGGCAATTGTGATCGCCGGTCTGTTTATCGGTTCGTCGGTGGTGTACTACGCGCGCATCGAGCCGGTTGTGTTTGGTATCCCGGTCATTGGCTTTATGGGCTACGTGAGCGCGCTGGTGCTGGCGCTTATGCTGGGCCGCAATATCTGGCTCAACAGTCACGGCGGCAAGCACTAGAGGCTGCGGCCGTCACCGCATTTTCCTATCGCAAACAATAGCTTTTACCTTGGGCTTCGCCTGCGTGCGAGGCCCTTTTGCGTGATACCATTTTGACGGTAATAATCGATGGCCTAGATGGTGGTGCGGAGACGCACGAATGCGCGGTTATCCTGCGCATTTGGGAGAATCGGGGTGCAAGTCCCCAGCTGTACCAGTAACCGTAATTCCTCTTGGCTCGGGATGCTCGCGTCGCAGATCGGACGACGTGCCCGAGTCGTTAAGGTTAAGTCGGATCGCCTCCCGTCTTGCATGCGGCTGCGGCTTTTGCCGCCGGTGTGCATAGGGCTCTGGAGGGAAGGGGGACCCCGATGGGGGAACTCGAGCGCAACATGCGCGATGACGTGGGGCAGTCTCAAGGCAACGCTCCAAGTACAGACAGTAGGAGACAAATGGATATGTTTGAGGACGAGCGCCAGCGCGTCTCGCATCGCCGTGGCGCGATTGCACGCGGTGTAGCCAAGCGCGGCCTGGTGGCATTCCTGGCCTTCGCGATGGCCTTTGGCACCACGCCGGCTCAGCTGTGGGCCGAGGGCGCCGAGGGCATTGCCGAGGCTGTGGCTCAGGCTGCGACGCCGGGCGAGGACGCAGCGCTTGCGGGCGGTACCGCTGAGCAGAGCGGCGCCGAGGTTTCGGATTCCGAGGGCGCGCCTGCAGCTAGTGCAGCCATAGCAGAGGCAGCAACTGGCGGCGAAGGCTCGGCGACGGGGGAGAGCCCTGCCACGAGCGAGCAGTCTTCGACGGCATCCGCTGGCCAAGCGGGATCTGCCGCCGCGGCTGCCGTTCAGACAGAGAACCCGACAGAAACCGGCGATGTCGCCAAGAAGCAGGTCGAGGTCTCGTTCTCGATTATCGGCACCGATGCTGACGGCAAGGCTCAGACCTGGGTGGCACCTACGCAGCTCAAGCTCGACGAGGGCGCGACGGCTGCGGATGCCTTCGTTAAGCTGCAGCAGAAGACGGGCTTTAAAGCGGATTACGAACCGAACACGGCATACGGCTTCTACCTCAAAAGCATCACATCTCCGAGCGATGGTCGCACGCTTGCCTACGATCCGACGACTTATGCCTTCTGGCAGCTGTTCGTCGACGGCGCGTCTTCCTCGGTTGGCGCGAGCAGCGTCAAGCTCACCCAGGGGCAGAAGATTGAGTTTGCCTATACGGCTGGTAGCTCGTCCCCTGTCGTTAAGGACCAGGTTGCCGCAAATGTGACCGTCATTGGTCGCGATGCCCAGGGCAAGACTCAGACTTGGGTCGATAACGCGCAGTATGTGGTGACGTCCGGCTCGAGCGCGCTTGACCTTACGAAGGTCGCGCTCGAGGCGAATGATATTGACGCCGTTGCTGCGGGCTCCTTCATTCTGAGCCTTAAGTACAACGGTGTTGAGCTGGGTACGCCCCAAGATTATTCGACCTATTGGCAGCTGTTTATCAACGGCAAGTCGAGTGACTATACGGCGGACAATGTCACCATCCATGCCGGCGATACCGTCACGTGGTTCTACGGTGGCTGGGGCGACCAGTTGCCGTCCGATTCTGTCCATGCTTCTGTTCAGGTTCTCGGTAAGGACAAGGACGGCAAGCAGCAGGTTTGGGCTTCGACGGGCCAGACGAGTCTCAAGGCGGGCTCTACTGCCAAGGATCTCCTTGAGCAGACCGGCCTTAAGCTCGATGCTAGCGAATCGTCTTGGGGCTGGTTCCTCAACGGTATTACTTCGCCGTTCGACAGTAAGTCCTATGGCTGGGATGCTGCGACCAAGAGCTATTGGCGCTTCTACGTAAATGGCAAGTTCGCCGACGTTGGCGCCGGTGCCTACAAGCTCCAGGAGGGTGACGCCGTCACCTTTATGTATGGTGCTGACGCCGATGCCCTCCCCGGTCAGGTGCTTGGATCCGCCGATGTTATCGGTCCCGATGTCAACGGCAACAATACTCGCTGGGGCTCGGCAAGCAGTGTTTCTTTGCCTGAAGGCTCTACTGCCCAGAACCTTATTGAGACGGTTCTGAAGGCCAAGGGCGTTACGTACAACGGCTCCCAGAGTGGCGAGTACTGGTTCCTCAATTCCATCAAATCGCCGTTCGAAGACAAGTCGTACGGTTATGATGCTGCGACCAATAAATATTGGCACCTGTATATCAATGGAGAGCCCTCCTTACTCTGCGCCAATCAGATTACGCTCAAGAGCGGCGATAAGGTCACGCTTGCCTATACCACCGACGATTCGCCCATGCCCGATCCCGACAAGGTTGTCGTGGACCCGAGTGCGACGACTCCTGATTGGGATGCCGAGTGGGCCGGCTACGGCAACAGTGGCAACGGTTCGACCGTAACGGATGCCAAGACGCCTGCGCAGGCCGCCGGTCTTAAGTGGGCCTTCGATTGGAAGGCCGAGTCTGGTCAGCAGTATGCCAACTGCAGCGAACCTGTCATCGCCAACGGCTTTGTGTACATCGCGACCGAGAACGAGCTCATCAAGATCGATTCGTCCACGGGCAAAAAGGTTGCCTCTGCGCCGCTTGCCTCCAAGGTGAGCTATACCTCTCGTCCGATCTATACCAATGGCCTTATCATCGTTCCGCTCAACGGCGGTGCGGTCCAGGCGATTACTGCAGACAAGCTGATCTGCAAGTGGCTGACGCCTGGTTTGACGGACTTGACGCAGAGCTCCTGCACCGTCGTTTCGGACGGCGAGTACGTCTATGTAGGCTCGGTCGATATTTCGTATGACGAGAATTACAACGCGACCTACGGCAACGGCTCCTTTGCGCGCATTAAGATTGCCACGGGCGAAGTTTCTTGGCAGAACATCGACCCTGCCGAGGGCTATTACTGGACTGGTGCGGCTTTGACGGATAAGTATGCCATCGTTCCTACGAGCGCGGGTACGCTTAAGTGCATTGATAAGACGACGGGCGATGTCGTTTCGACCATGAAGCTCGGCGCTGTCGCAAATGCCGATTGCATTGCCGATCCGTCCAATGGTTCGACCTTCTATCAGATGACGCACGACGGAAAGCTCCATGTGATTTCGCTTTCGGCGAAGGGCGTGCTGAGCGAGCAGAAGACGGTTGATCTGGGCCTTACGAATAATCTGAGCGCCCCTGCGGTGTCTGGTGACAATCTGATTGTCGGCGGACAGACGGCTACTGGCTCTGCTCTGGTTCTCTATAACCTGAAGACGGGTAAGACCACGATGGTCGCTGCTGCCGACGGCAAGGCGCTGCCGGCTGGCCTCAACGGTATTGCTGCTACTCCGCTGGTGAGTGTTCAGGGCGGCAAGACCTATGTGTACTTCACCGTTAACAGCGCGGATAGCAAGGATTACGTCAACTACTCTGCTGGTGGTGGCGTGTATCGCTATACGCTCGGCGATGCAGAGGCGACGCAGATTTATGATGCGGCTGGCCATTACCAGTACTGTGACTCTCCGGTCATTGCCGATGCTTCTGGCAATCTCTACTACATTAATGATTCGGGCACGCTGTTTAAACTTGGAGCTGTCGAGTCTTGGACGGTTGCCTTTAACTCCAACGGCGGGTCTGCTTGCGACACTAAGTTTGTTGCTACGGCCGATGGCAAGCTGGTCAAGCCGGTCGATCCGACGCGCGATGGCTACACTTTCGGCGGTTGGTATACCGATGAGGCTTGCACGCAGGCGTATGACTTCAGTACGCCGGTGACGGCCGACCTGACGTTGTATGCCAAGTGGACCAAGAATGCCGTTAACCCTGGCGGTAATGGCGGTTCAGGCTCCAATGGCGGCAATGGCGGCGTTGGTTCGAATGGCGGCGGCGGTTCTAGTACCGGTACTGGTTCCGGCACTGGCGCTGGCGCTGGTTCTGGCTCCGGCTCGAAGGGCGGCGCTATTGCCCCGGGCCAGAAGCCGGTGACCAAGACGACGGTGTCGACCAAGACCGAGACCAGGGACAACAAGTCCGACAAGAAGGACTCCGATAAGTCCGATAAGAAGTCCGATTCCAAGTCCGATACGGGTGCTGCTTCCATGACCACTGCTAAGAAGTCCTCTAGTGCTTCCGAGCAGGAGACGGGCACCAACCCGCTCGCCATTGTTGGCGTTGCCGCCGGCGTCATCGGTCTCGCCATCGTCGGCGTGTTCGTGTTCACCAAACGTCGGTAGGTGAGGGCTGTGTCCAATAAATCCAAGGACGCTGACCCCAAGCAACCAGATTCCTCGTTCATTCAGCTCGATGATCCAAAGCAAAAGGGCGCCGCTTCGGCGGCGTCCACCTCTCGTCGCAAGGCGCTCCTCGGCGTTCTGACTGCTGCATGCACCATTCTGATCGTCGTCTCGCTGGGTTTCGTCCATCCTTCCACAAGCGGTGCCTGGTCCATCGACTGGATCATTCAGACCGTGACGGGGGAGAGCGTCGTCACCAAGGACACCAAGGCGTCTGGCTCGACTACGACTTCGGGCGAGGCCAGTTCCAAGGATTCCAAGTCATCGAATGACGCAAAAGATGAGTCCAAGGGTTCGAACGACGACAAGGACGATTCCGAGTCTTCAAACAAGGAATCGGACAAAAACTCGGATAGCAAGAAGTCCGAGGACCGGGGCGGCAAGAAGTCTGGCGATAAATCCGCTGCCCAAAATACGGGAGCCAGTGATACTTCCAATGCGTCTGGCGGTGCTTCTTCGGGCGGTGGCCAGTCGTCTGATGGAGCCTCATCCTCTAATGGTGGAAACGCCTCCTCGGGCGGCCAGAGCGGCTCACAGGAGTCCAACTACGTTACGGTGACGGTTTCGGTCACATCGAGCGCTGTGGACAATCCTGTGTCCTCTGGTGGCACCTTTACCTTTAACGAAGGTGCTACCGTCTACGATGCCCTGTGCGCGCTGGGCCTCTCTGTCAACGCACACGGCTCATCGTACGGCACGTATGTTTCTGCGATTGGTGGTTTGGCCGAGAAACAGTACGGCGGCACGAGCGGCTGGATGTATTCCGTCAACGGCACAACGCCCATGACGGCCTGTAGTAACTACGTTCTCTCAAACGGCGACAACGTAGTCTGGTATTACGTTACAGACTAGAGGCCTCGACATAGCGCGCCAGACGGGCGGTTCGGACCAACATCCGAGCCGCCCGTTTTTCATGCGAATGGGACTGGATCGCCGGGTCTCTCGGCAAACAAAAAACCGGTTGGAACGGGAATTCCAACCGGTTATACATTCAAGCAAATAGTGAATCGACTATGACCGTGCGCCCTCGAGGAAGAAGCGGCGGCTGAAGTAGTTGTACCAGGTGACGAGGAACGTGGCGATGGCCTTCATGGCTTGGTAGCCGATGCTCAAAAACGTGACGCCCACAAACATATACAGGTCGTTGAGGCCCAGGCCGATCACCGACAGGATGGTGAAGATCGTGAACTCACGCTTGCGGCTCATGCCTTCGCGGTGGTCGAACACGTACTTCATGCTGAGCCAGTAGTTGACCACGACGGACGTGATAAACGAAACCGTGGTGCTCATCAAAAAGTCGAGGTGGAACAGCTCGACGAGCGCAATGAGCATGCCCCAGTCGATGCCAAAGGAGATAAGACCCACGACAGCAAACTTGAGGAACTGCTTGGTATGAGGTTGTGCCAGCGCCTTGCGCACGTAATCACATCCAATGCGTTGATGAATCGAGCAGAGGATACTTTAGAGCTTTTACAAGGGAAACGTAAGGTCTTTGCCAATAACTATATGAACTCGCCAAATTTTCAAGAGCTAATCCGCAAACGTAAAATATTTGCCCGTAAACGAGCGACACCCACGGACGATACTGCGCTGAGTGCGCGTCGTCCGTGGGCGCCGTAATGCTGCAGGGGTTTCGAGCTATTTTGTCTCGTCGCCCTCCAGGAAGATTTTTCGAGTCACAAAGTTGTAGACCATGACAAGCGCGGTGGCGCAGATCTTGGCGATATTGGCCTCGAGTCCCAGGCCGGCGTTGAGCGCCAGCACGATGCCGTCGTTGAGCACCAAACCGATCACGGACAGCACGACAAAGATGATGAACTCGCGGCGGCGGCTCATGCCTTCCTTGTGCGCAAACACGTACTTCATGCTTGCGAGGTAGTTAAAGATGAGTGAGATGATAAAGCCGCTGGTGTTGGCGATTAGGATGTTGAGGCCCAGACCGTAGTGGAGCAGATTCATAATGCCAAAGTCGATAACCGTGGCAATGACACCGACGACGCCAAATTTCATGATCTGCGCAAGGAGCTTTTGCATGGTACCTGCCTTAAGCTGGCGCCGAAGCGCCGCGGGGATGACAAACTCAGCAAGTTTAGCCAATCCCCGCGGGTGGTGCTAGGCGCGCTCCTCGATAGCACCGTTTCTATATGCATCGAGCAGCTGACGCAGGTCTTGGATTTGGCTGCGGATCTTGGCGCCAGTATCGGTGTCGCTCACCATGCGGCGACGGTCCGCTTGGTCAAAACGGTTGGTCTCGCTTTCGATGTCCACGTTGCGCGTGAGTGCCTCGGCAACCGTCGTAAAGGCCCGGTGCGACTTGAGGCGGCAGCCGCGCGAGCTCGAGATGAGCGTATAGCCGGCGATGCCCGTCTTGGGATGGTAAGCGCGGCAGAAGCCGCCATCGATGACCAGCAGCTTGCCCTCGGCGCGGATGGGCTGCTCGCCCTTGGTGGTTTTAACGGGCGTGTGGCCGTTGATGATGTGGCCGGTCGGCGAGCATGCCATGGGCGCGACGCCAAACTCGCGCATGATATCATCGCAGACCGAGGGCGACTTGGTAAGCGTAAAGTACGGGTCCATCGGCTCGACCCAGGTGCTCTTATCGGCGATATAGGCGCGCTCAAAGGTACGCACCAGGCGTCCGCTGGCGGGTGAATTGAAGCCAATCCACAGGTACCACATCCAGTCGAGGGCATCGCGGTCGCCCACGCGCCACGCGCGGCGGGCGATGTGGTCGCAAAAATCGAGATAATCGCGGCCAGCGTGCCAGGTGCCCAGGCAGTTCATGCTGCTAAAGGTGCCGTCTTCGTTGAGCGGAACGCAGCCGTGGAAGAGCAGGTTGCCGTTGGCGACCTTGTAAATCGAGCCGTGGGAATAGAGGAAATCGATATGGCGATGCAGGTGATCGGCGGTGACAAACTCTGACACGAGCTTGTCGATGATGTGCTGCTCCTGAGACGTGAGCGTGTAGGGGTCCGCCGGGTCGACGGTGGGGAAGTCGTTGGTCGTGAGCGGCCACACGCTGTCGTCGGCGAGCGTGACCGTGCCGGTGTCGTGGTCGATCTTGTCGAGTAACAGGCGGTCGGTCATATCGAACTCGGGGTGGCGCTGGATAATCTGGCCCTCGAGCTTAAAGAGCAGCACGTTGATGGCCTTGATCAGCGGGGTGATGGACTCACCGGCGGTGTAGGTGGCATCGGCAAAGGCGACAAGCTCACGCAGCGAGATGCCGTAGTCGTTCTCCAGGATCTCGTAGTTGTCGTAGCGTAGGTTGTTGCGCAACACCGTGGCGATGCAGGCGGGCTCACCGGCCGCAGCGCCCATCCACAGCAAGTCGTGGTTGCCCCACTGGATGTCGAGTGAATGGTAGGTGAGCAGACGGTCCATAATCTTGGCCGCGCCGCCGCCGCGGTCGAAGATGTCGCCCACCAGGTGCAGGTGGTCGACGGCCAGGCGCTTGATGAGCGAGGCGAGCGACTCGATAAAGTCGTCGGCGCTGGCGGTCTCCAGGATGGACTCCACGATGCGCTCGTGATAGCGCACGCGATAGTTGTTCTCGTCCGGGTGCGTGTGCAACAACTCGTCGATGATGTAGGCGTAGTCGCGCGGGATGGCCTTACGCACCTTGGAGCGCGTGTAGCGGCTTGAAAGTGAGCGAGCGACCATGATGAGCTGGTCAAGCATCGTCTTGTACCAGGTTGGCGAGTCCTCGCGCCGGCTGCGGACCAGGTCGATCTTCTCGCGCGGGTAGTAGATGAGCGTGCACAGCTCGCCCTTTTCGTCAAAGGTGAGCGTGTCGCCAAAAATTTCGTCGACATGCTCGCGCACGACGCCCGAGCAGTTGTTGAGGATGTGCATAAAGGCTTCGTATTCGCCGTGCACGTCACTCATAAAATGCTCGGTGCCCTTGGGTAGGTTGAGGATGGCCGAGAGGTTGATAATTTCGGTAAATGCGGATTGTTCGGTGGGGAACTGTCTCGACAGCAGGCGCAGATACTTAAAGTCTTGCGGATTGCGATCGAATGCGACCATGAAACACCTTCCGATGGGGTTGGTAAAACTGATAAACAGCGTCAAACGTTTATCAGTATGCGCCGCTTTTGTTTCGATTGGGGGTGGGAGGTCGAATTGTTGGCCGAACGGTTTGGTAAATCGATTTAGTTGAGGTAGATGTGTTGGTCGGGTGGAGACGACAGAAGGTGTTTTCTCAGATATTTATGCGTGGAGCCGGTGGAGACGATGGTGGTAAAGATGTTCGCTATTTTTGGTTCGATTTGGTAAATAGTGGACATATGTACCGTATGTAGGCTCACTGTGCGATAATTTGCGCAGCAATGAGTAAGGAGCCTCATATGAGTGATTTTGTCCTGACCTGTGAATCCGCCGCCGACCGAACCCGTGAGTTCTTTGCGTCGCGCAATATTCCTGTCGTGTGTTTTCATTACGAGATCGACGATGTTGTCTATACGGACGATCTGTATCAGTCGATTACGCCGGACAAGTTTTTTGCCCAGATTGCCGCGGGCGCCATGCCCAAGACGTCTCAGGTGAGCGTGGGTGAGTACGAGGAGTTTTGGGAGCCGTTTGTTGCCGAGGGTAAAGACGTGCTGCACCTGACGTTGTCGTCGGGTATTTCGGGCACGTATGGATCGGCCTGCGTCGCGGCGCAGATGCTTGCGGATCGCTATCCCGAGGGCGGCAAGGTGCGCGTCATCGATTCGCTGGGGGCGTCTTCGGGCTTTGGTCTGTTGCTGGAATATGCCGCCGATGTGCGCGATAGCGGGGCTTCACTCGACGAGACGGCCGCTTGGATTGAGGAGCACAAACTCAACCTGCACCACTGGTTCTTCTCGACCGATCTGTCGAGCTACCTACGAGGCGGTCGCATTTCGGCTGCGAGCGCGATCATTGGCACGGCGCTTAAGATTTGCCCGCTTATAACGGTCGATTGCGAAGGTAAGCTGTCGCCGCGTGAGAAGATTCGCACCAAGAAGCGCGCGATTTCCGAGATGGCTAAGACCATGATGGCACACGTGCAGGGCGGTACGGATTATTCGGGTAAGTGCATCATGTCGCACTCGGCGTGCCGCGAGGATGCCGAGGCAGTTGCGGCGCTGATTGAGGAACAGGTTCCGCAGCTTAAAGGCAAGATTGAGATCAATGACATCGGTACTCTGATTGGCTCGCATACCGGACCCGGTACGGTGGCGCTCTTCTTTATGGGCGACAAGCGCGTGGATTAATTTGCCCCATCACGTCGCTGCATGATTGCTCAAACGAAAACGGCCCGTCTCACGTTTGTGGAGCGGGCCTTGCTGTTGCGGCTAGCGTTTCTTTCCGCGGAAGAAAAAGCCGTGCAGTGACGGCTTGAGGCCGCGGTTGGCGCGATGCTCCTCGACGCGCTCGTGGATCGAAGCGACGCGCTCGATGACTTCGTCGGGAATCGGCACGTCGGGATTCATGTTCTCGACCTGGCTGACTTCGGCGGCGGCGACCTGGTCGATAATGGGCACATCGTCGCGCGAGATGACAGGTGTGGCGTCTTCCTTCATCTTGCGATAGCGCTGCATCATGTCGGCCTGTAGCTGCTGGGCCGAAGGCGGCGTCCAGATGATGGCGTTGGCGCCGGCGGCGATGGTTTCGCGGATGCTCTCGGGCGTCTTGCCGCCCGGCGCGATGAGCGGCAGGTTGGGATAGTGCTCGCGCAGCTCGCGTAGGACCTGCGGTGTGTTTTTGCCGGCCGCGATGTTGAGAATCTTGGCTCCGGCGCGCACCTTGGCATGCGCATCGTCGTCGCAACGTACGACCGTGGCGATGACAGGGATGTCGGCGATGTTGGTGATGTGCTCGACCATCCCGGCGGTGGCGGGGGAGTTGACCACGCAGCCCGCCGCGCCCTGCATCTCGGAGACGGCTGCCATCTGCACGGAGCGCTTACCGGTCGTAGTTCCGCCGCCCACGCCTACAAAGACCGGGCACTCGGCGACGGTCAACAGTGCCTGCGTAATGGCCGGCTGCGGCGTGAAGGGGTAAACGGCAAAGACGGCATCGGCGTTGGAGTTGCGGATAACCGCGACATCGGTGGTGTAAATGAGCGACTTGATGCGGCGGCCGAAGAGCGTAAAGCCGCTGGCCTCCTCGATCTCGTCGGGCATGCGAAGGGCCGCCTTGCGCAAACGTCCGTCGATGGGCAGTGGCTCCATGGGGAGCAGTCCGTTGGGGGTCACGGCTACCTGGGGCTCGGTGAACTCGTCTGCGAGCTCGACCTCGGAGAAATCGACCGAGGCGACGATGTCCTCGTGAACCTCGGCGGGCACATCGATGGGAGCTTGGTCGTTTGCCGCGGCAGGCGTGTCGAAGGAGCTGGTGCCGACGAAGGCGTCGACGCGCTCATTTAGATCGTTGAGGGTATCCATGGAGGCTCGATTCTATGTGATAACGGCCGGCGCTATGCAGCCGGAATTGCGAATGCTAAATCGTTTGACGAGTTGATTTTTCCCCGCCGCGCCATCCGTTAGACCGAAGGGCCGGCGAACGTGAAGGAGCTGTGGTGGCGGGGATCGAGGTGCTATCTTGAAAGTCCCGTTTAAAAGAGAGGTGACGCGGTATGGAATTGACAGCAATGTTTGGCTCGATTGGCCTGTGTGTGGGCGCAATCGTTGCCGCCGCGGTCATCTACTTTGTGGCCACGGCCATTAAGGGCAAAAGGGCCGAGCGCAAGGAGCGTGCGATGCTTAAACAGCATCGCGACCAGCAGGGCAAACGCGCACAGAAATAGCTTGTTGAGTTTTGGATCCGTGCGCTAGCTGCGTTTTCGGATCAGGGCAATGTAGAAGCCCTCAAAGTCGCGGCTGGGCGGAATGGTCAGCGTGCCGGGCATACCGTTGGCGACGGACGAGACGTGGCCGGCGGCGATGGCCTCGGTGAGAGCGTTGCTCTCGATGTGTGGCTCTTCGCCAGCTTCCTGAGCACGTTGCGTTTCACTTTCGCTCGGCGTGCCGTCGAGGGGGATAAGCTCGCAGTCCATATGCTTGTCGAGGGCCTCTTGCAGGGCGTCCTCGTTTTCCTGCGGCAAGATCGAACAGGTCGAATAGACGAGCGTGCCGCCCGGTTTGAGGGCACCCATGGCGCGGTCCAGAAGTGCTCGCTGCGAGCGGGCGCACTTGCTCAGCAACTGCTCGGTGAGGCCGCGCAGGCTTTTCTCGTTGCCGTTGATGACGGTGCCCGTGCCGGTGCAGGGAGCGTCGAGCAGGATGCGGTCAAAGCGGAAGAACTCGTCGAGCTCGCGTGCGTCGATGCGCATGACGGGCACGTTTTTGGCACCTTGGCGGTGGAGGTTGGACTCAAGCTTTTCGGCGCGGGGAATGCTCATCTCGCAGGCCGTGAGGTGTGCCTGGCCCTGGGTGAGGGCGGCGATCTGCGTTGTCTTGCCGCCGGGGGCTGCGCACATGTCCAGGATGTCCTCGCCGGCCTGAACGCCCAGGGCCAACGGCGGCATCATGGACGACAGGCTCTGCAGATAGATTTTGCCGTCGCGGTAGATGTCGAGATCCCACAGATCGGAAACCTGGGCCTCGGGCAGGATAAAGGCGTCTGGGTACCAGACGACGGGGTTGTGGGCGATGCCGGCTGCATCGAGCGCCGCAGCGATGTCCTCGGCGGTCGCCTTGAGCGTGTTGGCGCGCAGTGTGACCGGGCGTGTGGCCGCGGCACCAAAGCCCTCGATCATGAGCTCGGCATCGGCGGGCGCATAGGCGCCGGCGACCGTGTCGACCATAAAGCGCGGCAGGTCGGCGGCGCAGGGAAGGGCGGCAAGCTGGTCGGAAAGCTCGGTGGAGGCAAACTGCCTAAGCTTGAGCTCGGGCTTAACCTGCTTTTTCTGCTTACGACGACGCGGCTTGGACATCCGTCTTTCCTTCCCGTTCCAAATTGACTACTTTCCGGGCACGCCGCTGCTGGCGTGCTTTAGTACTGGCTCTCGTGCTTGCTAAAGAAGTCGAAGCGCGGGGGCAGCGGCTTCACGCGGTGCTCGCCGGGCTTCTCGCCCAGGCTCTCCACAAACTCATCCGTGGAGGCAAAGATGTTATCCCAGCTAAAGAAGGCGACCGGGTCGACGTCGAAGTACTCGCAGATGAGCTCACAGCCGGCCGGGACGATGCCGTGCATGAGCACGGTCGCCACGCGCAGCTCGCTAAAGGCGTCGACGAGGGCCTGCGCCATCGCGGCGTTTGCCTCATTACCCTCGAGCTTGTTGGCGGCCTTGGAGGCGTCGCTCCAGCGCTTGTTGGCGGCGCGTAGGTAGTCGTCGCACACGGCAAGCGCGCGGTGCGTCTCGAACTTGTACATGGCCTGTTCAAAGGCGAGGGCTGCCTGCTGGGCGGCTTCGATTACGGTGCCAGAAGCGGCGCCGGCGGGAATGCAACCGTTGCGATAGGGACTCTCGTCGCCCTCCTTGACGGCGACGCCGTAGAAGCAGCTGCGGGCCAGACGGTTGAACACGCCGGTCAGCAGCGCGCTCTCCTTAAGGGCGGGGTCGATGACGCGCTTGTCGTCGCAGGCGCGCACCTCGTTGCCGTCCTTGTCCTTGCCGGTTACGCGCGTGTCGTATGCCTTGGGACTAAAGCTCACCGGCTTCTCGGACAGGCCGAGCGACAGCCAGTGCGCGCGCATCTGCTCGCAGGTGTAGTGGTTGAGCAGGTCGTCTGCCGGCGGGGGAGGCGTCTGCGAGGACGAGCTGGCTTTTTTGCCCATGTAGAGCAGGTGATAGCAGGCGCTGACGGTGCTCTGCGTAAGATCCCAACCCAGGGCCTCCCACATGGCGGTCTGAGCTATGCAGTAGAAGTAGATGTTGTCCTGACCGATGAACTGGTAGATCTGAGCGTCGTCAGAGCACCACCAGTCGCGCCAGTCGAGCGAGCTGTGCTGGTAGGTGGGAGCGGGTACCTGCGTGGAATCGGCAGCGGGCTCGCCCATGAGGGCGGCATCCTGGGCGGCGACGCCCTCGGTCACGCCGGCGGCCTTGGCATCGCGTGCGAGCACGGTACGCGTATAGCTGATGGGCGCCCACAGGCTCTCGGGCCAGCACCAGCAGGTGACGTCGGAGACGCCATCGACCTCGGGCACCGGAACGCCCCAGTCGATGTTGCCGGTGATGCGGAAGGGCACGAGCGCCTTGCCGCTGCGGAAACGCACGCCACCGTTGGCGAGCACCGCGTGGGCATCGTCGCGCTCCTTCCAGCTGGGGAAGGTGACGGTAAAGCTGCTCTTGTTGCCCTCGGGCTCCAGGACGGTGTGCTCGGGAAGCTGATCCTCAACGGCATCGAAGGCCTCGCGGAACTTGTTCTGGATGTAGAGCTGAGCCGGCAGCAGCCACTCCTCCATGGTCTTGGAGACCACGGAACGAACCTGCGGGTTCTGGGCGAGCTTGGCGGTATAGGTCTTCATAAAGTCGAGGTAGGCCGGCAGGTCGAAGTAGAGGTTGTCGACCGGGCGCAGCTCGGGCACCTCGCCGGTGAGCTGGCTCTTAGGCGCGATGAGCTCCTCGGGCTCAAACTGGTGGCCCAGGTCGCACTCGTCGGCATAGGCCTTCTCGGACTTGCAGCCCTGGATGGGGCAGCGGCCGATCACCTGACGGCCGTTGAGGAACGTGCCGGCCTTGGCATCGTAGAACTGCAGCGTGGAGCGCTTGGAGATGGTGCCCTGCTCGTGCAGGCGCTCGATAATCTCGGCGGTCACCTCGTTGTGAATCTGCGCAGCCGGCTCAAGGCCCGAGCCGCCGTAGATATCGCAGCTGATGTTGTAGTTGTTGAGGGTCGCTGCTTGGCGGGAGTGATTGGACTCGACGTACTCGTTAATGGACTTGTCGTAGCCCTCGTTCTCCTTGAGCTTGCGGTAGCTCTCCATGATGGGCGAGCCGTAGCAGTCGGTGCCCGAGGTGAAGATGACGTTCTCACGGCCCAGGCGGTCGCGCAGGAAGCGGGCGAAGAAGTCGGCAGGGACAAAGACGCCGCCAACGTGGCCAAAGTGAAGGCCCTTGTTGCCGTAGGGCTCGCCGGCGGTAACGATGGCGCGGCGAGGCCAGCTGGGACGGTCGTTCATGGAGTATTTGGATGCCATGGGGCTCCTTCGCATATGGTGAGGGCGCGGCCGGGCGCGGGGCTCGGCGGCGCGGTGGTCAATTCGTGCATATCGTTCGACATTATCGCACATGCGGGCGGGTGCGTGGCAGGGGCGCTATCCTAAGATGCTATGAATGAGATTTCCAACATACATGCGTTTGAAGACGAGGATTTTCTGCACGCTTGCTTCGTGTGGGGGATGGTCGTAGTCGGCGTGTTTGCCGTGTGCCTGGTGCCGGTGTTTATGCTGCTGGGCGGACCCGCGGACCTGGATGCGGCTGACGCGGGCGGTTGGACGGCGGTCGTGGGCTGGATAGTCGGCTTGGCTGCGATCTCAATGGCGTCGTTCGCCGTGCACGAGCTGGTGCACGGTGTGTTTTTTAAGCTGCTGGCGCCTGCGGGCGCGAAGGTGACCTTTGGGGCGAATCGCGAGACAGCGATGATCTATGCCTGCGCCGAAGGCGTTGTGTATTCTCGCCGGCGGTACGTGGCGGTTTGCCTGGCGCCGACGGTTGTTGTGACGGCAACGCTTGCCCTGGGGTTTGCGTTTTCGGGCTATCCGCTGCTGTGCTATCTGGCGGCCGGCTTGCATTTGTCAGGCTGTGTGGGCGACTGGTATTACGTGCGGACCATTTTGCGCGACCGCCGCATTGTCGCCTGCGAGGATACGTCCTTTGGCGTGCGCTTTTTCGGGTGAGGAGATGTTGATGAAGCCGTTGTTGTTGCACGCTTGCTGCGCGCCGTGCTCGCTTGAGCCGGTCCGCCTGCTGCGCGAGGAAGGGTTTGAGCCCACGATTTGCTGGACCAACCCCAATATTCAGCCGCACGATGAATGGCAGCGTCGCCTGGACGAGCTGCGCCGGTGGTGTGCCGATGGCGACATCGAGCTTATCGAGGCGGGGGAGGACCGTGAGCGTTGGGAGGCCGGCGTGGCCCCGCTGGGCGCCGATCGAGCCCGTCGCTGTCGCGCATGCTATGCCCTGCGCCTGGCCGAGGCATGCCGAGTGGCCCAGGAGCGCGGGTTTGAGTTTGTGGGTACGACGCTCGCCGTCTCGCCGTATCAGCTGTTCGACACCTGCAATGATGTGTTGGAGCGTCTGGCTGCCGCCCGCGGTCTCACTCCGGTGATTCGCGATTTTCGTCCGTATTACCCCGAGGCGACACGCCGTTCGCGCGAGCTGGGCATGTATCGGCAGAACTACTGTGGTTGCCGCTTCTCGGCTGTCGAGGCGGCCATGGACCGCGCCCGCATCCGCGACGAGCGCAAAGCGTCCAAAAAGTAGTTCTTTTGAGCTGGCAGCCTGCTAGGATGTAGAGCGGACTATAGCTATATAAGGAGTATCCGACGTGTCTATGCGTACCGATGATTTTGACTACAACCTTCCCGAGGAACTGATTGCCCAAGCTCCTGCCGAGCCGCGCGACTCCTGCCGCCTGCTGGTGGTGGATCGCAAGGGCTCCCAGGCGGGAACGCCGCTGGAGCACGGCGGTACCGTTGAGCACCGCATCTTCCGCGACATCATCGACTATATCGAGCCTGGCGATGTGCTCGTCATCAACAAGACGCGCGTGATGCCGGCCCGCCTGATCGGTCGCAAGGAGGGCTCGGGCGGCGTGGTCGAGACGCTGCTGCTCAAGCGCCGCGAAGATGTTGACCCGCTGGGCCACGTTTGGGAGTGCCTGGTCAAGCCGGGTAAGCGCCTGAAGCCCGGTGCTCAGATTGAGTATCGTGCGGGCGGCGCCCATGCGCCCGAGGGGGCTCCCGTGGTGCTGACGGCCGAGGTCATCGACTTTGTCACCGATAGCCGCGGCGGCCGCCTGGTGCGTTTTGAGCCGGCCGGTTGCAATGCCGCCGGCGAGCCGCGCACGCTCGACGAGGCCATCCATGCTGCCGGCCACGTGCCGCTGCCGCCCTACATTACCGATTACGAGGGCGATCCCGAGAAGTACCAGACCGTCTACGCCATGAAAGAGGAACACTCGGCTGCAGCTCCCACGGCGGGTCTGCACTTTACTTCCGAGCTCATGGCCGCTATCGAGGCCAAGGGTGCGAAGTTTGCCGCCGTCGAGCTCGAGGTGGGCATCGATACCTTCCGCTTGGTGGAGGAGGACGACCCCACGCAGCACGTCATGCACACCGAGCGCTACCACGTGTCGCAGGAAGTTGTCGACGCCGTGCATAAGGCGAAAGCCGAGGGTCATCGTGTGATCGCCGTCGGCACTACCGCGGTGCGCTCGCTCGAGAGCGCGTTTGACGCAGAAGCCCCGGTGTTCGATCCGGCCGTGACGGCGCGCTATTTTGAAGGCCGCGAGGACGGAGCCGACACGCTTGGCCGCGGTGACATCGTGGTGCGCGAGAACGCCACGACGCAGCTCTACCTCATGCCCGGCTCGACCTATCACGTGGTAGACGCGCTGATCACGAACTTCCACGTGCCGCGCTCCACGCTCATGATGCTCGTAAGCGCACTTGCCACCCGCGACCAGATCATGGATGCCTACGCCGCTGCTATCGAAGAACGCTACCGCTTCTTCAGCTTTGGTGACGCCATGCTCATCTTGTAGGTTACGGCGTTTTACAAACGCCGTAACCGGTCGACGCTGCGCGGGCCGCATTTGGACAATCTGACGTTCAACTTCAAGGGCGCGACCAGAAGGTCAGCGCCCTTTCGTTTCACGTCACCTTGCCTCAAATGCGACCCGCTCGCTGTCGTTGCCAAAACACCGGCATTTCTTTGGTTGTCAACAAAACATCGGTGTAGTCATTGGGGACGTTCTTAAACGACTACCTTGCATCAATCTAAATAAGTTGCGGTGAGATAGTTCTTGAATTGGCCTTTTTGGGCTAAACAGGAACTATCTCACCGCAACTGCGTTGAGCGTTTTTTTGGCGGCTGGTTTACTTGCTCGCGAACAGCCAGACTAGGATGATCACCAGGATTGCGGCGACGATGCAGACGATGGCGCCGGTGAATTTGATGCGTGAGTCGCGGGTGCGCTCGCGCACCGCGTCCTCGGTGGCCTCGAGCTGGGCGACTTCTCGCTCGGTCTCGGCGTGTTCGGCTTTGTCTCGGGCCAAGGATCCTGCAAGCGACTCAGTGATCTCTGGATGGTCATGTACCTCGGTCGCCTGCTCGATGATCGACTGTGCATGTGCGGCATCTGCTTGGGCGTTGGCGATGCTTTGCTCTTGGTCGCGGCGTGCCTTGTCCTCGGCGGCGATCTTCTCGCGCAGTTCGCGCTGGCGCGTCGTGGCGGCAGTTTTCGCCGTCTGCAGCTCGTCGCGCGCGGCATCAGCCTCAGTCGTCACGGCTTGGTGCGCGCGTTTGGCTTCGGCAATGGGGGCTTGAGCCTGCTCGACGGCCTGCTCGGCTGCGGCAAGCGAGTGCTCAAGGTCGGCGGTGATGCGCGGGACATCTTCTTCGGCTTTACGCAGGGCATCTGCCGTGTCGGAGATCTGCATCGAGAGCTCGCTGGTGCGCACCGTATAGTTGGCGGGATTTGCCGAGGGATTGCGTTGCAGCTCGGCATACTCATGACGCAGCGTCTCGAGCTGGGCGCGCGTGGCGTCGACGGTTTGTTGTGCGGCGGCAATGCCGGCGTCTCGCTCGGCCTGCACCTTGTCGCGGATGCGCTTGGAATCCTCAAGACGTCGAACGAGGCGGTTGCCGGTCTCGCGCGAGCTTGCCTCGCGGGCCTCCACGGCGTCGAGCGCGGCCTTCAGGCGGAGCTCGGTCGCGTCATCCTCTGTCTTCATTTGTTCGAGCTGACTCTTGAGCTCTGTCGCTTTGGCGGCGTGGGCATCACGGTCAATCTCGGCTGCCGCAGCGGTCTTTTGCGCTGTGGCGATCGCCTGACGCTGGTCGGCGACGATCTGGTCGTAGCGGCCTGCGATATCCTGGCGCGTCTCGAGCTCCTCGGCCTGATCGACAATGCGCTGCTCAAGTTCGGCCAGGTGGGCGCGGGCATCGGCAAGTGCCTTTTTCGCGGCGTTCATCTCGCGCATGGCCGAGGCGCCCTGGGCAATAAAGGTGCCCACGGCGTTCGCGGTGTTCGAGACAGCGGTCCCCAGATCGCGGTTCGCGTCGGGGGAGTGCGGGGCGATCGGGCGAGCGGTGTCGACAGCGTCCGCATCGGCAGCCTGCGGCGCGGCGATATTGCCGGTACCGCCCTCGACCACAGAAAAGCCCGCTGCGTGCGGATCGACCGCATCGGCGCCAATCGTGGGGTGCTCGAGCTGCAGAAACGAGGGCATGGTGCTGCCCTGGTCGGCAACGGGGGTCTCGCCGGGTACAAAGGTCGAGGCCGCCTCGGCGGCCTCCTCTTCCTCGGCATCAATATCGGCATCGGCCACGGCGTCTTTCATCGCTTTGACGGCATCCATCATGGAGTCCATGACGGCATCGAGCTCTTCTTCCGAAGACACCTCGATGGGGCCCGCTGCTTGCGGGGCGGGGTCCGTGTCAGGTTCGGCATCGCTCGGCTCCGGCTGCTCGCTTTCATCATGCTCGACAGTATCGTCTGTGTCTGTTGCCTTATCCGCACCGGCGTGCGCATCTGCGGTGGCGGGCGCATCGGTGGAGGCGTCGACGCAGGTAGGAGTATCGCAGTCGTCGACGGCGTCTTCGGAATGATCAATATGCTGCTGAGTCTGGGGGTCCAGCTCGTCTGTCATAGGCATGTGCTCCTCATCGTTGTTTGTCACCCTATGATAAAGTCTCGCGCCGACATCCCACGCGCTGCAGCAAAGTTTCAAAACGTGTTCGATGGCTCGATCTGATAACGATAACTCGGCCGCTTTATCCAGTTTGTACTTGACAATCCCTTCGCCGAACGACGTGGTGCCGTTCGCCTACCGCGGTCTTTTATTTTCGCTTGAACACGCTAAAGTTGCATCTCAGCTTTTGGCGCGTGAAGTTGGATACGCGCAGTCGGCGGGCGTGCCCGTCGCGATTTGAAAGGACTTTGTATGGGACTTTTCACTGGTAAGACCGTGATCGTCACCGGCGGCGGCAAGGCCACGCTTAAGGACGGTTCCGCTGGCTCCATCGGCTACGGCATCGATATCGCATTTGCCAAGGAGGGCGCGAACCTCGTCATCACCGGCCGCAACGTCGCCAAGCTCGAGGCCGCCAAGGAGTCTCTCGAGGCCGAGTACGGTGTCAAGGTTCTGCCTGTTCAGGCCGATGTCTCGGCTGGCCAGGATAACGAGGCCGTTGTCCAGAACGTCATCGACAAGGCCATTGAGGAGTTCGGCCGCATCGACGCCGTCGTCAACAATGCTCAGGCCAGCGCCTCGGGTGTGACCATCGCCGATCACACCATGGATCAGTTTAACCTGGCCATTTACTCCGGTCTGTATGCTACCTATCTGTACATGCAGAAGGCCTATCCGCACCTGAAGGAGACCAAGGGCTCCGTGGTCAACTTTGCCTCGGGCGCCGGCCTGTTTGGCAACTATGGCCAGTGCAGCTATGCTGCCGCCAAGGAGGGCATCCGCGGCCTGACCCGCGTTGCCGCCAACGAGTGGGGCAAGGACGGCATCAACGTCAATATCGTTTGCCCGCTTGCTTGGACCGCTGCGCTCGAGAACTTCCAGGATGCTTACCCCGAGGCTTTCAAGGCCAACGTCCACATGCCGCCGGCAGGCCACTACGGCGACGTCGAGAAGGAGATCGGCCGCGTGGTCGTTCAGCTCTGCGGTCCCGACTTTAAGTACATGAACGGCGAGACCGTCACCCTCGAGGGTGGCATGGGCCAGCGGCCCTAAGAGTTACGCGGTTTTACCAAACCGCGTAGCCAGTTGACGCTGCGCGGTCACCAGAGCGACAACTTGTCATTCAAAGAGGGCGGCATGACCAGAAGGTCTATGCCGTCCTCTTTTCATGCCAATTTGTTCGCTCTGGTGACCGCTCGCTGACGTTGCCAAAACATCGGTGTTGCTGGAGTAGTCGTTGGGGACGTTCTTAAATGACTAGTCATAAGGGATACTCTTGCCGGCGCTTGGGGACAGTCCCTAAGTGCCGGCAGATTGGGACACTCCTTTGCAAGATGGCGCTGAAGACTGTCCCCAACGACTAACCGTTTAAGAACGTCCCCAATGACTATGACCCCTTTGCACCAGTTTCTGTCGAGTCGGTGCGGTTTGCGGGTTGCCCGTATAATGGTTTGCGTATGAACCGCAACCAAGGAGTTCCAGTTTATGGACCAGAGCCTTTTTAAATTCGACCTGATCGCCGAGGACCCGACGACGCACGCGCGTGCCGGCGTACTGCACACCCCGCACGGCGATATCGAGACGCCAATCTTTATGCCCGTGGGCACCAAGGCAAACGTCAAGGGTATTCCTACCGAGACCGTCAAACAGCTCGGCGCCCAGATCGTGCTTGCCAACACCTATCACCTGTCCATGCGTCCCGGCGAGGACACCATTGCCGAGCTGGGCGGCCTGCACAAGTTTATGAACTGGCACGGCCCCATTCTTACCGATTCGGGCGGTTTCCAGGTGTTCAGCCACAACGACGCCGTCAAGCTCACCGACGAGGGCGTGCGCTTTATCGTCAACGACTACGACGGCCGCCACGTGTTCTGGACGCCCGAGGACAACATGGAAATCGCCATGAAGCTCGGCTCCGATATCTGCATGCAGCTCGACCAGTGCCCGGGCTATCCCGCCACGCGCGCCTACGTCGAGCGCGCCGTTGAGCTGTCGAGTATGTGGGCCGAGCGCTGCTATAAGGCGCATACCCGCGATGACCAGGCGCTCTTTGGCATCGTCCAAGGCGGCATGCACCTGGACCTGCGCCTGCGCTCGCTGCGCCATCTGGAGGAGTGCGGCGACTTCCCGGGTTACGGCATCGGCGGCTATTCGGTGGGCGAAGACCACGAGACCATGTTCGAGACGCTGGCACCGCTGGTTTCCGAGTACATGCCTAAGCACAAGCCGCGCTACCTCATGGGCGTCGGCAACCCTACCACGCTCGTGCGCGGCGTTGGCGTGGGCATCGACATGTTCGACTGCGTGCTGCCGACGCGCACCGGCCGCATGGGTACGGCGTTCTCCAGTGAAGGTCGCCTTAACTTCCGCAACGCGCGCTTTGCGCACGACGACGGCCCCATCGACCCCACCTGCACCTGCCCGGTGTGCACGGGCGGCTACAGCCGTGCGCTCATCCGTCACATGGTCACGCAGAAGGAGATGCTCGGCGGTATTCTGCTGTCGATGCACAACATTTACTACCTGCTCAACCTTATGCAGCGTGCCCGTCAGGCCATTATCGAGGGCCGCTACGGCGCGTTTGTGAGCGACTGGATGAACAGTCCTGCGGCGGTGGATTACTAAGAGCCGCGACCGCTGACCGATGCCTTGCAAGCACTTGATGCATCGTGGGTACCATACCGAATAGTTGATGTTCGAGCGGGTGTTTGACGCATGGCGTCGACCCCGCCCGTTTCTATTTTCGATAGGAGTGCCCATGATTAAGAATGAGAACGTCGAGGGCGAGCCGGCTTACGACGAGACGTACCGGCGCGGTCCCGTGGTCATGCGCGGCCCCATGATTCCCAAGGACAACACCTACGCCAACCTGCTGGCACCCGAGGACTCGACTGACTGGTTGCACACCGACCCCTGGCGCGTGCTGCGCATTCAGGTAGAGTTCGTCGATGGCTTTGGCGCGCTTGCCGAGCTTGGTCCTGCGGTGACCATCTTCGGCAGTGCCCGCACGCCCAAGACAGATCCGCTCTACAAGGCGGCTCGCACGGTCGGTCGCAAAATCGCCCAACGCGGCGTGGCGGTTATCACCGGCGGTGGCCCCGGCGTCATGGAGGCGGCCAACAGGGGAGCGGCGAGCGTGAACGGCAAGTCGGTCGGCTTGGGTATCGAGCTTCCGCACGAACATGGGCTCAACAAATACGTGAACCTTGGCATGGACTTCCGTTACTTCTTTGTGCGCAAGACCATGTTCGTCAAATACAGCTCGGGCGCCATCGTGTTTCCCGGCGGCTTTGGCACGCTCGACGAGATGTTCGAGGTGCTCACGCTGGTGCAGACGCACAAGGTCAAGCGTATGCCGCTCGTTTTGGTGGGCACCGAGTACTGGCAGGGCCTGTTCGACTGGCTCAACGGCCCGGTGATGGACGCCGGTATGATTAGCCCGCTCGATCCGGAGCTGGTGCACATTACCGACGACCTCAACGAGGCCGTCGACATTGCCCTAAGTGGGCTGATGTAGGGTAGCTAAAATGGGACGGGGCTAAAAGACCGGTGCGTAACGTTGCATGCCACTCTTTTTAGCCCCGTCCCAAATGAACTGCTTTTAAGTTGCGGTGAAATAGGGATTGATTTGCGGCTGATAAGCCAAAAACAGTCCCTATTCCACCGCAAGTGGTAAAGGCGCCCCTAGTGGATGGGCTGGTAGCGGGGGCAGTAGCCGATGGCGATGGCGTCGACGCCTACGTGGGTGGCAATGGTGCAGCCGATGGGGCCGGTGCCGGCGTCCAAGTAGTTCTGGCCTGCGAGCGCTTGGTTGACGAGCTCCTGCTCCTCGGCGGCGCCGGTCGTGAGCACGCGAACGCTGGAGCCCGGATGCTCGGTCAAAAATGCGAGGCAATCGGCCATGGTGTTGGCGACGATGCGCTTGGCGCCGCGGCCCTTTTTGATGGCCTTGATCTCGCCCGATTTCCACTCCGGCGAAACGGCCAGGCGAATGTTGAGCATCTGCGTGAGCTGGCCGGCGAGTTTGGGCGCGCGGCCGTTCTTAACGAGGTTCTCGAGCGTGCGGGGAATCAGCAGCAGGTGGGCGTCGGGCAGCGTCGCGCGGATCTGCGCCTCGGTCTCGTCCAGGCTGCGGCCGTCCTCGCGCATGGCCAGCGCGTACTCCACCAGCAGACCCTCGGCGCCCGAGCCGGTGCGCGAGTCGATGCAGCGCACGTCGAGCTCGTGCGTTTCGGCCGTCAGGCTGGCGTTGGCATAGCAGGCGGACCACTCGCTGCACAGCGAGATAAAGATGGCGCTGTCGTGGCCGTCGGCGAGCACGCGGTCAAAGAGTGCCTTGAACTCGCCGGCGCTCGGCTGCGAGGTGTGCGGCAGTTGCTCGGAGCCGGCCATGCGCGCGACGTACTCCTGGGCGGTAATCTGCACCTGGTCGAGCAGGTCCTCGCCCTCGATAATCACATGCAGCGGAATCACGTAAATGCCGAGCTCTTGGGCGCGGGCGGGGGAGATGTCCGACGTGGAGTCGGTTATGATGGCAAAAGACATAATTGCACCTTTCGTTGGGACGCTTGCGCGCCGCCTTCTGAGAGCAAAGTGCGACAAGTATAGTAGAGTCGTTCCACATTGCTAGGTTCAATTGTTGAATAGTCAACAGTTTGAAGTCTCGGTGTGGAAATCGTCAACTGGGGAAGAGGAATGCCGATGGAGGCGTTGGAGATAGGCAAACGGCCGGTCGTGTTGTTTGATTTTGACGGCACAGTGGCAGATACGGGCCGGGCGGTGATGACCTCGACGCGCAAGACGCTGGCTGCGCGCGGGTTTTCGGAGGCGCAGATGGGTGATCTGCGCCGTATGATCGGGCCGCCCCTGTGGAAGAGCTTTCACGACTTTTACGGCTTTTCGCGCGAGGAGTCGCTTGTGGTGGCCGACGAGTACCGCGCATTTTTTGATGAGCTGGGGCCGGAGGAGTACCCCGTGTTCGATGGGATCCCCGAGCTGCTGGATGGGTTGGTCGCCCAAGGCAAGCGTATGGCCGTGGCGACGTCGCGCATGGAGGCAAAGTGTATCGACATGGTGCGTGAGCTCGAGCTTTCTCAGTTTGAGTCGGTGGTTGGCATGAATCCGCCGCAGGGACGCGAGACCAAGGCCGATTCGGTCCGCGATGCCCTGGCGGCGCTCGGTGCGACGGCCGACGATACCGTGATGATCGGCGATCGCTTTAACGATGTGGAGGGCGCGCACGCGATGGGCGTGCCGTGCATTGGCATCTATTCGGGCGCGGCGGCGCCGGGCGAGCACGAGGCTGCGGGTGCCGATGCGGTGGTGCACTCGGTGGCCGAGCTTGCTAAACTTTTCGCTATCTAATGACGTGATGTGAGGGACGGGCGTGCCCGTCGCTCATTGCTAAGGAGGTCGTCCATGAATCAGGTGGAGCAGAGCGTCGCCGAGTATGTCGACGAGGTCTGGGAGGATGTCGTCGCCGATATCGAGCAGCTGGTGAGCTATCCGTCCGTGGCCGTTGCTGCCGATGCGGAGCCCGGCGCGCCGTTTGGCCGCCCGGTCCGTGACGCACTCGATTGCGCGCTCGGCATCGCGCAGAAGCTCGGCTACCAGACGAGCGATGACGAGGGCTTTGTGGGAATCGCCGATATTCCGGGCCGCGGCGATAAGCAGCTCGCGACCATCTGCCATGTGGACGTGGTACCCGCTGGCCCCGGTTGGAACACCGACCCGTTTGCGATGGAGCGCCGCGAGGGCTGGCTGCTCGGCCGTGGCGTGATCGACGACAAGGGTCCGGCGGTGCTGTCGCTCTACGCTGGTGCTTATCTGCTCAGGCACGGCATTGTGCCGCGCTATACCTTCCGTGCGCTGCTGGGCTGCGATGAGGAAGTGGGCATGTCCGACGTTCACCATTATCTGGAGAACCACGCAGACCCCGACTTTCTGTTTACGCCCGATGCCGAGTTCCCGGTTTGCAATGCCGAGAAGGGCCAGTTTGGGGCGACGTTTGTGAGCCCCAAGATCGACGGCGGGCGCATCGTGTCCTGGAGCGGTGCCGAGGCGAGCAACGCCATTCCGTCGCAGTCTATCTGCGAACTCGCGATTGCCGCCGATGAGCTGCCGGCACCGGTCGAGAACGCCGACCGCCTGGAGATCACGACGCTCGATAACGGGCATGCGCAGATTTTTGCCCGCGGTATTGGCGGTCACGCCTCGATGCCCGAGGGAACGATCAATGCCGTCGGCCTTATCGTGGCGTATCTGCGCGAGGCCGAGGACGCGTTTGGTGCCCGTGGCGAGCGCCTGCTGACGCCTGCCGAGCACGAGTTTGTCAAGTTTTTGGCTTTTGTGCATGCGGACGCCTATGGCCGCGGCCTGGGCATCGACGCGACGAGCCCCGCGTTTGGCCCGCTCACCTGCAACCCCGGCGTCATCCGTGTGGCGGATGGCTACATTGAGCAGGTCATTGACGTGCGTTTCCCCGATAGCACCAGTGCCGATACCATCTGCGAGCAACTCGAGCCGCTCGTGGGCCGCTTTGGCGTGACGTGCCGTGTGGGTCGTGCAAAGGTGCCGTTCTCGGTCTCTGCCGACGATCCGGCCGTGAAGGCGCTTATCGATACCTATAACGAGTTTACGGGCAAGCATGCCGAGCCCTTTGCCATGGGCGGCGGCACGTACGCGCGCAACTTTGCCCGTGCCGTCTCGTTTGGCCCCGAGGAGACCGGCCTGGAGCTGCCCGCATGGGGCGGCCAGATGCACGGCCCCAACGAGTGCGCCAACGAGGAGCAGCTCAAGCAAGCGCTCAAGATTTACATCGTGGCCATCCTGCGCCTCAACGAACTTGAGCTGTAGGGCTTCCCCAGGCACCCGACCTTGCCCCTCAAACCGTCGCTTGCGTACCAAAGTACGCGGCGCTCCTCTTTCGGGGCAATCTCGGGCACCTGGGAAACCCCTATATCCTGCTTGGATACAAACTTGCATTACGAGCCCGGTGCTTCGGCCCGGGCTTTTTCTGTTGCGGTGGGGTAGTCATTGGGGACGTTCCTTTGGTGTAAAAGGTGCGCCATGTTCGGCGCTGGATTGTTATCCGTTTGTAAAGGCTGGGCAGAGCTTGCGGTAAAGGTCTATCAATAGCCCGTAAGAAACCGCAGTTGGCGCGAGCGCTGCCCGGTCGGGGCCGTATCTTTCCAAACAGCAAAGCGGGCAGGGTGCCCGCGATTCGCATGTATGAAAGGAAGATCATGCTCGATCAGGCTTATTCTCGTCGTCAGTTCCTCGGCCTCGCTGGTGGTCTTGCCAGCATCGTCGGCCTCGGCCTCGTTGGCTGCGGTGGCGCAGACGCTTCCAACGCTGCCGACAAGGGTAGCGCCGCTGCTGCCGAGTCCGTCTCCGGCGAGGTGACCTACGACGGTGCCTCTTCGTTCCAGGCTCTCGTCGAGGCCGCTGCCGAGAAGTTCATGGATGCCAACCCGGACGTCTCCGTCTCCGGCTCGGGCAACGGTTCGGGCAAGGGTCTGACCGCTGTCGCCGCCGGCACCGTCACCATCGGTAACTCCGACGTCTTCGCCGAGACCAAGCTCGAGGCCGACCAGGTCAAGAACCTCGTCGACCACGAGGTCGCCGTTGTGGGCATGGGTCCCGTCGTCTCCAAGAACGTGACGGTCGACGACCTGTCCCTTGAGCAGCTCAAGGGCATCTTCTCCGGCCAGATCACCAACTGGAAGGAGGTCGGCGGCGACGACGCCACCATCGTCGTGCTCAACCGCAAGGCCGGCTCCGGTACCCGCGCCACCTTCGAGGCGGCCGTCTTTGGCGACGAGACCGTCGACTTTAAGGGCGACGCCGAGCTCGACAAGTCCGGCGATGTCCAGACTCAGATGGGCAGCACCGACAACGCCATCTCCTACCTGGACTTCTCGCACTTCGATGACTCCAAGTTCAACGCCATCAAGGTCGAGGGCGTGGAGCCCAAGAGCGCAAACGTCACCGACGACTCCTTTAAGATCTGGGCGACCGAGCACATGTACTGCGCAAAGGACGCCGACGATGCCACCAAGGCCTTCCTGGAGTTCATGCTTTCCGACGACGTCCAGGGCAAGCTCGTCGAGGAGCAGGGCTTTATCCCCGTTTCTGCCATGAAGATCGTCAAGGACGCCAGCGGCAAGGTCTCCGCTAAATAAGTAATCGCCCCGGAAAGGTTTGCAATGGCAAAACAGCTGCCAAAGCGCGACCTTGAGAACGTGGGCCTGGGCGTCACGGGCGCGTGCGTGGCGCTCGTGACGCTTGTCGTTGCCGCGCTCATCTTTATGGTCGCCCAAAAGGGCCTCTCGGCTTTTCTCAAGGACGGCGTCTCGGTCGTCGAGTTTTTTACCGGTACCAAGTGGGACCTGGCTAACACAGCCGAAAACGGCCTGCCTTATACCGGCGCGCTGCCCCTGATCGTCACCTCGTTTGCGGTCATGGTGCTCTCCACGCTCATCGCGCTGCCCATCGCCATCGGCTCTGCCATCTTTGCGGTCGAAATCCAGTCTAAGTTTGGCTCCAAGGTCTTTCAGCCGCTTATTGAGCTTTTGACCGGCATTCCCTCGGTCGTCTTTGGCCTGATCGGTTTTCACGTGGTCGTCGGTTTTATGAAGAGCGTTTTCCACGTGAGCACAGGCCTGGGCATCTTGCCCGGCGCCATCGTGCTGGCCGTCATGATTCTGCCGACGATGACCACGCTTTCGGTCGATGGCCTGCGCGCCGTGCCCGACAGCTACCGCCAGGGCTCGCTCGCGCTGGGCTACACCCGCTGGCAGACCATCTGGCACGTGGTGCTCAAGAGCGCCATGCCCTCGCTCATGACCGCAGTCATCCTTGGCATGACCCGCGCCTTTGGCGAGACGCTCGCCGTGCGCATGGTTATCGGCGGCATCGAGGCCATGCCGACGTCGCTGCTGTCGCCGGCGTCTACCATCACCACCACGCTCACCACGTCCATGGCGGTCTATGCCGAGGGCTCGGCCCAGGACGATGTTCTGTGGGCGCTCGGTCTGCTACTGATGGGCATGAGCCTCATCTTTATCCTGATCATCCACCTCATTGGCCGCAGGGGGGCGAAGGCTCGTGGCTAGCACGCGCATCCACATCGACGAGGCGAGACTCGGGCGTGTCCAAAAGCAGGACCGCATCGCCACGGGCGTGCTGACGGCAATCGTCGCCATCGTCATGCTCATCGTCGTCTCCATGGTGGCCTATATCCTGTTCGAGGGCATCTCGACGCTGTTCCAGCCGGGCTTTCTCACGCAGCCCGCACGCGCCAACGGAACGCAGGGCGGCGTGCTCTACCAGCTGTTCGACTCGTTCTATCTGCTGCTGATCACCCTGATCATCTCGGTGCCCATCAGCCTGGGCGGCGCGGTCTTTTTGGTTGAGTACGCGCCCGATGGGCCTATTCGCGACATCGCCTCGACCGCCATCGAGACGCTGTCCTCGCTGCCCTCCATCGTCGTAGGCATGTTCGGCTTTCTGGTGTTCTCAGTGCAGCTGGGCTGGAAGTACTCCATCATCTCCGGCGCCGTCGCGCTCACCATGTTCAACATCCCCATCCTGGTGCGCGTGATTCAGCAGGCGCTCGAGGACGTGCCGCAGGCCCAGCGCGATGCGTGCCTGGCCATGGGCCTCACTCGCTGGGAGGCCACACTGCACATCCTGATTCCCGAGGCCATGCCCGCCATCGTGACCGGCATCGTGCTTTCGGCCGGCCGCGTGTTTGGCGAGGCCGCGGCGCTGCTCTTTACCTCGGGCATGAGCTCGCCGGTTCGCCTGAACTTCTTGAGCTTTAACCTGTCAAGCCCCACCTGCGCCTGGAACGTGTTCCGTCCCGGCGAGTCGCTGGCCGTGCACATCTACAAGATCTATGGCGAGGGCAGCCCCGAGGCCCAGCAGATCGTCTGGGGCACCGCGGCACTGCTGATGATTTGCGTGCTGCTGTTTAACGTAGTCGCCCGTATCGTGGGCAAGCAACTGGCAAGGAAGATGACGGCCGAATGAGCGATATGAATGCAACGCCCGCAACCGAGGCGGCCACGTCCGACACCCAGGACTTTCTGTCGAGCGTGGGGGAGAGCGAGAGGCGCGTGCGCGTGAGCGGCAAGGCCGTGAGCGACGAGGTCGTGGTCTCCACCAAGGACGTCAACGTGTACTATGGCGACCACCATGCGCTGCACAATACGTCGCTCGACTTCCATAAGGGCGAGATCACGGCGCTCATCGGGCCTTCGGGCTGCGGTAAGTCGACCTTTTTGCGTAGCCTCAACCTAATGAATCGCGAGATTCGCCGCTGTCGCGTGGAGGGCGAGATCAACTACCGCGGGCGCAACGTGAACACCAAGACCGAGAACACGTACGAGTTGCGTCGCTCCATCGGCATGGTGTTCCAGCAGCCCAACCCCTTCCGCAAGTCCATTCGCGACAACATCACCTTTGCGCCCAAGCGCCACGGCATCACCGACCGTGACGAGCTCGACCGCATGGTCGAGGAAAGTCTGCGCGGTGCCGCGCTGTGGGACGAGGTCAAAGACAAGCTCGACAAGAGCGCCTACGCGCTTTCGGGCGGTCAGCAGCAGCGTCTGTGCATCGCGCGTACGCTGGCGCTCAACCCCGACGTGATTTTGTTTGACGAGCCCTGCTCGGCGCTCGACCCCATCTCGACGCTGGCGATCGAGGACCTGATGTCATCGATCGTTGCCGACCGCGCCATCGTCATCGTGACGCACAACATGGAGCAGGCGTCGCGCGTGTCCAACCGCACGGCGTTCTTCTACATGGGCGATATGGTCGAGTACGACGAAACTGACGAGATTTTCCAACGGCCCAAGGATAAGCGGCTGAATGATTACCTCACCGGCATGTTCTCCTAGTCCGGGACATGCTTGAGGCCTGCGGCGACCACGGTCGCCACGGGACTGATTGGAGAGGCGGGTCATCTCTTGCGGGAGATGGCCCGCCCTTTTGCTCTGCGACCGAATCGACCACCACAAAGGGTACAGGCACCTTCGTGGTGGTTTGGGGTGGGGCTCGCTGCTATCATGGACAACGTTGAATTTCTACGAAGGAGCAGGGCATATGGCGATTCTTTTGGGATGCGATTCCGTCAGCCTAGAGTTTCCCACCAAGCATATTTTCGATAGCGTGACGCTCGGCGTGGACGAGGGCGACCGTATTGGTATTGTCGGCAAAAACGGCGACGGCAAGTCGACGCTGCTGAGCGTGCTCGCCGGCACGCTGGAGCCCGACGACGGCCGCGTGACGCACCGCCGCGACACCACGATCGGATTGCTCGGCCAAAAGGACAACCTGGTCGATACCGACACCGTGCATCATGCCGTCGTGGGCGACACGCCCGAGTATGAGTGGGCGTCGAGTCCGCGTACGCGCCAGATCCTCGCCGGCCTCATCAGCGATGTACCCTGGGAGGGCATGGTGGGCGAGCTCTCGGGCGGTCAGCGCCGTCGCGTGGACCTCGCGCGCCTGCTGATCGGCGACTACGATGTGCTCATGCTCGACGAGCCCACCAACCACCTGGACATGCGCACCATCAACTGGCTTGCGCGTCACTTAAAGGCCCGCTGGCAGCGCGGCCAGGGCGCCATGCTCGTGGTCACGCACGACCGCTGGTTCTTGGACGAGGTCTGCACCAGCATGTGGGAGGTCCACGACGGCCAGGTAGATCCCTTCGAGGGCGGCTACTCGGCATATATCCTGCAGCGCGTGGAGCGCGACCGCATGGCCGCCGTTACCGAGGAGCGCCGTCGCAACATGGCGCGCAAGGAGCTCGCGTGGCTGAGCCGCGGTGCCCAGGCTCGTTCCACCAAACCCAAGTTTCGGGTGGATGCCGCTCGCGAGCTGATCGCCGACGTGCCGCCCGTACGTGACGAGCTGGAGCTCAAGCGCCTGGCCGTGAGCCGCCTGGGCAAGCAGGTTATCGATGTAGTCGACGTGGACGCCGGCTATGCGGATGCCGATGGCACGTCCAAACAGGTGCTCACCGATGTGACCTGGCTCATTGGTGCGGGTGACCGCTATGGTCTTTTAGGTGAGAACGGCGCCGGCAAGTCCACGCTGCTCGACGTGATTCAGGGCAAGATCGCGCCCCTGCGCGGCCGCGTGAAGATCGGCCAGACGGTGCGCTTTGGCGTGCTGTCGCAGCAGCTCGAGGAGCTCGAGCCCTACATGGGTGACACGATCCGCGAGGTGCTCGGCAACTATAAGAAGTACTACGTCATCGACGGCAAGGAGACTTCGCCCGAGAAGCTCTGCGAGCGTCTGGGCTTTACGACGCAGCAGCTCTGGAGCCGCATCGGTGACCTTTCGGGCGGCCAGCGCCGTCGCCTGTCGCTGCTGCTGACGATCCTGGACGAGCCCAACGTGCTTATCTTGGACGAGCCGGGCAACGACCTCGATACCGACATGCTGGCGATTGTCGAGGACCTGCTCGACGGCTGGCCGGGCACGCTGATCCTGGTGACGCACGACCGCTTCTTGATGGAGCGCGTGACCGACCAGCAGTGGGCACTGCTCGACGGTCACCTGACGCATATGCCCGGCGGCGTGGACCAGTACCTGCGCCTGTGCAACGCCACGGCCGAGGGCGAGCCCGTGGGCGCACCGAGTGCCAAGACCGGCACGTTCGACACCGGCGCCGCAGCGGTTGCGGCCGAAAAGCCCAAGACGAGCGGGCAGCCCAACGGTCTTTCCAACGCCGAGCGCCAGAAGCTCCGCCGCGAGGTGAGCTCGCTCGAGCGCAAGATGGAGACGCAGCGCGCTCGCGTGGAGGAGGCCGAGGCTGCGATGGCGCAGGTCGACCCCACCAATTACACGGCGCTGGGCGAGCAGCAGGCAAAGATCGACGAGGCCCACGCCGCCATGGACGAGCTGGAGATGGCGTGGCTCGAGGTGAGCGAAAAGCTCGAGGGCGAGGAGTAGACGAGGATGATCAAAGCCGCGTTTTTCGATATCGACGGCACGCTGCTGAGCTTTAAGACCCATCGGATTCCGGTGTCGGCGCAGCAGGTGCTCGACAGCTTTCACGAGCAGGGGATCGCATGCGTGATTGCTACGGGTCGCCCGACCTACCAGATGCCCGATTGGCTGTTCGACTTGGGTTGGGATGCGTACATCACGCTTTCGGGTCAGCACTGTTTTGATGCCAAGGGCGTTTACCGCAGCTGTCCGATCGATCCGGACGACGTCGCGGTGATTGTGGACCAGGTGGCTCAGGGGTGCTACGACTCGCTGTGCATGCAGGGCGAGAACTCGTTTGTGAACCGTCTGTCCGAGCGCGTGGTGACGGCCGGCAGCAACGCGGGAATCGTCTACCACGAGGAACCGTTTGAGCATGCCTTCGATGCGCCGGTCTACCAGTTCTGCGCCTTTGTGGACCCTGCCGACGAACATATCGTGACCGACGCGGTGTCGCATTCTCTCACTACGCGCTGGTGTGATTTGTTCTGCGACATTATCCCTGCCAACGGCGGTAAGGACCTGGGTGTCGCGGCGACGCTGGAACGCCTGGGTGTCGACGCGAGCGAGGCGATTGCCTTTGGCGACGGCGAGAACGACCTGTCGATGTTCTCGGCCGTGGGCACAAGTGTGGCAATGGGCAACGCGCAGGCGACCGTGAAGGCCGCAGCGACCTACGTAACGACCGCCGTGGATGACGACGGCATCTACAACGCCGCGAAGCACTTTGGCCTCGTGTAGCTGCGACCCGGCACTTGGGGACGCTCCTTATCTGCCGGCAGCTGGGGACACTCCTTGCGGGGCGTTCCCATTTTTGTTTTCGTCCCGCACGTTTTGTGAAACGCGGCTAACTTTTTGGTCAATGCAGTAAGACATGGTCAACTTTTGCGGTAAAGTAAGCCAAGGAAAGTATCCAAAGGCTAACTAGCAATCATCGCGAAAGGCGGCCCATGGCCCTACGTGAATCCGGAGAAGACTATCTCGAATCGATCTACGTTCTGTCGCAGCGCCAAGGCACGGTGCGCTCAATCGACGTCGCCGAATACCTTGGCGTAACCAAGGCAAGCGTCTCCAAGGCCATGGCGACGCTGGAAAGCAACGGCTATGTCGAAATGGGCAAGCGCGATGTGCACCTGACGGAGCGAGGGCTTGAGGTCGCCCGCCAAATGTGGGAGCGTCACTGCTTTTTTGTAGAGCTGCTCGAGGAAGCAGGCGTTTCGGCAGAGGTTGCCTCGCAAGAAGGTTGCCACATGGAGCATTGCCTGAGCGAGGAGAGCTTCGAGAAGTTGAGGGCGATGTTGAGCCGGGGCAGCGACAGGGACCAGTAGCCCCGCCAACCAAATCCAACTCAGACAAGGAACCCCGCCAGCAAGCGATGCCCAAGAACCGCCAGCAACGTCACCGCAGGCCGGGGCCGGACTTGGTTTTTGAAAACACTCCGCAGACCAGAAGCGCCCCCGTTCGTAGCTCCGAAGGAGCAGAACGGGGGCGCTTCATTGGTCGAGGACGTTTTCAAAAACCAAGCCCGGTCCCGGCCGGAGGGACCACAGGCGCTACAGGTTCTTGACACCCATCGCGCGCATGGCGTTCAGGATAGCGATGATCGCCACGCCTACGTCGCCAAAGACGGCAAGCCACATATTGGCGATACCCAGCGCTGCCAGCACAAGGATCAGCAGCTTAATGCCCAGCGCAAAGATTATGTTCTGCCAAACAATCGACATGGTCTTGCGCGCCACGCGGATCGCGCGGGAAATGTTGGACGGCTTGTCGTCCATCAGCACCACGTCGGCGGCCTCGATCGCGGCGTCGGAGCCCATGGCGCCCATGGCAATGCCCACATCGGCGCGCGTAAGCACAGGAGCGTCGTTGATACCGTCGCCGACAAAGGCGAGCTTGCCCTTGCCACTTTCGGCCGCGAGTAGCGCCTCAACGCGCTCGACCTTGTCGCCCGGCAGGAGCTGCGCGTGGAACTCGTCGAGACCGAGTTGCTTGGCCACAGACGCTGCAACCTCCTCGCGGTCGCCCGTGAGCATGACGGTGCGGTTGATACCGGCGGCATGCAGGTCGCGAATCGTTTGCTCCGCATCGGCCTTGACGGTGTCTGCAATCACGATGTGGCCGGCGTACACGCCGTCAACGAGCACGTGGAGGATCGTGCCGACAACCTCACAGTCCGGTGCTTCAACGCCGGCCGCGGCGAGCATCTTGGCGTTGCCAACGACGACGTGCTTGCCGTCGATGGTTGCCGTCACGCCGTGGCCCGCGTCGTTGGCGGAGTCGCTCACGCGCTTGGGGTCGACCTCGCCCTGGTAGGCGTCGCGCACGGACTGCGCGATGGGGTGATCGGAGAACGACTCAGCAAGGGCTGCGACTTCGAGCAGCGACTGCTCGGTATAGCCAGCCTCGGGGTGCACCGCGACGACTGAGAACGTGCCGTTGGTGAGGGTGCCCGTTTTGTCGAAGACGATGGTGTCCACGTCGGCGAGCGTCTCGAGGTAGTTGGAGCCCTTGATGAGAACGCCCAGCTTGGACGCGCCGCCGATGCCGCCAAAGAAACTCAACGGTACGCTGATCACGAGGGCGCACGGGCAGCTGACGACCAGGAAGGTCAGGCCGCGCAGGATCCAATCGGACCAAGCGCCAGTCACCAGGCCGCCGCCAAGCGCGAGCACCGCGGCAGCGCCAGTGACGGCGGGGGTGTAGACGCGGGCAAAGCGCGTGATGAAGTTCTCGGTGCGCGCCTTCTTTTCGCTGGCATTCTCCACGAGCTCCAGAACACGCGCGACGGTTGACTCGCCAAAGGGCTTGGTGGTGCGCACGTGGATGAGGCCCGTCATGTTGATGCAACCGCTGATGATATCGTCGCCGGTCTTGGCCGGGCGGGGGACCGACTCGCCCGTGAGTGCGGCGGTGTCGAGCTGGGTTTCGCCCTCGACGATGACGCCGTCGATAGGCACGCGCTCGCCGGGCTTGACAACGATCACGGTGCCGACGGCGATGTCATCGGGAAAGACCTGTTCGAGTGTGCCGTCGGCTTGCTCGACGTTAGCGTAGTCGGGCGCGATGTCCATCATGGCACTGATCGACTTGCGGCTCTTGCCCACGGCGTATGCCTGGAACAACTCGCCGACCTGGTAGAACAGCATGACAGCGGCGCCTTCGGCCATGTGCGGGTCGGTGTCGGGGAAGAGCACCATGACAAACGCGCCGATGGTCGCGACGGCCATGAGGAAGCTCTCGTCGAAGGCCTTGCCGCGGCGGATGTTATTGAATGCCTTTTGCAGTACGTCGTAGCCGGCAATCAAAAACGGCACGAGGAACAGCATAAAGCTGGCGTAGATATCGCCCGGGGTGCCGAATGCGGCGGTGAGGGTGCCGAGCTCATCGAGGGCGTACACCACGGCAAAAATGCCCAGTGCTACCAGGATGCGGTTGCGCTTATGCTCAAGGGACTCTTTCTTCTTGCGCTTCTTCTTTTTCTTTTTGGGATCGGCGGTTGCCATGATTCAAACCTCCCATTTGAGTGTATGAACACCCGCTCATATAATTTCGCGAGCAAAGGCCGCGGCAAGCGCGGCCTCGCAGGTCAACGTATGCGCGGGTTAGAGAATGATCTCGCAGTCCGGCTCGGCGTCGGCGGTGAACTCCACGACGCGGTCGAGGACCTCTTCGAACTCGGCGTCGTCGGCCTCGAGCGTCAGCTTTTGTGTCATAAAGTTGACCGAAACGGATTTGACGCCCTCGAGCTTGGCAAGTTCGTCCTGAAGTTTGCGCGCGCAGTTGGCGCAGTCGATCTCGTCGAGCTTGAACTGCTTTTTCATGGTGGGTCCTTTCCCTGTTTTTGCGGCTTGGGTGCAGGCCGCGCTGGTACCGTGGTTGGTCGCTATTCGCATATGTGGCTCATGCCTTGGTTGAGCATGGTATAGACATGGTCGTCGGCAAGCGAGTAGAGGATATTGCGCCCGTCGCGGCGGAATTTAACCAGGTGCGACTGCTTGAGCGTGCGCAGCTGGTGCGACACCGCAGACTGCGAGGTCGTGGTCGCTTCGGCGATGTCTGCCACGCAGAGTTCGCGGCCCATGAGGGCGTAGAGGATCTTGATACGCGTGGTGTCGCTGAAGACCTTGAACAGGTCGGCGAGGTCGTACAGCAGCTCCTCGTCGGGAAGGTCCTCGGGCGAGCAGGTGGTGGGGACGTCGGGCACGATGGTGGTGTCGATGCCGGACTCTATTTCATCAGCGTGATCGCTCATTGCAATATCCTTTCATATGAACATGCGCTCATATAACTTACTTCCGAGTATATGAGCGTAAGTTCATATGTCAATATAATTCGCGAATTTTTTGCTATCGAATGCCCTGGTGGCGGCTAAAGGCATCGATGATCGCGGATAAGGCCGCCGATGCCAACGTGGGTACCCTGGCGACGTGCAAAAATGGGCCGATATCCACTTGGATATCGGCCCGCATTGCGTCGCTTGAGAGGGGCGTCTCGGCGTGTCGCTATTGCGTGGGGCGCTATCGTCTGGCGAGTATCGCTCGCGAATGGCGCCTCTGCTTGGCAATCTACTTGGCAAATAGGTTCTTGAGGTTGAACTCGGCCTGGACGGTACGGAGCATGAGGTCGGTGTCGTCGAGGCCCAGGTGCTGTTCGTTGGCGTCGGCGGCGAGGGTGCCGCGACGGCGTGCCCAGTTCTCGAGCGCGGCGGGCGCGGACTCGCGGGGGAGCGAGCGCACATCGGCATCCAGGCTGCGGCAGATCTGGCGCGAGTCGATGACGATAATCTTGCCGGCGCGGCGTGCCTCGGCGTAGCCGTCCAGGTGGATCTTGAACCAGCTGTCCTCAAAGGCGGCGTTGTGCGCCATGTACGGGTACTTCTTCATAAGCTTGAGCAGCTGCTTTTGCAGCTCTTTGTTCTCGCGGAAGGGCGTTTTGCCGTCGATGTCGTCCCAGGTGATGTGGTGGATATTCGACAACGGCACATCCTCGCCGCGGTAGATATCGGGCAGGCCGCAGTAGTGCGCCTCGGCGTCGTGCGGGACGGCGTCGCTGGTGAGGTCCATGATCTCCCAACCCACGTTGATGATGTAGCCGCGCTCGGGTGCACGGCCGGTGGTCTCGATGTCGATGCCGAGCACCGTGCCCTGAATGGGCTTGCGGGCGTAGGCGACGCCGAGCGCGTCGCGGTCGCCGCGGATCTCGCGCATGACGGACGCGGCGGTGCGCTTTTGCATCTTGCCGATGGCGGCGCAGGTGTCGGCGTCGGACAGGCCGCGCGAAAGCGTTGCGGGCGTCACGTTGCGCAGGCGCGCTTCGCCAATCTGGTCGCACAGGTCGCGGTTGCGGTCGGCCAGGTCGCGCACGGTGGCAAAGTCGAAGCCGGGGTCGTCCTCGGCGGTAAAGTACTCGGTCTCGAGCACCTTGAGGGCCTCTTCGCCTTTCTGACGCTCGGATTCCATGGCACCGTGATCGCCATAGATAAACATGGGGATAAACGGTTGGCGCTCGTATTCGAGTGCTTGCGAAACGTTCATATAGCTGCTCCTTGGACGGGCCGCGTTGTGCGGCTCGGGTTTATCGAGTTATGGCGAGATGATAGTTTACCATGGGCAACTATTGGCATCGCGCCTAGGACAATTACAATACCCTAGTTGACCGCTAGGACTTTTACAATGCTGCCGAAAGACACGAAAGGTTCCATCCGTCATGGATTTGCTGATTGATATTCTGCTCGACGCCGGCAAGGACACGCTCTCGCTGGTGCCGTTCTTGTTGGTGACATATCTGGTCCTCGAGACGCTCGAGCATGTGGCAGGCGATCGCGTCAACGGTACCATCAAGCGTGCCGGCGCCGCTGGCCCCGTGGTTGGCTCGTTGCTGGGCATGGTGCCGCAGTGCGGCTTTTCGGCCATGGCGGCAACGCTATACGCCGGTCGCGTCGTGACGCTGGGCACCCTGGTGGCGGTGTTTCTCTCGACCTCCGACGAGATGCTGCCGCTGCTACTTGCCGAGCAGGTTCCCGTGCAGACTATGGCGATGCTTTTGGCTTCGAAAGCGCTGATCGCGCTGGTCACGGGCTTTATCGTGGATGCTGCCATTCGTGGCCTGCGTCGCAACGCCCGCGCGCATGCGGCGATTCGTCGTACCGTGTTGGGGACCACTGTCAATCCGGCGCACGTTAACTGCGCGCATGACGACCACAGCGGCGGTGACATCATCGACGAGGTTGCCGAGGCGGGCGTGAGCGCCGACCACATCCATGAGCTGTGTGAGCGCGACCATTGCGGTTGTGATGACGACGAAGACGAGCACGAACATGGACATGGCCACGATCACGGTCATGAGGGCGAGCATGAACACCATCACGACCATGGTCGCTCCCACTCACACGAAGGTGTGCCCGTCCTGTCGATTATCCGCAGCGCCATCTCGCATACCGTGCAGGTATCGGTATTCATTTTCCTGGTGACGCTGATTCTGGTCGCCGTGCTCGAGACCTTTGGCGAATCTGCAATCGAGCAGTTCCTGCGTGGCAACGAGACGCTCGCCGTTCTGGGTTCGGCGCTTGTCGGCCTGATCCCCAACTGCTCGGCGAGCGTGGTCATTACGCAGCTGTATCTGGAAGGCGCGCTGCAACTGGCACCGATGCTCGCCGGCACGCTCATTTCCGCCGGCGTGGGCTACCTGGTCCTGTTCCGCACCAATCGCAGCGCCCGCGAAAACGCCGTGTTCCTGGTAATGATGTACGTCATCGGCGCTGGCTGGGGCCTTATCCTTTCCGCCTTTGGTCTCTAAGTAGGCTTAACAAAAAACGGGCTTCAAAATAGCCATGCACTGCGCCTGCGCAATGCGGCGACGCATGGCATTTTGAAGCCCGTTTTTTGTTAAGCCATGGATCCTAAGCGCTCACACCGCCCAAAACAAAAAGGCAGATTTTTAGGCATGTCCCAAAAATCTGCCTTGGTTAGCGGAGCAGCTCGGTGAGGCTGCGCTTAAAGCGGGCGCGGTCTTCGCTGGTGAAGGCTGCCGGTCCGCGGGTGCGACCGCCGGCGCGACGCACCTTCTTTTCCTCGTGACGAATAAACAGCTGCATGTCGATGGTGGCTTTGTCGTACACGCGCCCGCGCACGCCGATGGCGGCGGCATCGCGGCCGAGCACCATGCTCGCCAGGCCTATGTCCTGAGTCACGACCACATCGCCCGCCTGCAGGCGCTCGATAATGGCAAAGTCGGCGCTATCGGCGCCCACGCTCACATCGAGCGTGGTGACCCAAAAGCCGCGTCGCGCGTGCTCGGCATCGCGCGGATCGTCGCGGCGAATGTGCCGCTCCAGGTTTTGCGTGCTGTTGCCGGCGATAACCACGGCAACGCCCGCCCGCCGCGCGCAGTCGATCGACTCGCGCGTAACCGGGCAGGCGTCGGCATCAATAAACAGCGTTCGCGGCATCTAGTGCACCAGTTTGCCAAACTGAATGGCGCGGACAATGAGCGTCACGCCAAACACCAGGAGCGCGGCGCCGCTAAAGATGACGAGCATCTTTGCCGACCACAGCGGATAGATAAACACGAACATGCCGGCGATGATGGAGAGCGCGCCGCTCAGGATGGCGAGGGCGCGGTTGGACGAAAGCTCGGACTCCAGAATGGACATGACACCTTCGACGATCCAGCCAAAGCCAGCCACGACCACCACGAGCGTGGTGAGCGTCGCGGTCGAGAAGGCCTGATTGCGCAGGATTATGACGCCGCCCAGGATGATGAGCAGGTTGGAGATGATGCTCGTCACGCGCCAGCCGGCGGGCAGCAGCGGCTCAAAAATGGCGGTGAACAGCCTGACGCCAGCCGTGATCACAAAGTAGAAGCCCAGGACGGTCGTCAGGAAGACGAGGGACTTGGCGGGCGCAAACAGCAGCGCGATGCCGGCAAGCAGTGCGATGACGCCCGTGGCGGCGTAGATCCAGCGCACGGCCTTGATTGCCTTGCCTGCCATGCTTTTCTCGTCAAATCCAAACAGATTCGACTGCTGGTCGTCGTTCTTAAAGATGCCCATGAGGTCTCCTTTCCGCGCGGCGTTTGCCGTCATTGTTGTTTTTGCGGCGTATGCCGCAGTTGCTACAACAAGTATCGCCTAAAGGCACCGGCGTATGGGTCGGGGAGGGCGAAGTGTAACCCAAAGGTCCCGATTTGTTCTCGTTGTTCCCCATGTCGCGTTTTTCTATTCAACAGGTGTAGAACATTGCGGCTCTGTTCGTTATTGCCTGCGTTTTAGGTTAGATTTTCCTAAGAACAATTGCCTTGTATTGGGGGTCTCTATGAACGAAGCTGTTCCCGCGGCGCCGTCGAGCGTGGAGTTGATGGCAAAGCAAGGTTGCGAAAAACTCGGTCTGGAATCGTTTGACGCGCTGGTCCGTCGTGCCCGCACATGCCGTCGATTTGACGAGTCCATGCGCGTACCGCGCGAGTTTTTGCTTGAGCTGGCAGAGCTGGCGCACCTGGCTCCCTGCGGCGCTAATGCTCAGCGTCTGCGTTTTCATGTGGTGAGCGACGCCGAGGAGTGTTCGAGCTTATTTGAAAAGCTCACATGGGCTGGTGCGCTCAAGGATTGGTCGGGTCCTGTCGAGGGCGAGCGCCCGACCGGCTATATCGCGATCCTTGCCGAGCGTCCCGCTCCGGGCAAGCCTGCCGCGCCAATCACCGAGGCAGACGCTGGTATCGCCGCGCAGACGATGATGCTCGCCGCCCGCAGCGCTACGCCCGAGGTGGCGGCGTGCATGTTCAAGGCTTTTCCGCCTCGTGCGATTGATGTCATGGGACTTGACGGCGACAAGTACGAGGTCAAGCTGATCATGGTCTTTGGCGTTCCCGCCGAGACACAGGTGATCGATGCAATTGATTCCAACCCCGACGGCTCTATTAATTACTGGCGTGACGAGGCGCAGGTACACCACGTACCCAAGCGTCCACTCGCCGACGTACTGGTGTAGTTGAGCGTCGCCGCGGCGTGATCCGGCGGTAAACCACCACAAAGGTGACCGTCCCCTTTGTGGTGGTACGAGGGGAGGGCATGTGGCCGATCTGTATTTGGTGCGGCATGGGCAGACTGAGCTCAATGTGCAGAACATTTTGCAGGGCTGGCACGATTCGCCGCTTACGGCGCGCGGGCGCGAGCAGGCACTGGCGACGCGCGCGGCGTTTGAGGCGCGCGGCATCTCCTTTGACCATGCGTATTCGTCTCCGTTGGGTCGGGCACGCCACACGGCCGAGCTGATTATTGGCGAGGACCTTCCCATAGAGCCGCTCGACGATCTGCGCGAGTGGCATTTGGGATCGTTGGAGGGCACATCAAATCGCGACATGCCGTCGCAGCCCTGGGGTGATTATCCGGTGGCCTTTGGTGGCGAGTCGGAAAGTGAGCTTCGCGCACGTATGGTCGCGGCGCTGTCTCGTATTATGGCCCGACCGCAGCACAACTGCGTGCTGGCCGTTTCCCACGGCTCAGCCTGCCAGGAGTTTCTTGAGTATGTGGCCGGCGGGGGAGAACAGCTCGACAACGGCGCCGTGCTTCATTTTGGTTATTTCGATGGGGCGTTTTCGCTCTTGGGTTGGTAGCAAACGAAAGGACCCCCTTATGAATAAAGATCTGTATCTGGTCCGTCATGGACAGACGATATTCAACCTTAAGCGCATTATTCAGGGCTGGAGCGACTCGCCGCTCACGCAGCTAGGTTGCGACCAGGCGGCGTGTGCCGGCATGTTCTTGCGCGCGCGTGGCGTTGAACCCGATCACGCCTACACCTCGACGCTGCATCGTACCGAGCAGACTATCGCCAATCTGTGGCCGGGCCTCGCCTACGAGCGCCTAGACGGCCTGCGCGAGTGGTTCTTTGGCGACTTTGAGGCCGAGCGCGTGATGCTCATGCCCGAGCGTCCGTGGCGTGACTTCTACCGCCAATTTGGCGGCGAGGGGCAGATGCAGGTGCGCGAGCGCATGGTGGCGACGTTGACCGATCTTATGCGACGTCCGGACCACGAGTGCGTGCTCGCGGTGAGCCACGCCTCGTCCATCAAGGAATTTTTGGACCACGTGAGGGGAGCGGCGGCCGACGAGCGCGAGCGCGTTCCGGGCAACTGCTCGGTGCTGCATTTTGCGTTTGACGATGCGACGGATACGTTTGGCCTGGTCGAAGTCTTTACGCAGGAAGATTATGCGCGCGAGCTGGGGCTTGAGCCGCTCGTGGCTGCCGCGGGTCCGCAACGCGGGTAGCGCGGGCGCGGCGATGCGGATCGCCGACGTAATTGCTCGATGCGAAAGGGGCGGGGATGCATGCGTGGGCATTGTATCCCCGCCCCTTGTTTGTTGAGCTATCGAGTCTTTGTACTAGGCGTTTAGGCCCTGTTAGAACCGTGCGATCTGGTGAGTGAGCAGACCCGTCGGAACCTGCGGCGCGCCGCCGGCGACCTGTGCGGCGGGGAATAACGCGGCAACGGTAAAGTTGAACGGCTCTTTGCCCGTGTAGGTGCCGGCTGTGCGGGCCTCGTCCACCAGGAGCTGCGCCGCCCCTGTCAGCGCGGCGGCATAGGTGGGGTCGTCAGCCGGCGCCGGCTCTGGTGCCTGGTCGAGCATGGCTCGGATGGCGGCAACGGCGTCCTCGCGCTTGACCTCCCACACGCGGTGCGTAATGCCGGCGGGGTCGGTGACGGCATAGAGCGACGCGCCCTCTTTGGCGGCGCCGAGGATGATATCCATGACGGGTGATGCTTCGTAGACGAGCGTTACAGGGCGGGGCTGCACCTTAAGCGCGGCGATTGCACGGGCGGCTGCAGCTGTACCCGCGGAGGGCGCGTCGTCGCACGCCAGCACGCCGACCGGGCAAATCGCCACAACGCCCGTCACGCGCCCCGGCTCTCCGGAGCATTCGTACGCGTAATACGCCGCACCCGGATCTTTGAGCATAAGCCCGTCGGCGATGGCGTCGCGCAGGGCGTCGTTGCTGCTCAGGATACCGCCCATCTGCGGCAGCGCTTCGAGCACGCGGTCCTGAGCTGGGCGGATGCAGGGAAACGGAAGTGCTTTCATGGGCGGTCCTAACGCGCGAGTCGGTTTGTTCGCGGCTTATTATGCCCCAACTTGGACGCTTGCGTCCCAGAGCGTGTTGTCAACAAGCGCGATGAGCACGTTCTGGCAGCGAACGATATCGGCATGGGCCCCGGCTCGTTGGGCTTATGCGCGAGCACCAACGAGCCGGGGCCGTAGCTCATGCAATTGCGGTTACCCGTCTTGCCGGCAATGACGGCGGTATCGGTGCAGCCGGTAAAGAAGCCGACGGTCGTGTCCGCGTTCCAGCCATCGCCTAGGGTGACGGTATCCATATGGCAGATGTAGACGAGCCGCGCCTCGCCGCTCGCGCCCGGCACGGTAATCATAAGGTTGCAGCGCCCGGGGAACACTTCGAGCTCGCGTATCTCTGCGGTGTCCAGCACGGGCGAATCGAGTTTGGCAACATATGTCTCGACCAGGTCTTTGATATGTTGTTCGATCTCGAGCTCATACGCGCCGGGGTCTGAGCTGTCAATCTTCACAAGCTCCTGCGCAAGCCGCCAGGCAAAGTCCTCATCAACCATATGCAACTTCACAATCAGCCTGCTTTCCAAACCGATTGTAAGCCACCTGGAAGATTCGCGACGTGCATGTTGTAGCAGTATTTACCGTTCGCAGGCTGAGCAATCGCGTTTGCCGTCCGTGCGGGCTCACAAACGACGTAGTGGGTACGTACTCTTCATGGACGACATGCTGTGCGACATATCTGCCTTTCGGTATCACCGGATACCTCCACAGGTTTTGGCAATAATGCCGGACCTGCCCGATTCTGTGGACGATCCGCGCAGGGAACGCCTTTGTGAGCATCCGCTCGTCAAGCATTTCCTGGGCACCCCGTTACACGTGTTGGCACAGGGCAGCTGCGGACGTAAGGGCGATCGCATTGTCAGACATGTTTGGAACGGGGAGAGGCCGCTTGACTCCGTGCGGCAGACAGAGTTTGGCCTAGATGTCGCGTCCCCGCTCTTTACCCTGCTGACCCTGGCTTCCTCGGTCTCAAACGAGTGTCTGATTATGTGCATGTATGAGATGTGCGGCACCTTTGCCGTGTGCAAGATTGCACCTCAGGTAAAGTTGGCGCTTGAGCAGGCATATGGGAGCCGGTGGGGTGACGCACGGTCGGGCTGGGAAAACGTAAAGGATGCCTCGGGGAATCCAACGGACTTGTGGAAACGACCTCCCTTGATCGAGCTCTCTGACCTTACGGAGTTCGCCAATAAGATCCAGGGACTCCGCGGTGCTAAATCATTCACGCGTGCCGCGAAATGCATTACGGGAATTGTGGCATCGCCGCTTGAGGTCCAAGCTTCGATGCTGTTTGGCCTTTCGAGGCTGCGCGGTGGCGAAGGGTTGCACCTTACCAATAACGTTGAGATTCGCATGACGCGCAGCGCCCGCCTGATTTCGGGGCTTGATAGGCGCTACGCCGATATCTTGCTGTCAAATAAGGAGGGCAGCCGAGAGTGCCTGGTTGAATGTCAAGGTAAAGCCATTCACGGATCCATAGAATCCAAGATCTCGGACTCCGATCGAACGACGGCCCTGCAAGCCATGGGATATCCCGTCGTTCTGATGACCTATGGTCAGCTGGTCGACTCCGATGCCTTCCATGTAGTGATGGAACTCATCATGTCCTATCTCGATATGCCGTTGAAAGACAAGACACCGCGGCAGCAAGAGCTCGAACGGCGGCTTCGTGAGGAGATTTTTATCGATTGGGCGGGAATGTAGCCGCGCGGGTGGAAAACGGTCGCGGAAGCTAGGGTTTTAGTTGCGAATAGCCTTCAATTGCTCCTTGGAATTGGCTTGAAAAGTGCTACCTAGAGCAAGTTATTTCGGAAAATGGACAGTCAACATTAGTTTGGCATATAGAGATCGATTTTTACCTACTAAAACCCCTGATAAAGCTGTTTGTAAAAGCAGTTGTGCTTAGCGACTAGGGCCTCACTGTCGATTATCCGAAAAAACTTATTATGGGTAGCATTTTCAAAACCAGCCGGAGCAACGAAATCGGCCCCCGTTTCGTGAAAACGGGGGCCGAATGGACTTCGTGGTCTGTCTGGCAGGCTTGGCGCCGACGCTACTTGATCACGCGCACGCGATACATCGACGGAATCTGCTTGAGCGCCTCGATGGTGCTGCTGTTCAGGTGCTCGTCGGTGTCGAACATGGTGTAGGCGTTCTCGCCAGCGGACTCGTTGGTCATACGCTGCACGTTGGCGTTGTCCTTGGCGAGAATGGCCGTGATCTGGCCGATCATGTTGGGCACGTTGGCGTGCAGGCAGGCGATGCGGCTCGCGGCGCGCGCCTTGCCCATGCTGCAGGCGGGGTAGTTGACGCTGTGCGCGATATTGCCGTTTTCCAGGTAATCCTTGAGCTCGCTGATCGCCATGTCGGCGCAGTTGGCCTCGGCCTCGCCGGTGCCGGCGCCCGAGTGCGTGGTGATAAACGTATTGGGCATCTTGACGGTCTTGGGCGTGGCAAAGTCGCAGCTAAACCAGCTAAGCTTGCCCTCGCGCAGGGCGGCGTCGACGGCGTCCTCGTCAATGATGGTCTCGCGCGCGTAGTTGATGAGCACGGCGTCGGGTGCCAGCAGGTTGATTTGCTCGGTACTGATCATGCCGATGGTGTCGGCCTTGCTGGGCACGTGCACGGTGAGGTAGTCGCAGCCGCGGCAGAGGTCCTCGAGCGTGCCCACGCGCTGCACCTCGCGGCTCAGCACCCACGCGTGCTCGACGGAAATGAACGGATCGTAGCCGTAGACATCCATGCCCAGATCGACGCAGGCGTTGGCGACCTTGGAGCCCACGTTGCCCAGACCGATAACGCCGATGCGCTTGCCCTTGAGCTCGCGGCCCACAAAGGCCTTCTTGGCCTTTTCGGCGTCGACCTGAATCTCGGGGTCGTCGGCGTTGTCGCGCACCCAATTCATCGACTGCACCACGCCGCGGCTCGAGAGCACCAGCATGCCCAGGACGAGCTCCTTGACGGCGTTGCTGTTGGCACCGGGGGAGTTAAAGACGACGACGCCCTTTTTGGCGTACTCCTCGACGGGGATGTTATTGACGCCGGCGCCGCAGCGGGCGATGGCGCGGATGCCCTCGGGCAGCTCGTAGCCGTGCAGGTCGGTCGAGCGCATCAGGATGGCGTCGGCCTCCTCGGCGGTGTCCACAAACTCGTAGCCCTCGCCAAACTCGACTTTGCCGTCTTTAGTGATGTCGTCGATGGTCTTAATCTTACGCATGGAAAAACTCCTTAGCAGGTTTGGTTTAAACAGGTGGTTTGAAGTGGCTGGTCGGCCCGCGCGTTGCGGGCTAGTTAGATCGCGGGCTCAAACTATGCTGTGCTTCGAAGTCCTTCATGTACGAGGCCAGGGCCTGCACGTCTTCCATGGTTACGGCGTTGTACACGCTGGCGCGCATGCCGCCGACGAGGCGATGGCCCTTGACGTTTTGGATCTGGTGCTCGGCAGCGCCTACGACAAAGGCCGCGTCGAGTTCGGTGTCGCCGGTGCGGAAGGTAACGTTGGCGATGGAGCGACTGTCGGCCTGCGTGGTGCTATGGAACAGCTCGCTGTGCTCGAGCAGGTCATAGAGCAGGTTGGCCTTGGCCCAGTTGCGCTCGGCCATGGCGGCGAGTCCGCCGGTCTGCTCCACCCAATGGAACACCTTGCCGCACACGTAGATGCCAAAGGTGTTGGGCGTGTTGAGCATGGAGCCCTTGGCGGCCTGGGTCTTGAGGTCCAGGTACTGCGGCGTCTGCGCAAAGGCGGGGCCTTCGGCGATGAGGTCGTCGCGCACGATGACCACGGTCACGCCCGCGGCGCCGGCGTTTTTCTGCGCGCCGGCGTAAATGAGCCCGTATCGCTCGACGTCGAGCGGCTGCGACAGAAAGCAGCTCGAGACATCGGCGACCAGCGGCACATCGCCGCAATCGGGCAGCCCGTGGTACATGGTGCCAAAGATGGTGTTGTTCTGGCAGATGTAGACGTAGTCGAGCCCATCGCCCGCGGCCTCGGCGGCAATGCGCGTGTTGATATCGGTCATGGTGGGAATGCGGTCGAAATTGGTGTCTTCGGAGCTCGCGAGCAGCACGGTCTCGCCGTACTTGGCGGCCTCCTTGTACGCCTTGTTGGCAAAGTTGCCGGTCACGACGTAGCCGGCGCGGCCGCGGCGCATGAGGTTCATGGGGATGCCCGCAAACTGCAGCGTGGCGCCGCCCTGCAAAAACAGGACACGGTAGTTGTCGGGGATGCTCATCAGGCGGCGCAGGGTTGCCTCGGCGTCGTCGATGATCTGCTGGTACATGCTAGATCGATGGCTCATCTCGAGCACGGACATGCCGCAACCGCGGTAGTCCATCATCTCGTCGGCGATCTCGGCGAGCACGCTTGTGGGCAGCGCGGCCGGGCCAGCTGAGAAGTTGTGCACACGTGCCATCTTCTAGTTCCCCTCGTAGTCGTTTGAACGTTCGGGATACTTTAGCACAGTGGAGCGCCAGGCGCGACCGCATCACGGTAAAACTCGAGTGCGCCGCTATGATTTACAGGATGGTTACATGGGGGAGGGCGGTCGTTAGGTCTATATCACCGGGATATACCGTGACAAATACTCCTTGAGTGCCGGGTCGCATACATAAAGAAACGTTCCCAGCATGCCACGCGTCATGAGGACATAGTAGGCGTTGACGATGATCTTTCGTAGGTCGTCGTCGCTTGCCTTTTTCTTTGCGACGGTATCTTTGAAGTTTGCCTTGTTAACGCAGACGCCCCCTTTGTCGTTGTCGTAGTAAATGTCTGGCCCCAGAATTACGAAGCCGTAGTTGAGGTCGTAGCCCTGTACCGTGTGGATGCATCCGACCTCGTTGACGGCGTTGGGGGAGTTAACCCAATCCTTTTGACTCGAGTTCCAACGTTTAGGGATGCCCTCAATGACGATGTCGAACGCGTCTTTGTGTTTCTTCGTTTCCCACTTCCACGCAAAACCTGCCGTCATGCGGGATAGACCAACTTCTTCTTCCTTGGCTTGCTGTAGGGAACAGAAATCCTCAAATTGGTTGACGATTCCAAACTGGTATCTGGGGGTATCGCTGTCCGGATCCCCGGTTCGCGAATCGTAAGGCTCCGATGAAAAGAGATTCTTGAATTTCATGCCGGCATGCATATACGCTTTGTTATCGAGTAGATCATATACAAAGTCGAGATACTCATCGCCGCCGCGTACTCGCATTTGCGTGCTTAGGCTGAACTCTTCAGTTTCAATGCCCTCTTCTTCGAGTTGGTTAAGTCGCCGCTCAAGACCGTCTCGATTGAGGCCGGATGCCCTGACTTGCTGCTTGGGGTCATAAAACAGATATGCCTTGTCGCAGCATTTGAATATCCAGTCAACTTGGTTGCTTGTGTGCGGAAGGTCAAGACGATCACAAGTGCTATAGAAGGCCTTGATGCCGGAGCCCATGCTTAGATAATTACCCAGTCGATGTGCTTCATCGACAAGTAGGATGTCATAACGATCATTTTTGGTTACGTCACTGGGGCTCAAGATATCGCCAGGCTTTAACCCTGGAAGGAAGTGCGTGAGTTTCCTGAGGGTCTTTTTCAGGGAATCCATGGGGGTGACAAAACCGACTCGCAGGCCGGAAAGGTTGGGCTCATTTTTGATTTTGAACATGAGACTGATGGCGAGGATTGTTTTACCTGTTCCCGGCGCGCCATTCACGACGGTTATACGTTCTCTTTTTGAGCCGCCATGTTTTACGTCTTCATGCTCCTGTTCGAGACGTTTAAAAATCGTCTCGATCGTTTCGTATTGGTCGGGCGTAAGCGTCTTGAAAGGCGAGAACTTGAACAGATCGGAGTTCTCGAGCTCTTCAATCGGATGAATCGCGTAGTTTTCTTCGCGAAGCTTTGTCCAGAGGTCTCGGAACCTCTGGCGATACTGAGGCCGCTCAAAATAATCGAATTGGGCATAGCCGTTGTTGGCATTGGTGACCTGGTATTTTTCGTCGGCACAGAACAGCTCAATAAGTCGATTCTCGAACTCGAACGTTGCGGATTGGTTGAAGGTGGGATTGTCGATCAGAAGGGTCCGGTCGAAGTCCTTGTCCACGTTTGCAGCGTGTTGTTTCATACGGCGCTGGTAATTGGTTGTTTGGCCGATGTATGCCGTCTTGTTTCTGCTGTTGGTAAGAATGTAAAGGACAGGCCAACTCTCGTCATGATGGGCTCCAGGCTTTGGCGTGCCAAAGTCCTGAAGCGATTCGCTTGTCTCAAAGGGCTGGGGTAGGGGAAGCGTGTATTGCCGAAGGGCGAACTCATTACTCATGATGGTTCGCCTTTCTGTATTCGTTAGATGATGCGTCGACGGGGTAGCGCTCGCCATTGCGCTTGAGCTTAGACGAAAGCGCCGCTGGCAGGTCGATTTCATTTAAATCTGCGAAACGCAGAAGGAAAAGGAGCGTGTCGGCGACTTCGTCTTCGATAGCTTGGCGTTGCTCGGTGTCTTCGAACATTTCTGCAATGCGCTCGTCGCTCACAAAACGAAAGAGCTGAAGGAGCTCGGAGGACTCAGTTGCCATGCCGATGGCAAGCTCTTTTGGCGTGTGATATTTGCGCCAGTCGCGTGCATCACAAAAGTCCCTGACTTGTTCCGTCATGGCATCGAGCTTATCCATCGTCCGCAACCTCCCTGATGTTCATTGTTTTATTATGGCCGTATCTGGTATTTATTGCACATCATTTGGGGTGTGCGGTTTGTTCGATCGCGATTGGCCGGTAGGAGGTTTCACCATGAAGATCGACGTTGATGTAGACCAGCTGCGCGAGAGCTTGCTCGACCGCGCGGGGAGTGCGGCTGGCGTGGGCTTTCCGGCCGCCATGCTCGACGTGATGGATATCGAGGACGAGTCGCCCCAAGAGCTCCTAGCCCGAGCTGAACGCGAAGGCCTCGACCTCCGTGTCTTCGCCACAGGCGACGATACGGACGACGGCTGGTAGCCATAGCCACCCCTCAACCCTATCCCCACCCATAACTTGCGGTGAAATAGGGACTGTTTAGGCTGTTAGAAGGCCTATGGGGGTGCGGACGATTTCTTGGACCGCGCCTAGGCGTATCCAAGCTTCCTGCGGTACTCCATCGGGCTGAGCCACCCGAGGGACTTCTTTATCCGCCCCTCGCGATAATACACGAGGTAGGCCTCGAGCCTGCCCATGAACTCCTCGGCCGTCACGCCCTCCCAGTCCCTGTAGTGGAAGAACTCGTTCTTGAGACGGCCGAAGAAGCCCTCGCAGGCCGAGTTGTCCGGGCTGCAGCCCTTCGCGGACATGCTCCTGACCAGCCCGTTCTCCTCGCAGATCCCGATCCACTCCGGCCAGCGGTAGTGGCCGCCGCGGTCCGAGTGGATCGTCGTGCGGGCGCCCGCCGGCCTGGCCGCGCAGGCCTTGAGCAGGCTCGAGTTCGCGAGGCGCTTGTCGGGGTGCAGCCCGATCGACCAGGCGACGGGCATCCCGTCGAAGCAGTCGATGACCGGGCTCAGGTAGACCTTCTCGCCGCCCGGGAGCCTGAACTCGGTGATGTCGGTGAGCCACAGCCGGTTGGGCTCGTCGGCGTGGAAATTCCTGTTCACGAGGTTCTCCGGCGCCTTGGAGACCTCGCCGGCGTAGGAGCTGTAGCCCCGGGCGCGCCTCTTGTTGTAGACGACCTCGAGGCCCTCCTCGCGCATCACGCGGGCCACGCGTTTCTCGCTGGCGCGGACGCCCTCGCGGCGCAGGCGCGCCCAGACGGTGCGGTACCCCCAGCACCCCGAGCCCTCGCGGAAGATGCGCACCACGCGGTCTCGTATGTCGGCGTCGCGGTCGCGCGGCGCGGCGACGCGGGGCCTCCAGTACTCATAGGAGCTCTTCGATATCCTCAAGAAACCTGTGATCGAGCGGAGGGGCAGGGCGGTTGCCCGCCTCAATCTCTCGCCGAGCTCGCACTTGCTCCTGTTCGAGATCGAAGCCGGGTCCCACCCTTCCGCTTTTAGGTCGGCCAACACCGCCCTGAGCAGCAGGTTCTCTATCTGGTCCTCGTTGAGCCCGGCGAGCGGGCCGGTCGCGGGCGGGTGTTAGCGCTACTGTAAAAACAACCATTTTGACCAACGCTCAACAACCAATCATG
>DXLP01000020.1 GCA_019414645.1 Collinsella sp.
TTTCGTTAAACGGGCGCTAGGGTGTCACCCTTACACCAACATTTTCGACGCGATCCCCATCTATCACTGGGTAGCGCGTGCGCTCGATGGTGATTGGGCGCGCGGGGATATTCAGGTTGGTCCGGCACCGGCGGTCGCTAGGGCTCAGAATGTTTCCGCTCCGGTTGATACTGACGTGGCTACCGCGACTACCGCTGAGCCGATTGCCAAAGAGGGTGGTGAATGATGAAGCTTTCGCATGAATCCAAGGTGCGCTTGGGCATTGGCATCGGAGCGTTTGCGCTCATCATCGGACTTGTCTTTGGCACTTCGCGGCTATTGGCTCATTCCGATATGGTGCGTACGACCGGTATTCTATCTGGCCATTTGTCTGATTTTGGCGATATGTTTGACGATGACGATCTCTTGGACGACGGCAGCTATTCCGCTCGGCCTCAGCAACTTTCGAGCATGACTTTTGATGCCGATGAGTTCCGCTACCTCGATTTCGATATCAATGCGGCTTCGGTGGACGTCAAGGTTGTTGATGGCAACAAGGCTCGCGTTATCGAGCGGGGGCGCGTTGCCAAGGGTATGGATGCCTCCAAGGCCGCGACGCAAAACATCGCATCCGTCGAGGACTCGACGCTCAAGGTTTCCCAGTTTGGAAGTGATGACGGTAAGGCAATTGACCGCTCGGTTACGGTCGAGCTGCCGCGCCGTGTTGCCGAACATCTGAAGGGAGTCAACGCGCACGTGGGCTCGGGTGATCTGCAGATTGTCGGTGTCATCTGTGATGGTTTCGACCTTTTCCTGGGTGCGGGAGATGTAGAGTTTACGGGCAGCGTGACTGATGCGCTCAGCGCTGAGGTCGGTTCGGGCGATGTGACGTTCGAGCTCTATCAGGCCCCCGCGAAGTCGATGGACGTGAGTGTGGGCTCGGGCGATGTGGAGATGACGGTTCCGAACTCTACGGGCTTTAAGGCGAGCCTCACCTTGGGCAGCGGCGACTTCGAGAGCGATTTCCTTCCGCTTGGCTACGATGGCGAGACCATTTTGAATCTTGAATTCGATAACGGGGATAAGTCTGCTACGTATCGTTTTGAGGTCGGTTCGGGCGACATGTCGTTTGATTCGGAGTAGTGAGGCAGACGAAAGCCTAGGCGAAGATATAGACGCGCTGTTTGATGAAGGCGCCGAAGCCGAGAACGGCTCCGGCGCCTTTGCCTTTACAATGGGGGCATGGAACAGATTATCTTGAACATACTCGAGGCCCTGCGTCATGGCGAGAACGTGGACGACAAAGCGCTCGTCAAACTGATACATGCCGAGGCGCGCCGTGAGGGTGCCGACAAACGCGATTTGGCCAAGCGCCGTCTGCTGCCGTTTTACCAGCGGGTAAAACGTGAGGAGCCGGCTCGTTGGGCTGGGTGGAATGTCGATGCCGAGCTGGAACGTCGACTGCTGCAGGTGCTGCGTATGAAGCCTCGTCGCACGGCCTCGGGCGTGGCGACCATTACCGTCATCACCAAGCCCTGGCCGTGCTCGGGCGATTGCCTGTTTTGCCCCAACGATCTGCGCATGCCTAAAAGCTATCTGCATGCCGAGCCGGCGTGCGCCCGTGCGGAGCAAAACTGCTTCGACCCGTATCTGCAGGTGAGTGCCCGTTTGACGGCGCTTTCTCAAATGGGGCATGCGACCGATAAGATCGAGCTCATTGTGCTTGGCGGTACCTGGAGCGACTATCCGCAAGGGTATCAGGCATGGTTTATGTCGGAGCTCTTCCGTGCGCTCAATGACGATGCCGTGGCTGGTGTGGCGGCTAATCCCATGTTGGCGCGTCCGGGCATCAGCCGTGCCGAGGCGGGGCGCCTGCTCGATGACGCGCCCGCCGATGCGCTGCCGCCGGTGGTAGCGGAGCGCCGCGAGCGCTATCGGGCTGCCGGTATTGCGACCGACGAGGCCGAGCTCGCTACCGGCGTTGCCGACGAGCAAGGGCGTGTGGATGCTGCCGTGGGTGGCTATAACCGCGCGATGCGTCGTCTGTACGGTCCCGGTACGCCGTGGGGCCAGGTCGCCGAGTGGCAGACGGCCATGATGGAGGAGCTTGAACGTCAGCAGCGCATCAACGAGACGGCGAAGCATCGCGTGGTGGGCCTCGTTATCGAGACGCGTCCCGATGCCGTGACGCCACAGGCCCTCACGCTCATCCGCCGCCTGGGCTGCACCAAGATCCAGATGGGCATCCAGAGCCTCGACCAGCACCTGCTCGATATCAACGAGCGTCGCATTTCGGTGGCGCAGATTGAGCGGGCGTTTTCGCTTGCACGCCTGTTTGGCTTTAAGATCCACGCGCATTTTATGCTCAACTTGCTGGGCGCCACGCCCGAGGGGGACAAGCGTGACTACGAGTGCTTTATGACCGAGGGGGCCTTTATGCCCGACGAGGTCAAGGTCTACCCGTGTGCGCTCATCGAGGGCTCGCGTCTGGTGGGTTGCTATGAGCGCGGCGAGTGGCGTCCCTATACCGAGGAAGAGCTGCTCGATGTGCTGGCCGACGACATCGTGGTGACACCGGCGTTCTGCCGCATCAGTCGCATGATCCGCGACTTTAGCTCCGACGACATCATGGTGGGCAACAAGAAGCCCAACCTGCGCCAGCTCGTTGAGAACCGCCTGGCTGCTCGGGGTGATGGTGCGACGGTGCGTGAGATTCGCTATCGCGAGATCAGCACGGCGGGTGCCGACCTGGACGAGTTGACCCTTGACGAAGAAGTGGCGTACGAGACGCCGGTGACGCGCGAGCGCTTTTTGCAGTGGGTGACGCCGCAGGGCAAGATCGCGGGCTTTTTGCGGTTGTCGCTGCCCGATCGCGCTTTTGTTGCCGCACATGCGGACGAGTTGCCGACGATGCTGGACGAGGCGATGATTCGCGAGGTACACGTGTATGGCATGGCGGCGCGCGTGGGGGATCAAGGCCAGGCGGCCCAGCACCATGGATTGGGACGGTCGCTGGTGGAGCGTGCGTGCCATATTGCTCGGGACGCGGGCTATGCGCGCATCAACGTGATTAGCGCGATTGGCACACGCGAGTACTATCGCCATCTTGGATTTTATGACCATGGCCTTTATCTGCAAAAGGAGCTCTAGATGAACAAGCCGAGTGTTTCTGCCGGCGTCGTTGCCGGCGTTGCTCTGGGAGCCGCGGCGCTTGGTGCGGCTGCTGTCGCTGTTCGTGCTGCCTGTCTGCAGGTTGCGCGAACCCGCAATGGGTTGGCGCGTGTGAAACGCGTGCACAATGAGAGCGACGATGAGATTCGCGTCTTGGTGCAAGGCGGCGTCTACCAAAGCGCAAGCTACGTTGGCGAGCGTTGGGCGGAGCCGGTCTTTGCGTACTATCGCGCATTTGACGATGTGTTTGAGGCCGAGGACGCAATGCGTGATGCTTGCGGGCATGGTATCGACCGCATGCTTATGCTGGGCGGCGGCGGGTTTGCTTATCCTAAGTTCGCCCTGATGTCACACGCGGGCTTGCGCATGGACGTCATCGAGTATGACGGAGAGATTACGCGCCTGGCGCGCCGCTGGTTCTACCTGGACGAGCTGGAGCGCGCGGTGGGCGACCGCTTGCGGGTGATTACCGCTGAGGCTCGCTCGTATCTGGGTGTGACGAGCGTGGGCCATCGTCGCTACGATGTGGTCGTGAGTGATTGCTTTGGCGGTGCCGAGCCCGTACGCGAGCTGGCGACGGTTGAGGCGTTGCGTTTGGTGCGAGGCAGCCTGAACCCCGGGGGTATCTACGTTGCCAATATCGTGAGCGCGAACGAGGGGAGCGACGTGACGTTCCTGCGCGATTGCGCCGCCACGGCGCTCGAGGTGTTCGCCCACGCCTGGGTGGTCCCATGTGGCGATATGGAGTTCGGCGGCGAGGAGAACTACCTGCTCATCGCCAGCGACGGCGACTACGCCTTTGCCGAAGCCGTGCCCTTCGACGCTGAGTTCCTCGGCACCGTCCTTCACGACAAGTAAATCTCCCCGTCCCAAAAAGACTGGTCTTAGGCGTGGTCGCGCCAGCTGAGGACGCGCTGCTTCATACCCTCGATGTCGAGCACGCCTTCGGCAAAGCCCTTGCGCACGAGCTCTTCGGGAACGAACTCATCGTAACGATCAAAGTAAGGCACCTCGCCGGGATAGACGAGCTCGATGGGATCGAAGTCCTTCTCGGCCTCGGCGGCGAGCACCTCAAAGAACGTCTCCTCGTCGGCCTTCATCTTAAACTGCATAAAGTACGGGCGCGACGGATCGAGTCCGCGAAGGCCAAGCTCCGCGGCGCATTTAATCTTGAGCATGCGCTCGAGCGCCAAAAAGGCGTAGCTGCCCAACCAGGGGAAGAGCACCCAGGTGTCGCCACCCAGGTTGATGAGCGGCTTAGTTCCCGCGCCCGAAATCTCGGCGGTATGACGAGCCTGCGCCAAGCGAGCCCGTGCGTTACCCATAAGGTACGGATATGCTGCGTGCTCAGTGAGCGCTTGGCGCATGCGCTCGAGTACATGTGTGTTGATGTCACCGGGGCAGTCGCCAAAGTAGGCCGGCACACGGCCCTTGACCTGCGTGGCAAAGACGGTGTGACGCTTCCAGTCCACTTCTTCGACAATCCAGCAATGTCCGGCGATGGCGATGCGCTCACCGGGCGGTGGCGGGTTGACAATCGTGCCCAGCTCGGCCGATTCACTGCGAACGGTAAACTCCTCGTTTTCCTGGAACACAGCGTAGAACTTAAAGTTGTTAATGATGCGCTCGCCCGCGAGGCCCACGATAAGCCCGCCGCCTTCGGTGACCTGGATATGGTCGATCTTGATGAGGTGGCGTAACAGCACGCGGTAGTCGTCGGCGGAGACGCGGTGGAAATAGCTGAGCGTGAGCACGCGCTGGGCGAGTTCGGCAGGCGTGAGCTCGCCGGTGCTGGCGAGCGTCGACATGGTCTGGTGATAGAGCAAACTGTAGGGGAGTCGATCGAGCTCGGGTGGCTCGACCCACTTTTCTTCACGATAGAGTTGTACGAGTGCGATGCCCTGTAGGAGCTTCCAGGGTATCGTTTCGGGCATCATCGTGCGTGGCTCGGGTTCCTCCTCGCGCATGACAAACCGCATCTCGGGCGGAAGATCGCGGCGGCCCGTGCGCCCCATGCGCTGCAAAAAGGAACTGACGGTAAACGGCGCGTCAATTTGGAACGCGCGCTCCAGTCGACCGATATCAATGCCGAGCTCCAGCGTGGAGGTAGTGACGGTAGTTTGCGCCTGCTCCTCGTCGCGCATGAGTTCCTCGGCGGTCTCGCGCAGCGATGCCGAGAGGTTGCCATGGTGGATGAGAAAGCGGTCGGGCTCGTGCCGGCTCTCGCAGTAGCTGCGCAGCATGGAGCACACGGCCTCTGCCTCCTCGCGTGAGTTGGCAAAGACCAAGCACTTGCGCCCGCGGGTGTGTTCGAAGATATAGCCCATGCCGGGATCGGCGTTTTCGGGTGCGGTGTCGGTGGGGTTGAGGAGCGCCTGCTCATCGGCCCGGGGGATATCGACCTCGCCCTCGGGGGCCGAGGAAACTTGGCGGTCCTTGGGAGCGGCCTTGCCCTGTGCCCGCTCACGACGTTGACGGCGCTCCTCTTGTGTGAGCTGTCCGCTGTGACGCATGTCTTGGGCGCCGGCGGGCAGTGCCGCGGATGCCGCCGCATCGATGCGCTCGCACACAAGCACTTCGGCCTCTTGAGGACCTGTACCCATGAATCCCCGCTGCTGCGCCTGGGGGCCCGAGTTGTAGAAGTGCTCCATGGAGATGCGCCACACGCGGCGCGGTTCTTCAAAGCGGGGGATAACGCAGTCGCGCCCCGTTCCCTGTGAGAGAAAAGCGCCCGTGCGCTCGGGGTCGCCGATGGTAGCCGAAAGGCCAATGCGGCGAGGCTGCACACCGGCCATGCGCGAGAGTCGCTCGATAAGGCAGAGCGTTTGCCCGCCACGGTCGCCGCGCATGAGCGAGTGGACCTCATCGATGACCACGTAGCGCAGGTCGCAAAACATGCGCGGGATCGCCATGTGCTTATGGATTAAAAGCGCTTCGAGTGACTCGGGTGTAATCTGCAGGATGCCGCTCGGTTTTTTAATGAGCTTAGCCTTGTGCGACTGCGAGACATCGCCATGCCAGTGCCAGACAGGGATATCGGCCTCTTCGCAGAGGTCGTTGAGGCGGACGAACTGATCATTGATGAGCGCTTTGAGGGGGCCGATGTAGAGGGCGCCCACGCTCGCGGGCGGGTTCTCCCAAAACTCGGTCAGGATGGGAAAGAAGGCTGCCTCGGTTTTGCCGGAAGCCGTGGATGCCGTCAAGAGCACATTATCTTGTGTGTTAAAGATGGCATCAGCTGCTGCAACCTGGATAGAGCGTAGACTCTCCCAATCGTGGGAGTAGATGAAGTCTTGGATAAACGGAGCATATCGGTCAAAGGCGTTCACGGGACCTCCCCTCAAATACGAACTTCTCAACGCGGCTGGCAATGGTTTGCTGCATTACTGCCTCAGCGTTTGCCCAGATAAAACCTGCCAAAATAAACCTGTCCCTTTTTGGCAGGTTAGATGGTGAATTCGGCGAAGTTGCGGTCGCCGCCTGCGGTGCCGGCGTCGCCTGTTGCGGCTGCCGGCGCCAACGCGTCGCCGCCGACGCTTTGCAGCAGCTCGGCCACATTTGCATCGGGGTTCTGACACAGGATATCGAGCAGCTCGATAAAGTCACGGATGACCTCACGCGGCGTCAGGTGCGTATCGGCTCCCACGCGGCCAAACTCAATCTTGAGAAAGTCTACCAAGTCGTTTTCGGTAAGCGTGGGCGTCCAGCCAAAGTATCCGGCATGGATCTGCATGAGTTTTTCGATCAGCACCAGCAACTCCTCGTAGGTGAGTGGCTGCAGGCGGATGATGGGCGCGAGCATGTCCTTAAGGTCCTCGCGTGCAAAGCGGCCCTGAGCGAGTCGACTTCGCAGGGCCTCGTAGGAGAACACGCCACGGCGGCGGTCTTCGATGGAGGTTGGCGTGCCGCCCATGATCATGCCCAGGTACTGCGCCTTGCCCTGGAGCGTGTCGTTGTACATGGTCAGGATCTTCTCGTAGTTGTATTGGCGCGTGATGGCGTTGGGAATCTTATACAGATTCACGAGCTCGTCGATGAGCGCCAGCATGCCCTTGTAGCCGCTGCAGACCAAAAAGCGCGCAATGAGCTTAACGTAGTCGTACCAGTCGTCATCGCTGATGATGGTCGAGGAGCCCAGCTCGGCGCGTGCCTCACTCTTGGTGCGGTACTCGCCGCGAATCCATTTGGTCACGCGGCTCATAGCTTCTTCGTCGCCCTCGGATACGGCCGCGCGGTAGCGGCGGAGCATGCGGGCGAAGTCGAAGCCGTGGACCATTTCCTCGAGTGGGGCCAGTTGGGCATTGACGGCAGACTCGTCGGCATCGGCACACGAGGCGACCCAGCGATCCAGGATAAGGTTGAGCGCACCGCCCTCGGGGCGCGTCTTGGTCGATATGTTGCGGATGAGCTCACGGTAGGTGGCAAGGCCCTGTCCTTGGCCGCCCTGCAGACGGCGTTCAGGGGATAAGTCGGCATCGGCGACGACGAATCCCTCGCCCATGGCGTGCGTGCGGATGGTCTGGAGCAAAAAGCTCTTGCCGGCGCCGTAGCGACCGACTAGGAAACGGAAGCTTGCGCCGCCATCGGCGATGAGGCTCAGGTCGGTGAGCAGAGCACGGATCTCGACCTCGCGCCCCACGGTGATATAGGGAAGGCCGATGCGCGGGACCACGCCGCCCTTGAGCGAGTTGAGAATGACGGCGGCGACGCGCTTGGGCACGCGGGGTGCTGCGGATGCGGTATCACTCATGGTCTAGGTATCCTCTCACGTCTGCTTCGTAGTCCTCGATAATGTGCGGTCCTGCTGAGCCAAATTCAATAACGGTGTCGCCCACCAGGTCAAAGAGCGCCTCGTTGATGGTATCGACGAGCATGTCCTCGCTTTTGCCCGACTGTGCCACCGCCAATGCCGTCTGGGCCGTGTTCTGCTCGAGCAACGCGCGGAGATAGGCGTCTGCGGCAGGCGCGAGTTCGTTCGTGGCGTCAGCGGGCGCAGCAGCTGCGAACACGGGCGTCGGTGCGAGGAGCGGTGCCACGACGCCAAACTCTTCGGTGGAGACAGTCGGCTCGTCGGGTTCGTCTTGCCGTGTGGCCATCTCGCCAGGTCCGGCGGACATGCTGGGCGTAGACTCGGTGTTCGGTTGCTCGATAAGCGTCGCCTCGGCTTCCATAGGCACATCATCCTCGCGCTCCTCATCAATCAAAAGCGCTTCACGCGTTTGCGCGGCGGCGCTCCGAATGTGCCCCAGCTGACTCAAATCGATATCGATCTTGACAGGCTGGTGCGCGGCGTCCCACGAAAGCCATGCCACGATCTCGTCATCGATGATCTTGGCCAGATATTTGGGGACCTTCTCCTCCTTTAGGGGATGGGTGGGGTCTAGGGCCAGGCGCAGGCGTTGGTCGCAGGCGCGCATCATCTCACCGAGCTTGCTACTTTTTTGTCTGCTGCCGTGGATGCGCATGCATTCCCAAAAGCCATTTTGGCAGCGATAGATGTGAATGGGGTCCAGGCGATATTCGCAGTCCTCGTGGCGCTCGGGCGCAAAGAACACGGCCGAGGCAAACATGGTGTAGGGCATGGCCGTCTCCTCCCCAAACAAGCTCGCTACGATGCCGGTCTTTCGGTGCGTGTCATAGTAGCGCGCCATACGGACATACACGGCGCATGCCACGTGGCGCAGGTCGCGATGGTGGGAACGGTCGAGCCGTGAGTTATTCAGGTTGTACGTGGAGAGGGCGTTTATAGCGGTCATGAGTCGCTCCTCGCCTGCCTCGTCGGGCGGAAGGGGGAGCGTGGGCTCGGAGGTCTTGCGACGCGCAGGCGCCAGGTCTGACGGCGTTGGCGCGGGCGCAAGGTCTCGCGCCGCACGCCGCAGCTCGATAAGGGCGTTATCGAACATGACGGTTTTAGAGTCGCGAAGCAGCTTGGGGTCGAGTCCGTGGAACACGGCGTAGTCCTGCAGCCACACGCGTGCGAACCGGTCGATGCCGGGTTCAAAGGCGCGATAGGCATCCCAAAAGGCCTTGATTTTGTTAAAACCATCGAGTGGGTCATCTACGCCAATGCCGCAGATCAGCTCATAGAGATACAGAAAGGCAAAGGACGTAGACGTTTCCTCGACGGTTCCGCGGCGCACTTGGGTGCGCCAGGTAAAATAGCCGCGCAGCTGCCGATCGCTCATGGCGTTATAGGTGGGAAAGTACGACTTGAATGTGCCGTTGTAGGGACAGTCGTCCTCAAAGTCGGCCATCAGCAGGCCTTGGCGGTAGAAAAGCTCGGCTTCCGAAAGCCAACGTCCCGCGCCACCCTTGGGGTCTTCTTGCCAACGCGATACCTCACGCATTTTGCGGTACTGGTCAGGAAGGAAGTTCTGCATCTGACGACCGGTTTTGAGAATCGGCTCGTCAGCATAGACTTCGTTTGAGAAGCGAGCAGACTGATGGGTCCGGGCCTCGGCCATAATGCGCTCGATGAGCATCTTGATGTCCTGGTCGGCCACCGTTTCTCCTCTCCTAACGCAGCTTCGGTGACCTCATATCATAGCACAGCATCAAACAGGTGTTCGAGATACCGCTACGTAGATAGATTTAGAACAGGAGGGCGTAGATGACGGCTATGACAACGGAGGGGAGCATATTGGCCGTGCGGAAGGTCTGAGGACGGATGAGGTTGACGCCGACGCAGAAGATGAGTATAGAGCCCACGAGCGATAGACTGTCGAGGGCGGCGGCGGTCATGATGGGGGAGAGCGCGCCGGCAAACAGCGTAATCGTTCCCTGGAATACGGCAACGGGCAGGGCGGAGAAGATGCAGCCGCGGCCGAGCGAAGCCGTCATGGTGCAGACGATGATGCAGTCCAACGCGCCCTTGAGGGCAAGCGTGGACCAGTCGCCGAGCAAGCCGTCTTGGATTGATCCCACGATAGCCATGGCACCGATGCAGACGGTCAGCGATGTCGAGACAAAGGCATTGGTGAACTCGTTGTCTCCCTCGCTGCCGGTTTTGCGCTTGAGCCATTCGCCCAGGTTTTCGATGCCGGCTTCCAGGTTAACGGCCTCGCCGATGAGCGAGCCGAGGGCAAACGAGACGATGAGCATGGTGGTGCCGGTGGTCTCCAGCGCTTTCCCGTCAATGACGAGCATCTTTTGCATGGTGCCGCCCAGTCCGATAAACAAAACGCACAGCCCCGACGCCTTCATGAGCGTGTCTTGGATGCGGGGTGTGATAAAGCGTCCGCCTATAAGGCCCAGCAGTCCGCCCGCAATCAAAAGTGCGACGTTGATGACCGTTCCCAAACCCGGCATGAACCCTCCCATATTGATGCCAACCTGGCAATCGTAGCAGAACGGGCTGCAGGGTGCGTCATGCCTCATCCTATACGTTATATAAGTGGTATTAATGACGGCATTTGGTGCCCAAGCCTCAGCCTCCCATCACGACATAGGGGCTGTAATCGAAGCACAGCGTCATGAGTCGCTGCGGGGACTCAATGGCCGCGGCGATGATATCGGCATCTCGAGCTCGGTCAAATCCCACGAGCTCAATTTGATACGAGACGTCTTCCATTTTATGGAGTATCCGGTTATTCAGGAGGTTCTCACCGTCGAATTCCTCGGTTTTGCCTCCGTCCGAGGTTACGGCATACAGGTGCAGTTTTGCGGTGGTCGCAGGGTCGGCGACCGTGAGGTTGTCGATTTGGTTGGCCGTGCCCTTTGCCCCAAGCAAGGTGAGCAAGGTGGGGGCTACGACCTCGCCCGATGGCAGAAAAACAACTTCGACGGTTTTAGGGAATGCGATAATGGCTGCTTTGCGGACGGGCTTATCGGCAGCGGTGACCTCAATGCTCGCGGCGTCGACGGTTTCCGTGCGGTCGAGCGCGACCATCATGCAACAATTGCCCTCGTCGATGTCTGCCGGCATGGGACACCCCAAGTTTTCGCCAGCTTGCGTGCCGCCCACTGCGGTGGCTGTTTCGCTTGGCTCGCTGAAAGTGGCTGAAGGACCGCTCGATGGCGGTGTTATGCCGCCTGGTGCGCCATTGTCCCCAGGCGCTATTTCACCGCTGCTCTCGCTGGAGTCGCTTGCGATGTCACCCGTCGAGGGGGCGAGTCCGACCGCTCCTACTCCGCTCCATTCCATCTCGAGGAGCGCCGGATCGACAAGGACGTGATGCACATCTTGCGTTTCGGCACTGATATCGACAGGACCGGGGTCTGCCCCTCGCGTCAGGCTGAGCGATCCGGTCCGCTGTTTGCCCCGAATCTCCTGGCTTTCTGTGCCGCTCGCGTAGAACATTAGAGCGATCTCGCCATTTGCCGTGGCGTCGGTGCCCGCCTTGGTCATTTTCAGCGATGCGGTGAATGAGATAGCGGGCTGCGTGCCATCGGCGCTCGAGGGGACGCAGCCCAGGCATACACCCCCTCCGTTTTCGAAAAACGTGCTGTCGAAGGCGACTGTTGCCCCGTCCGCCGAGTCATCGGACAGGGTGATGTCGAGACACAGTTTCACGTCGCAGGAATCGCCATCGGCATCAGTTGCAGCTGCGCGCCATGTGCAGATAACGCATCCCGTTAGGGGGCCGTCCGCTGTGCTCGAGTGCTCGGTATCCACGACTATCGAGCTGTTCGTGCAGCGACGGAGGCACCCCGAGGCCGAAATGCTTGCCTGCGCAAGCGAGAAGCGTTGGCGCGCGATGGTGCTCATCTGGTTTGTGGCGAGACAGTTGACGGCAGGTAAGGGGGCGTCCACGGCGGGTGTCGCTAGAGCGGCAACGGGCATGCCGGTGGCAAGCGCACTACAGAGCGCGGCAACGGGCAAAAGGTTCTTTGATGCCATGGGTTCTCCTTACCTATGCTGGACGGTCTCGATTCGTGTGGCTACCGGCTGCGTTTGATGTGCAGGCCAAGGCCGATGGCGCTAGCGCCTGCCGTGGCGATTCCTGCTGCCAGGAGCTGTCGCGTGTCGCTCGTTTGCGCGAGGGGTTCATGTTGGCCACTGCGTTCGAGTTCCGATAGATCGACAGTTACCTGCGTGGCAGCCTGCGCCTGCTCTTGTTGGGCAAAGGCGGCGATCGGGGCAAACGTTGCAACGCCGATGATGACGGCAAGGACAATTGCCTTAGGCCGTGTGCGCACCGGGCTCGACCGTCCACGTAATGGTTGCGACCTGGTCGCCCGTGCCGGTCACATGGAAGATGTCTCGCGTGACGCGGGCGACAGTGCCGCTCGTCTTAAGCTTAATCTTGTCCGTACCATCGGCGATGCCCTGGTAGCCCATGTCGAAGGATGCATTTTTGGAAAGGTCGAGGCCCGCTTCCTGCGTCGCGGCGTGGGCGTCTTGGAGTGCCTTGTCTGGGCCGACCTTAAAATCGATGGAGTTCTGGGCGGTCCCCGTCTTGGCGTCGGCGACGATGCTCCAGGACTTCTGGGCGGCAATCTTCATGTTGGTAACGTGGATGCCATAGGCCGAAAGATTGTCGATGGTGGTTGTATTCTCGGAAGGGCCCTGGAGCGTGCCATCTGCCCTAGCGACGAACGGAATGACGGTCGGGGCTTTGAACTTGATGTTGTCGATTTCGGTCCTGATGGTCACGTTGGTGGTTCCAGTGCGTCCCTCCGCCAGGGCGGTGGTCGGCGCGGCGCCCATTGCGAGTGCGAGCGCCAGCCCTGCGCCCACGACGAGCACCCTGGCCCCATTCAAGTTCCTGGTGATGTCCATAATCGTTCCTTTCTATTCGTCACGGACCGTTTCCGTGAGGGTTAGACGAAAGCGGCACGGGTGCGCATTTTCATAACAGGTGGCAGGTCTAGTCTTCTGTCTGCGCAACTCGCACCTTGACGCGCGTGGGATTGCCATGGACGTCGTAGGTCTTGGCGTCGAGCGCTTGAATCTCGATATACGCCTCACCTTCTTTGATGTCGCCTGCAGGGCAGGTCTCAACGGTCTTGCCGGTCTCGACCACGCCCGATTCATAGACGGTCTCGTCGTTTTGGATCACGCGGAAACGCTGGGGAAACTTGTTATCCTGGACGTTTTGCACGTTGACGCGCAGCTTACCGCCTTTTTGTAGCTGGGCGACCGGTGCGACCGAGATTGTCATCATGTTGTCGCGGACGATGGCATCGAGCTCGTCCTGGATTTCTTGGCGCGACTTACCCTCTGCCGCTGTGACCGAGGCGCCCGTCTCGGCGACAGGCTTTGACTGCCAGGCGTAAAGGCCGACGGCGATAAGGGCGCAGGCGATGGCCAAGCAGACGATGCCGAGCCTTTTTCGATGTTTTGACCCCAGGGGGCTCGACCGCTTCCGTGCGTTCATGCGGCATCCTTAGTGGTATAGACGCGCGCGAACGTGGACGGATCGGCGCCAAAGAGCATGTGGAGCATGAGACGTCGCGAGTAGATGAGCTCGTCGAAGTTTGGGTCGAGTTTGATGTCGTGGATGTGGGCGATATGGTGGGCGAGTGCCGAAAACGATTCGGGATCGCAGATCACGTCGGTGGTGACGTGATAGACGACCGCATCGGGAAACGCCTCCTCGTCGAAGGGCAGAAGATATGGGTCATCGTCAACTTCGATGGCGACGCCATACTGGGGCCAGTAATATGCCATGGGAACCTCCCTGCTTTTGGGCCAAACCTTCTATTGGCTCTGGCTGTCGATGCCGACCGTATCAGCCGCAACTTGACCAATTTCTGACCAAATGCTTGACGGGTTTACATCGCCGCAGGTGAGAGATGCTAAAAAATATCTCAAGTTTTTTCGAGCGCCAATTGCATGCATGGCAGTGATGGGAAGGAGCGCGTTAAATAGAGCGCCTGCCGAGAAAACGCCGCCGCTTGCCGAATTGCACAAACGTAAAATTCGCCAATTATGGAGACGGTCTCAGTCACGTCGACGAAACGATGCGGTAACATCTCCCTGCAAATACTGTAGTTAACTAAAGGGGGAGTTTGCGTGTCTGCAGCCATCAAACCCTTCAGCGACGAGTTCGAAGAATATGGTCGCGATGAATCTCGCACATCGGGCGAGGCGTCGAGTATCTCGTTTCCGACAACGGAGGACGAAGTCCGCGCCATTCTGCGAAAGCTCCATGCCGAGCATGTTCCGATAACGGTCCAGGGTGCTCGGACCGGTCTGGCTGCCGGTGCCGTGCCCCACGGCGGCCACATCCTCAACACTTCTCGTATGAATCGCTACCTGGGTCTTCGCCGCGACGAGCAAGGCCGTTTTCTGCTGCGCGTGGAGCCGGGCGTCGTGCTTTCTGAGTTACGCAAGCAGCTGGGCAAGAAGGCATTGCCGACCGCTGGCTGGGATCAGGCATCGCTTGAGGCCTATGAGGAGTTCCAGACAGCTCCCGAGCAGTTCTTTCCCACCGATCCCACCGAGGCATCTGCCTGCCTGGGTGGCATGGCGGCGTGCAATGCCTCCGGTGCCCGCAGCTATGCCTATGGCCCCATGCGCCCGCACGTTACGGGGCTTCACGTGGCACTGCCGGACGGCGACCTGCTCGAGCTTCATCGAGGTCGGGCACACGCTGACGCACGCCACTTGTCGCTCGTGACGGCAGGGGGCCGCGCGCTTGAGCTGGATCTTCCCGGCTATACCATGCCCAAGACCAAAAACGCGTCGGGTTATTTCGTTTCGGACGACATGGACGCCATCGATCTTTTCATCGGTGCATGCGGCACACTCGGGGTCATTACCGAGCTCGAGATCGCCCTGCAGGCGGCACCTTCGGTCGTATGGGGCGTGAGCTGCTTTTTCGACAGCGAGGACAAGGCAGTGTCCTTTACCGATTCCGTGCGCCCCGTGCTGTCCCATGCCGCCGCTATTGAGTATTTCGATGCCGGCGCCTTGGATATCCTTCGCCGCCAGCGCGAGCAGTCGACCGCGTTTGCCTCGCTGCCGGCACTCGACGATGAGGCAAAGGTCTGTATTTACGTGGAACTCGACTGCGACGACGAGGCTCAAGCGACTGAGGAGCTGTACCACCTGGGATGGGTTTTGGAGCTTGCGGGCGGCCGCGATGACGCGACCTGGGTTGCGCGCACCGAGGTCGATCGCGAATGCCAGCGGTTCTTCCGCCACGCCGTCCCCGAGAGTGTCAACATGCTCATCGATGAGCGTCGCCGCACCGACCCCACCATTACCAAACTGGGGTCGGATATGTCGGTACCCAACGCGCGCCTGGCCGATGTCGTTGCCTTCTATCGCCGCACGCTGGCCGAAAGCGGGCTTGAGTCTGCCGCCTGGGGACATATCGGCAACAACCATCTGCATGTGAATATCCTGCCGCGCGATGCGCAGGACTACCGTCGCGGTGGTGAGCTGTTTGCCCGGTGGGCTGCGGAGGTAACGGCTATGGGCGGCGCCGTCTCTGCCGAGCACGGCGTCGGCAAGATCAAAGCGGGCTTTTTGGAGACGATGTACGGCCACGAGGCCATGGTCGAATCGGCTCGACTCAAGCTGCAGCTCGATCCTGCCGGGCAGCTGGGTCGTGGCAACCTATTTTCGGAGAAGCTCTTGGATGAACTCGTCCAGAAAGGGGGCGCGTGAAGATGAGCGATTTCCATATGGTGGTGTGCGTCAAGGCGGTACCGGGAAGCACCGAGGTCAAGATGGACCCCAAAACCAATACCATCGTGCGTGATGGCAAGCAGGCGGTCATTAATCCCTTCGATGCAAGTGCCCTCGAATGCGCGCTGGCGCTCAAGGACGACTTTATCGGCTTTGGCATGGATGTGCGCGTGACGGTGGTGTCGATGGGTATCCCTGCAACCGAATCGCTGCTGCGCGACTGCATTGCCCGCGGCGCCGATGATGCGCTGCTGCTGACCGATCGCGCCTTTGCGGGCGCGGACACGTTGGCGACCACCTATGCCCTCAAATGCGGTATCGAGGCGCTCGACGAGGACTTCGACCTGCTCATCTGCGGCAAGATGGCGGTAGATGGCGATACCGCCCAGATTGGCCCCGAGCTGGCCGGCGCCTTCGAGATTCCCTGCGTGACCGATGTGAGCTGCGTGCAGAGCGCAGGTTTTACGACGTGCGGTGCGCTTTCGCTCGTTCACGGTTGCGATGCCGGCGAGGAGACGGTCTATCTGGAGATGCCGTGCGCGATGACGACCGCCAAGGAGATCGGCCAGCTGCGCATGCCGAGCATCGCCGGCATTCGCGCGGCCGAAGATGCGGATGTGCGGGTGGTCTGTGCTGCCGATGTACATGCTGACCCTTCGCGTTGCGGCCTTACCGGATCGCCGACGCAGGTCGTGCGCTCATTTGTGCCCGACCGCGACCAAACGTGCGAGGCCATCGAGGGCACGCCGGTCGAGCAGGCGGCAAAGATTGCCAAGATTATCGAGGGGATGGCATAGATGAGCGGACTGATAATCGATAGCGAGGCGTGCGTTGGCTGTGGCCGCTGCGTTCGCGCCTGTGCCTCGGGTGGCATTGTGATGGAGGGCGAGCGCCCCAACCGCTGCGCCCATGTGACCGACGGCTGTATCTTGTGCGGCGGGTGCGTCGACGCCTGCCCCGTCAATGCCATTTCGATCGAGCGCGACGAGGCCGCCGGCGCGGTTGACCTCGATGCGTATCGAGACATATGGGTATTCGTTCAGACCGACGATCACGATGTCGTGGCTCCGGTGGCCTACGAGCTCATGGGTAAGGGGCGCGAGCTTGCCGATGCTCGCGGTTGCCGTCTGGTGGCATTGGCCGGCATGGGCCCCGAGGGCTCGCTTGAGGACCTGGAACATCTGGTCTGCGCCGGTGCCGACGAGGTCGTGGTCTGCCGCGACGAGCGACTGCGCCAAAACGATGCGGAGATCTATGCTCGTCTCATCTGCGATTTGGTGGCCGAGCGCAGACCCGAGGCCATTCTGTACGGCGCGACCGCCTTTGGTCGTGAGCTGGCGCCCGGTGTGGCCGTACGCTTGCAGACGGGCCTTACGGCCGACTGTACGGTGCTTTCGATGGATACGGAGACGGGTCTACTGCAGCAGACCCGCCCGGCGTTTGGCGGCAACTTGATGGCCACCATTATCTGCCCCAATCATCGGCCGCAGATGGCAACGGTGCGCCCCGGCATCTTTGGGGCACCCAAGTTTGACTACAGCCGCTCTGGCACGATTACCCAGGTATCGCTTGCGAATGATGTTAAGGCCCGTGTCGAGATCTCGATTCCCGCCGAGGAGTGGGGGCAGCAGGCATCAATTGCCGATGCCGAGCGCCTGGTCGTGGTGGGCCGCGGCATCGGCTCCAAGAAGAATCTGCCCCTGATGCGAAAACTCGCCGATGCCTTGGGTGCCGAGCTTGGTTGCACGCGTCCCGTTGTGGAGGCAGGCTGGTTGGAGTATCGCCACCAGATTGGCCAGACCGGCGTGTCGGTTTCGCCCAAGCTCCTTGTGAGTATCGGCGTTTCGGGCGCTATCCAGCATCTTGCCGGCATCGGCGGCGCGGAGTGCATCATCGCTGTCAACGAGGACCCGGATGCCCCCATCTTCGGCGCTGCGCAGTACAAAGTTGTCGGTGACGCCGGCGACGTTGTCGAGGAGCTTCTGGCCCAGCTCGAGCGCTAGGCGCTGGCCAGCCAGGCTCGCATCTCTTTCTTTAGGCGTTCCCAGGTCGCTTGCGTGGCGGGGTCGGTAAAGGGCCGCACGATACCAAAAGGTGCGTCGAGCAGGCGGTAGATATCGCCCTGCTTGCGCGTCAGCGCGCGGCTTGCCGGATAGACGAGCTCAAACATAAAGCAGATAAGCCCCACCAAGTAGTCCGCGGGCTCATCGCGCTCATCGCGCGTGACGCAGCGGTGCTCGTCAAAGGCAGCCAGCGTCGGTGCCGAGAAGTGGCTGGCAAGAAACACGTCCTCATCCACTTTGAGGATGGTGTCGACGGTGCTGTCGGCGATGGTGCGCATAATGTCGACCTTGTCGCCATCGCGCACAATATCGCAGAAGCGCCGCGTGCGCTCGTCGAGCTGCGCGGGTAGACGGAAATCGCTGTGATAGGCAATGCTTGCGCGAATCAACTCGTCTTCTACCGGATCGTCGATAAAGTCGCGGATACTTGTTGTCGCGGGCGCGTCTGCAGGGTTTTCGCCAAAGAGAACCTCGACGCCCAACGCCGCATGGCTCATGCTCTCGGCATCCTTAAACGTGTCCCAGCGTCGCAGCTGCTCAAAGCGACCCATATCGTGCAGCAGGCCGCAAAGCCACGCTAGGTCAATGTCCTGAGGTGACCAGCCCTGTTCGCGTGCCACGGCATCGCATGCCTCGGCAACGTGGTACGTATGCTCGATTTTGAGCGCGATACGCGGATTGGCGGCATCGTAGGCATCGGTGTAGGTTTTGAAGGCCGCGGCAGCCCGCGTTCGATCGATAGCTGTCATAATGACTTCCTAAAAAGTTGTGTCTTTCTGTGTCTTTCGATCCGGTGGCAATTGTAGGTGAACTCGGTTGCCATCGGGCGATGGTTCTGCCGCGTCGTTGAATGCGGCTCGGAAATCTTGTCGGGACGAGGAACGTTATGGTGCTCAAAATCGTTAAAACCGTCTGGCCGGTGATGCTTACCTATGTTGCGATAGCCGCGCCGTGCGGAATGATTATGGCGCAGACGGGAATGGAACCCTGGATGGTTTTTGCCCTGAGCAGCACGTTCGTGACGGGCAGCGGGCAGTTTATGGTCTGCAACCTGTGGCTGGCAGGTGTGCCTGCGGCATCGATTGTCGCAAGTGTGGCCGCAATCTCCTCGCGCTTTGCGCTTTACTCGGCATCGATCGCACCGCATTTGAGGGGTGCTTCGAAGCGTCAGACGCTGGCTGTTGCCGCGACACTTACCGAGGAGGCATACGGCATTTCGCTTGCCAAGTTGGTTAAAGGGGAGGATTGGGGTCCGCTCGAGTCCTTTGTGCTCAACGTGATCCTCATCGCAACATGGGGCGTTTCGTGTACGACGGGCGCCATCGTCGGCGCCGTTGTTGATGTTCCCACCGCTATTGCGGGTTTTGTCTGCACATCGCTCTTTATCTGCCTACTCTTTTCGCAGCGACTGTCGCGCGGCAATGTCGTAGCTGCCGGTTTGGCTGCGGTGTCCGTCGCCATATGCAAGTTCTTGGGGTGGACGAATATCGCCGTGCCGGCAAGTGTGCTCGTCGGCGTTGTCACGGCACTCGCGTGCGATGTCCTCGCCGAGGGAAGGGGCGCTCGCGATGCCCGTTAATGAGTTTTTGGTTCTATGGCTGTCGTCATGGGCGGCCATCGCGTTTTTCCGCATTGCCCCGGCGTTTGCCTTGCGCGGGAGAACGCTGTCGCCCCGCGTTACCGAGGCCTTGGGTTATATTCCGCCTGCCGCCTTTGCGGCGCTGGTCGCCAACGATTTGATAAGCCCTGGCGCTTTCGACGCCGGCTTGTGGCAGGGCTTGATTCCCTGGATTGCGGCCGCCGGCGTCGTGGCGGTGGCAATCAAGACAAAGTCGATGTTGTGGTGCTGCGTCTCGGGCATCGTGTTCTATATCGTTTTGAGCTTCATATAAGAGCGGAGCACGTTTAGCGTCCCGGCACACGTATCGAATTTCTCACCGAGCCGGTCTGCTTCTTCTGGTACCATGGTCAAACTTTACTGTAGCAAAGTATGACGTGGGCTTTTGTTCTGCGTCAGCGGAAATGGGGGTTTCATGGCACAGGAAGCGACCGCCAACGAGCAAAAGAAATTCAAAGTCCCGCGTATCCCGGGTGACATCATGATCTACCCGATGATCGTTGGCCTTTTGCTCAATACCTTCTGCCCGCAGGTCTTTGAGATCGGCGGCTTCTTTACCGCCGCCTGCCGCGGTGGTTCCAACACCATCGTTGCCGCGATCCTGCTGTTTGTGGGTGCCGGCATCAGCTTTAAGTCCACGCCGGGCGCCATCAAGACCGGCATCGTTGTGCTGATTCCTAAGCTTGTTGTTGCGGCTGCCCTTGGCTTGGGTGTGGCATATTTCTTTAACGACAACTTCCTAGGTCTGAGCTCCGTGTCTATCATCGGCGGCATTACGTTTTGCAACATGGCGCTCTACACCGGCATCATGGGCGAGTTCGGCGACGAGTCCGAGCAAGGCGCCGTCGGTATCCTGTTCTTTACGGCCGGCCCCGCCGTCACGATGATCATCCTCGGTGTCTCGGGTCTCGCCAACATCCCCGTCGGCACCATCATCGGATCCATCCTGCCGCTTGTTATCGGCATGGTTCTGGGCAACTTGTTCCCGTTCATCAAGAACCTGCTGGTTCCCGGCGCCAATCCTGCGATTGCCGTTATCGGTTTTCAGCTCGGTGCGTCCATGAGTCTTTCGAGCTTTATCACCGGCGGCATTTCGGGCATCCTGCTGGGCCTCATCACGCTCTTTATCGTCGGTCCCATTACCTTTGCCTTCGAGCGCCTGTGCGGTGGTAACGGCAAGGCGGCCGTTGCCTGCTCCACTATCGCCGGCACGGCTATGACCACGCCGGTCGCCCTCGCCGAGGTCGCTCCGCGCTATGCCGAGCTTGCGCCCACCGCGTATGCGCAGATCGCCACCGCCGTCATCATCACGGCAATCATGGCCCCGATTCTGACCGGCTGGGTCGACAAGAAGTTTTGCCAGGGCAAGGAGGATCTGTCGCCTGCCGGTGTCGAGGCCATCGAGGAGGCCGTCGCGACCGACATCGATGGCGAATAGCAATCGCTACCCATCAATGATGCCGGAGTGCAATTCGCGCCGTTTGAGCGCCCGAACGATGACTGTTTTGCAGTGACGTTCGGGCGCTCTGCTATGATTCCCCTTACCCCTGCGGGTAGGGGGTGTTTGTTGCCCAGACCAGAATCGGGCGATTCTGACCACTTGAATATTGAATGGATGGCGTCTAGTGGTTAAGGCACTCAAAATTGAGATATTCCTGCTATGCATGATTGTTCTTATCGGGCTTGCCGCACGAAGCCGCCGCTCCTTGTTCTCGAGCACCCAGCAGCTTCTGTTTAGCATGCTGGGCTACACGTCTGCAGCCTACATTTTCTTCGATATGATCTGGACGCTCTCGGACGGCGTGAGCACTCCTGTAGGCATCACGGCCAACTGGATTTCCAACGCGGTCTCGTTTTCGCTGTTCGCCATCGCGTGCCTCATTTGGTTTTTCTATTCCGAGACAGTGCAGGGCTCACGCCTTTTGACCGCGCGCTATAGGGTGGCGCTCGTGACGTTGCCAACCGTATTGGTGGTCGTGCTGGCATTTACCAGCTACTGGACGCACACTATGTTCTATATCGATGCACAGGGCGTATATCGTCGCGGAGCGCTTTATATGATTCAGCCTATCGTTAGCTACTGCTACATCATATATACGTCTTTGCATGCCTTTATTCAGACTCGAAAAGTCGAAAGTCTGCAAAAGAAGGCCATTTATCGCACCCTCGCCTTTTTTGCGGTTCCCGCTCTGGTGGGCGGTACCTTCCAGGTTTTGTTTTCGGTACCGGGCCTTTGTGTCGGTATAACGCTGAGCATCCTGCTGCTCTACATCATCTACCAGGAGCAGCTGATCTCGACCGACCCGTTGACTGGCCTCAACAATCGCAACCGTTTTGAGACCTATATGCTGTCGCTCTTTTCAAATGTGGATCAGGCCGAAGATGTATATCTGCTTATGATGGACGCTGACGGCTTTAAGCAGATTAACGACCGGTATGGACATGTTGAGGGCGATCATGCCCTCCAGGTCATATCTGCTACGCTCAAAGAGGTCTGCTCGGCGTCTGGTGGCTTTATCGCACGTTATGGCGGCGATGAGTTTGTGGTGCTTCAAAAGGCGACGGCGGAGCAGGACATCATGTGTCTGTGCGCGGCAATCAGCGACGAGCTCGCGCGCGCCGAGGTCCCGTATCTGTTGCGGATGTCCATCGGCTACGCACGGGTTGGTGATGGCGTCGATACCTGGCAAGACTTGCTTCGCGCTGCCGACGCGGAGCTTTACCGCGTAAAGCGCGAGAAGAAGAAAGCCGGCGTCCAGATACGCTAGAAAAAAGGGCGAACGCTGGCGTGCGTTGCGGCCCTCAGCTCACCGATGTACTCCATTAAGCTAAAGCATGTGAATCTCCTCTACTAAATAAGGGCGGTTCGCTAGGCTTTTTTGGGTTTGTTGACGATGATGATGCCGCCGCAGACCAACAGCAGGGCAACAAGTACGGTAACGGGGCTCGTGCCAGCGCCCTCGCCGAGCAGCAGTGCGCTCAACAGCACGCCAAAGACCGGGTTCATAAAGCCAAAGACCGAAACGCGGCTGACGGGGTTGACGGCGAGCAGGCGGGACCACAGCGAGTACGCGACGGCGGAAATGAGCGCCATATAAATGATGAGCGCGATGGCGGGGGCGATTTCGGTGGGGGAAAACGTGCCGCCCATCAAAAACCCGATTGCGGTAAGGACCACGCCACCGACTAAAAACTGCCAGCCGGCGAGCAAGACGCCGTCATGCTCGCGCGAGAAGATGCCAATGAGGCAGGTCGACAGGGCGCCCGCAACAGTGGAAGCCAAGATAAATCCCTCGCCGTCGAGCGTAAAGCCAAAGGTGCCATCCGCGCCCGAAAGGTTGACGAGCGCGACGCCTGCAAAGCCCAGCACACAGCCAAGCACCTTGGGCGTATTGAGCCTCTCGGTGTGAAATGCCAAGGCGGCAAAGAGAATTGCGAGGAAGTTGGCGCTGGCCTCGATGATGGAACTCGACATGGCGCTGGCGCGCGAGAGTCCTAGGTAGAAAAAGAAGTACTGCCCGATAGTCTGGAAGAGTGACAAGACAAAGATGGGCTTGATGTCACGAGCCTGCGGAATGAGGGGGCGGCGTTGGGCCGCACTCATCCCAACGATAACCAGGGCGCCGGCAAGCGTGAAGCGCAAGCCCGCAAAGAGCAGCTGTGAGGCGCTATCGTGCGCGGGGATGCCAAAGAGCCCGTAACCGATCTTGATGTAGGGGAAAGCCGACCCCCAGAGCGCACAGCAGACGAGGCAGCCCAGGATGAGCCCGGGTAGGGTGGCGAGATACGGCTTGCGGCTTTCCATGATGTCCTTCCTGTATGCGCGAAGCAAAAAAGAACCCGCCACCGGGTGTGCCGGTGGCGGGTGTTGTTACCCGAGGGGATTGTACCCGATGGGACGCATTAAGCGAAGTAGGCCACGCCGCTCTCAAAGATCGGCATGAACTTATCGCCGGGGACATGCTCGGGCACGTTGCGGTACAGGTTGTCGCCACGACGCTCGGCATGGCCCATCTTGCCCAGGACGCGGCCGTCGGGGCTCGTGATGCCCTCGATGGCGAGTGCGGAGCCGTTGGGGTTGACGGAAAGGTCCATGCTGGGCTTGCCGTCCTCGCCCACGTACTGCGTGGCGACCTGGCCGTTGGCGATGAGCTGGGCGAGCACCTCGTCGCTGGCGACAAAGCGGCCCTCGCCGTGGCTGATGGCGACGGTGTAGGGGTCGTCCAGGCTGCACTGCGATAGCCACGGGGACAGGTTGGACGAGATGCGGGTGCGCACCAGACGGCTCTGATGGCGACCGATGGTGTTGAACGTCAGCGTGGGCGCATCGGGCGTGGCGTCGACGATGTCGCCGTAGGGCACCAGACCGAGCTTGATCAGGGCCTGGAAGCCGTTGCAGATGCCCAGCATCAGGCCGTCGCGGGCCTTGAGCAGGTCGCGGACTGCCTCGGTGACCTCGGGAGCGCGGAAGAACGCCGTGATGAACTTGGCGGAGCCATCGGGCTCGTCGCCGCCCGAGAAGCCGCCGGGGATCATGACGATCTGGCTTGCACGGATGCGGCGGGCAAGCTCGTGGGTGCTTTCGGCGACGGCCTCGGGCGTGAGGTTGTTGATCACGAAGGTGTCGGCCTCGGCGCCGGCGGCGCGGAAAGCGCGGGCGCTATCGTACTCGCAGTTGTTGCCGGGGAACACGGGGATTACCACGCGCGGGCGGGCGATCTTGGCGCCGCTGTACACGTGGATATCCTTGGCACGGAAGTCGATGGTCTCGACCTTGGCAGTCTCGCCGGCGCTGCGGTAGGCAAAGACGCCCTCGATGCCGCTCTCCCAGGCCTCCTGGAGCTCGGCGAGCTCGATGACCTCGGAGCCGGTGTCGATGACATAGCCCTCGACGGTGGTGCCCAGGGGCTCGACGACAACGCCGTCGGCGATCTCGGGCAGCTCGGCATCCTCGGCGAGCTCGACGATAAAGCTGCCGTAAAGCGGGGTGAAGAGGCTCTCCACGTCTACATCCTCGGCAAGCTCGATACCGATCTGGTTACCGACGCACATCTTAAAGAGGCTCTCGGCGCCGCAGCCGTAGCCGGGCGTGGAGACGGCCAGGGCGTCGCCGGTGGCGGTGAGCGCCTCGACGGCGTCAAATGCGGCGAGCAGCTGCTGGGCATCGGGGCGGTAGTCCTCGCCATAGGTGGCGGGGGCGACACGGACGACGCGATGCGTGAGACCCTTGAACTCGGGGGAGACAGCGCGGTCCGCCTTGCCAACGGCGACAGCGAAGCTGATCAGGGTCGGCGGAACGTTGAGCTCGCCGGCTTCGTCTTCAAACGAGCCACTCATGGAATCCTTGCCGCCGATGGCGCCGGCACCCAGGTCGACCTGGGCCATAAGGGCGCCCAGGACGGCTGCCATGGGCTTGCCCCAACGCTCGGCCTCGGTGCGCAGACGCTCAAAGTACTCCTGGAAGGAGAGATAGGCGCGCTTGTGCTCAAAGCCGGCGGCCACGAGCTTGGCGATGGACTCGACCACGGACAGGTAGGCGCCCGCAAACTGGTCGGCCTCCATCAGATAGGGGTTGAAGCCCCATGCCATAGCGCTCGCCGTGGTGGTCTCGCCGTCCACGGGGAACTTGGCGACCATGGCCGAGCTTGGGGTGAGCTGCGTCTTGCCGCCAAAGGGCATGAGCACGGTCGCGGCGCCGATGGTGGAGTCAAAGCGCTCGGAAAGACCCTTGTTGGAGGCGACGTTAAGGTCGGTGACGAGCGAGGTCATGCGCTCGGCAAGCGTGGTGCCGGCCCAGCTGGGCTGCCACACGCTGCGGGCGCAGACGTGGGCGACCTGGTGCTTGGGCGCACCGTTGGAATTGAGGAACTCGCGGGACAGATCGACGATGGCGACGCCGTTCCAGGCCATGCGCATGCGCGGCTCGGCGGTAACCTCGGCGATGACGGTTGCCTCCAGGTTCTCCTCGGCGGCGTAGCCCATGAACTCCTCGACGTCACCGTCGGCGACGGCGCAGGCCATGCGCTCCTGGGACTCGGAAATGGCGAGCTCGGTGCCGTCCAAGCCGTCGTACTTCTTGGTCACGGTATCAAGGTCGACATACAGGCCGTCGGCAAGCTCGCCCACGGCGACCGAGACGCCGCCGGCGCCAAAGTCGTTGCAGCGCTTGATCAGACGGCAGGCATCGCCGCGGCGGAACAGACGCTGCAGTTTGCGCTCGACCGGGGCGTTGCCCTTCTGGACTTCGGCACCCGAGGTCTCGATGGACTCGGTGTTCTGGGTCTTGGAGGAGCCGGTGGCGCCACCGATGCCGTCACGGCCGGTGCGGCCACCCAGCAGGATGATCTTGTCGGTGGGGGCGGGGCACTCGCGACGAACGTGGTTTGCCGGGGTGGCGCCCACGACGGCGCCGACCTCCATGCGCTTGGCCACGTAACCGGGGTGATAGAGCTCGTTGACCTGGCCGGTGGCAAGGCCAATCTGGTTGCCGTAGCTGGAGTAGCCGGCGGCAGCGGTGGTTACGAGCTTGCGCTGCGGCAACTTGCCCTCGAGCGTCTCGGAAACCGGGACGGTGGGGTCGCCGGCGCCGGTGACACGCATGGCCTGGTACACATAGCTGCGGCCCGAGAGCGGGTCGCGGATGGCGCCGCCCACGCAGGTGGCGGCACCGCCGAAGGGCTCGATCTCGGTCGGGTGGTTATGGGTCTCGTTCTTAAAGAGGAACAGCCAGTCCTGGTCCTCGCCGTCGACATCGACCTTCACCTTGACGGTGCAGGCGTTGATCTCCTCGGATTCGTCGACATCGGTCATGACGCCGGTCTTCTTGAGGTACTTGGCGCCGATGGTGCCCATGTCCATGAGGCAGACGGGCTTGGCGTCGCGACCGAGCTCGTGGCGCATCTCCATGTAGCGGTCGAAGGCCTGCTGCACCACGGCGTCGTCGATCGTCACGTCATCTAGGACGGTGCCGAAGGTGGTGTGGCGGCAGTGGTCGGACCAGTAGGTGTCGATCACGCGGATCTCGGTGATGGTGGGGTCGCGGTCCTCATCGCGGAAGTACTGCTGGCAGAAGGCGATGTCCGCCTCGTCCATAGCAAGACCGCGATCGGCGATGAAGACGGCAAGGCCGGCCTCATCGAGCTCGCGGAAGCCGTCGAGCACTTCGACGGGCTGGGGCTCGGGGGTCTCCATGTACAGCGTCTCGGGCAAGTCGAGCGAGGCGATGCGCGCCTCGACGGGGTTCACCACGTAGTGCTTGATGGCCTTGATGGCGGCTTCGTCCAGAGCGCCCGAGATCATATAGACCTTGGCGGAGCGCACGGCGGGGCGCTCGCCCTGGCTGATGAGCTGCACGCACTCGCTGGCGGAGTCGGCGCGCTGGTCAAACTGGCCAGGCAGGAATTCGACGGCAAAGACGGCGCCATCGCTTGCGGGGAGCTCGTCGTAGGTCACATCGACCTGGGGCTCGCTAAAGACGGTCGGCACGCAGGAGCGGAAAAGCTCCTCGTCGATGCCCTCGACGTCGTAGCGGTTGATGATCCTCAGGGCCTCGATGCCCTTGATGCCGAGAATCTCGGTCAGCTCGCCCTTGAGCTGCTGAGCCTCGACGTCGAACCCGGGTTTCTTCTCCACGTAGATACGAGAGACCATTGGTTCCTGCCTTCCTGATCGGTTGGGCGTACGGTACGGTATGCGGCAGCGGTCGGTTTGCGGGGTCTGCCCTGCGGTCGCCTTGAGCCACATGTTTGTAAACCTCACTATGATACGACAGCTCGCGGCGCGTTGAGGACGGCGAGGGTGCTACAGTGAAGCGCAAACAAGAGAAAGGCATCACATGGCATTCGTTTCGCTCGCCATCATCGCACTCGTGGCCTTTGCGAGTCCCTTCATCGCCTCGGCGATTCCCGGAAAACCTGTTCCCGAGACGGTCTTTTTGCTCGTGCTCGGCGCGGTGCTGGGACCCCATATGCTCGGCGTCATCCATGTAGATGCTGAGGTCTCGCTTGTGTCCGAGCTGGGCCTGGCCTTTTTGTTCCTGCTTGCCGGCTTTGAGATCGACCCCAAGAGCATCACGGGCGTCGAGGGGCGCTACGGCTTGGCGACGTGGGCCGTCACGTTTGGTATCGCCTGGCTTGCCGTGCGCTTTACCCCGTGGTTCTCGGTCAGTCATTTCGACGGCATCGCCGTGACGCTTGCCCTCACTTCTACGGCGCTCGGCACGCTCGTGCCCATCATGCGTGAGCGCTCGCTCACCGGCACGCGTGTGGGCGACTCGATTCTCGCGTATGGCACTTGGGGCGAGCTCGGTCCCGTGCTCGCCATGTCGGTGCTGCTGTCTGCTCGCACTGGCATCCAAACGCTCGTAATCCTTGGCTTGTTTGCGGTGGTTTGCGTGTTGCTGGCCGTGGTCCCAAGCCGCTCCAAGCGCGTCGGCAGCCGCTTCTTTGCGTTTGTCGAGGAGCGTGCCGATACCACGTCGCAGACCTTCGTGCGCCTGACGGTGCTCATCCTGGTCACGCTCGTGGCGTTCTCGGCCGTCTTTGATCTCGACATCGTGTTGGGTTCTTTTGCCGCCGGCTTTGTCCTGCGCTATATCATCCCCGAGGGCAACCATACGCTCGAGACCAAGCTCGACGGCCTGGCCTACGGCTTTTTGATTCCGGTGTTCTTTACCGTATCGGGCGCAAAGATCGACCTGACGGCCGTGGCGTCACGCCCCGGGCTGCTCGCGGGCTTTATCGTGGCGTTGCTTATCATTCGCGCCGTGCCCATTCTCATCTCTATGAGCATTTGTCCTGCGACGCGCGATGTGTCGGCGTATGGTCGCATTACCGTGGCCCTGTACTGCACCACGGCCCTGCCGATCATCGTTGCCGTGACGAGCGTTGCCGTCAACGCGGGCGCGCTGTCGCAAGATATTGCGTCGGTCATGGTTGCCGCCGGTGCCATCACGGTGTTCTTGATGCCATTGCTCGCGCAGCTCTTCTACCGCGTGGTCGATGCCGCGCCGGTCGCCGCCGTGGCAGAGGTTGCCGAGCATCCATCCGATGCGCTTGACATCCTGCGCGCCCATCACGATTTGGCGAGCCTGCTCGCACGCGAGCACGAGCTGCTGACCTCACATGGCCATGGTCGCGTATTCGAGGGCCTGCCTACGCTCGATACGATTGCCGAGCGTCTTTCCGCCGAGGCGGCGAGCGGCCACATCGATGCCCGCATCGTGGACGCGGCGCGTCTTCTTGCCGATAAGACCTATGGTGATGAGGTTGACCCGTCCGAGCTGACTCCGCGTGAGCGCCGCCGCCTTGAGCGCGCCAAGCTCGCCGTACACGAATACCGCCGCCGCATGCTGGAGCTCTACGCGCGCGATGAAGCCCAGGACGACGACGGCAAGTAGCAAGGAATGTCGGGATACGGGTTCCGTCCAAATAATAGAAGGCGCGCTGCCTGCGGTTGATGCGGACAGCGCGCCTTTTGCGTTGAACTCTGTTGAGGTTCGAAGCCGAAACTTTCGACCTTTAGGAGCGGGCTGCCCCGTCGACGGGGAGGATGGCGCCCGTGACATAGGAGGACATGTCGCTCGCAAGGAAAACGAAGGCGTTGGCAACGTCCTCGGGCTCGCCCATGCGACCGAGCGGAATAGTGGCGATGATGGGCTTGATGACCTCTTCGGGCAGGTTGGCGACCATATCGGTCTTGGTTACGCCTGGGGCAACGGCGTTGACGCGAATGCCCATGGGGGCGAGCTCGCGCGAGAGCGACTGGACCATGCCGTTGACGGCAAACTTAGACGTGGGGTAGCCGACGCCAGAGGGCTGGCCGTACTTGGCGACCATCGAGCTTGTGGTAGTGATGGTGCCGCCGTGGCCGGCCTCGGTCATGATCTTGGCGGCAGCCTGGTGACCGTTAAAGACGGCGACGACGTTGAGGTCCATAACTTTGGCGAACTCCTCGGCTGTATAGTCCAAAAGGGGTGAGCGCTGGGAGATTCCGGCGTTGTTGACGACCGTATCGAGACCGCCCATATCGGCTGCAGCCTGGGTAAAGGCCTCGGTCACGGCTTCGAGTGAGGTGAGGTCGCAGGAGCGACCCCAGACCTTGGCGTCGGGATAGACGGCTGTCAGCTTCTCAACGGCCGCATCGGCGGTCTCCTGACGCGAGCCAAAGACGGTGACGGTGGCACCCTCCTCGATAAAGCGGCAGGCGATGGCATAGCCGATACCGCGCGTGCCTCCGGTGATGATTGCTTTCTTGCCCTCGAGCAACATGGTGCCTCCATTCTTCGGGGGTGGACGTACGCAGCACAGGATAGCGGCGGACAAAAGCAAACATGCCTGCTTATCGGTGAGCGGTATCCCTGGTTGACACCGAACGGTCAAATTGTTCAAACGCGGATCGCGTCAATGCGCCCCGAGCGTGCAAATAAAAGGGCTCCCGTCCAAGACCAGACGGGAGCCCTTCGAGCAAATGCGTTGTGGGGTGTAAACCGAACTAGTTGGCCATGACGCCTTCGGTCCAGGCCTCAACGTCCTCGATGCGCAGGACGTTGGCGACCTCGGCCACGCAGTCGACGCTGGCAAGCTCCGCGGCGGCAGCCTGGACGTCCTTCTCGAGTGCGCGGTGCGTCAGGAAGATGACCGAGCAGGCATCGCTGACACCCGACTTGCCGTCCTCGACTTGGTTGATGAGCGAGATCGAAATGTTGTGCTTGGCAAAGATGTCGACCGTCTCGGACAGGGCGCCCACGCGGTCGGCGACCTTCAGGCGCACATAGTACTTGGTCTGGAGCTCGTCCATGGGCTTAAAGGCGAGGTTGTGACCATAGGGCTCAATCTCGGGCAGCGGAGCCACGCCCCGGCTGATCTGCTCGGAGAGCGACAGGATATCGCCCACGACGGCGCTCGCGGTGGGGAAGGAGCCTGCGCCGGCACCGTAGAACATGGTCTCGCCCACGGCATCGCCCACTACGTAAACAGCGTTCATGGCGCCGTTGACCTTGGCAAGCATGTGGTCGGCGGGGATCAGCGTGGGATGCACGCGGACGTCGACGCCGGCGTCGGTGTTGCGGGCGATGCCGAGCAGCTTAATGGTGTAGCCGAGCTCGCGGGCCTGGGCGATGTCCTCGGCGCCGATGGTGCGGATACCCTGCTGGTACACATCATCGGTGGTAACGCGGGTGCCAAAGCCGATGGAGGCGAGGATGGCCGTCTTGCTGGCGGCATCGAAGCCGTCGACGTCGGCGGACGGGTCGGCCTCGGCATAGCCCTTGGCCTGTGCATCGGCGAGCACGTCGGCGTAATCGGCGCCCTCGGCGTCCATGCGCGACAGGATGTAGTTGGTGGTGCCGTTGAGGATGCCGGCGATGGTCAGGATCTTGTTGCCCACCAGATCGTGCTCAAGCGTGCTCACGATGGGGATGCCGCCGCCGCAGCTGGCCTCGCACTTAATCTGCACGCCGCACGCGCGCGCCTTCTCGGCGAGTGTCTCGACATGACGGCCCAACAGGGCCTTGTTGGCAGAGACGACGTGCTTACCGTTCTCGAAGGCGGTGGTGAAGATCTCGGTCGCGGGGTGCTCGCCGCCGATCAGCTCGACGACGATGTCGACAGCGGGGTCGGTGACGACGTCGTGCCAGTCACTCGTAAAGGCCTCGCGCTCAATACCGGCCGCCTCGGCCTGCTCCCAGGCAAGCGCGCAGGCGCGAGTTAGCTTAAGGTCGATGCCGTAGGCGGCCAGGTACTCATCGTGGTGGCTCTTAATCAGACGGGCCACGCCGCCGCCGACGGTTCCCAGACCGATCAGACCGACGTTCACGGTGCGCAGGGGTTCGCTCATAGATAGCTCCTTCGTGCATCTTATGGATGGATTACCGCTTAAAGGTTGAGTGCATTCTAGCGTGAACCGAGGGCGCGTGCTCGCCAGGCAACAGGAGTCGCACAAAACGGCACCCCCCGAAACGCTGCGGAAACATTGGAAACATGCTCGCTACAAACGGAACTCCGTAACAAACTGTCAACGTTTACACCATAAGGTTCGCCCTGTGCGACTGGGGCATGCAGGCGCTCGTCGACTCCGTTACCACTGGTGCCGCCGTCGCCGTCTCGGCCGAGATCGCCGATGCCTTTGCCGAGCAGGCCAAGGCATCCAAGCTCGACATCGTCGATACCGAGACCTTTAAGGACGACTCCTCCACGAGCTTTATCAACCAGCCGACCAAGGCCATGCGCAAGATCAAGATCGAGGGCCTGACTGGCGAGCTCACGTGGAACGACGAGGGCCAAGTCGAAAAGCCCGCTACGGCCTATGTGATCCAGGACGGCAAGTACATCGCCGCCTAAGCGCGCATAAAGCGCGACCGGTGAGGCTGTTTTATTCAGGGCGGGGACGCTTGTAACAGAACGGAAACATTGCTTTTACACAATAAAGTGGCTTTACTGCATAAAGTAATAGAAATACGCAGAAATATGGATAAATGAACAAATCCAAAGAAAAGTCGAAATAACCGCCACTTTTCCTAACTAAAGCGTCTACTATTTTGCGAACGCCGAACACGGCGAAGGATGGCCTGTCGGGTAACCAAAACCCGACGAGATTTGAGAGGAGAGCCGCATGTCGAGCCTCACCGGTAAGTCATTGAACCCTGTTATGAATCGCAGGAGCGTTATCGCGAGCGCAGCAGGTCTGGGGGCGATGTCCATTCTAGCTGGCTGCTCCTCCAACGGCGGCGACAGCGGTTCCGCTTCGAGCGACGCTTCGTTTAAGATCGGCACCATCGGCCCGCTGACCGGCGCCAACGCGTCCTACGGCAAGTCCGTTACCCAGGGTGTCGAGCTTGGCTGCAAGGATTTTTCGACCAAGGAGCTGCCGCTTGCCAGCAAGGCCGAGGATGACCAGGCCGATGGCGAGAAGGCCGTCAACGCCTTCAACACCCTGCTCGACTGGGGCATGCAGGCCCTCGTCGGCCCGACTACCACGGGTGCGTCGGTTGCCGTTGCCGCAGAGTGTGGTAACGACCCCAAGACGTTCATGATCACCCCGTCCGCGTCCTCCGAGGACGTCACCGACGGCAAGGATTGCGTCTTCCAGGTTTGCTTCACCGACCCCAACCAGGGTGTCAACGCTGCCAAGTTCCTGGCGCAGAAGTATGCGGACGAGAAGTTCGTGCTGTTCTATAACTCCGGCGACGCCTATTCTTCGGGCATCGCAGATTCCTTTAAGGCCCAGGCCGCTGAGTCCAAGCTCGAGATTGTTGACGAGGAGACCTTTAAGGACGACTCCGCCACGAGCTTTACGAACCAGCTGACCAAGGCCAAGCAGGCCGGCGCCACCATGATCTTTGCGCCGATCTACTACACGCCGGCGTCCGTCCTGCTCAAGAACGCCAAGGACATGGGCTACGACGTCAAGATGATGGGCTGCGACGGCATGGACGGCATCCTGGGCGTTGAGGGCTTCGATACCTCTCTTGCCGAGGGTCTGCTGCTCATGACCCCGTTCTCCGCCGACGACGAGAAGAACGCCGACTTCGTCAACGCTTACAAGGATAAGTACGGCGATACCCCCGACCAGTTTGCCGCCGACGCCTACGACGGCGTGCACGCGGTGGCCGAGGCCCTCAAGGAGGCCGGTCTTGGTGTCGACGCCGACCCGACCGAGGCCGCCGAGAAGCTGTCCAAGGCTATGCTCAAGATTACCGTTGACGGTCTGACCGGCAAGCTCACCTGGAACGATAAGGGCCAGGTCCAGAAGGAGCCCACGGCGTACGTCATCACCGACGGCAAGTACGTACAGGCCTAATTGGCCGCCTTACATAGAGCGGTTTTGATCCCAAGCAGGGGAGGTTTTGGCCTTCCCTGCTTGCTTGGTATCTAGGGACGATGTAACGTCCCTGTTTCATACATCAACTGGAAACCTATTCGAAAGGGGGATGTGGAACATGACGGTCTTTATCCAATACCTGGTCAACGGCCTGTCCATGGGCAGCGTCTACGCCATCATCGCGTTGGGCTACACCATGGTCTACGGTATCGCCAAGATGCTGAACTTCGCTCACGGCGACGTTATCATGGTCGGTGCCTATGTCTCGTTCTGCGCCACGTCGTATCTCGGCCTCCCGGGCTGGGCATCTGTAGTTCTCTCTTGTGTGGTCTGCACGGTTCTCGGTGTCCTCATTGAGGGTCTGGCCTATAAGCCGCTACGCCAAGCAGGTCCGCTGGCCGTTCTGATCACGGCTATCGGCGTGTCTTACTTCCTGCAGAACGCCGCGCAGCTTCTGTGGGGCGCCACGCCCAAGAACTTCACTTCGCTCGTCACCTTCCAGGTGCCGGAGTTCTTGGCCAAGTTCAACGTAAGCGCCGTCTCGCTCGTCACCATCGTCGCCTGCCTGGTTATCATGGCCGGCCTGATGTTCTTTACAGGTAAGACCAAGATGGGTAAGGCCATGCGTGCCGTGTCCGAGGACAAGGCCGCCGCTCAGCTCATGGGCATCAACGTCAACCGCACCATCTCGATGACGTTTGCCATCGGCTCTGCCCTTGCCGCCATCGCCGGCGTGCTGCTGTGCTCCTACTCGCCGGTGCTGCAGCCTACGACGGGCGCCATGCCTGGCATCAAGGCCTTCGACGCCGCCGTCTTCGGTGGCATCGGTTCCATCCCCGGCGCCTTTGTCGGTGGCATTCTCATCGGCATCATCGAGGCGATGGCGCAGGCCTACATTTCCACGAGCCTTGCCAACTCCATCGTCTTTGGTGTTTTGATCATCGTCCTGCTCGTCAAGCCTGCCGGCCTCTTGGGCAAGTACGTCCCCGAGAAGGTGTAGGTGAGCGTTATGAAGTTTCTTAAAGATAAGCAGACGCGTCACGACTTTGTTACGTATGCCATGTGCATCGTGGCCTTCGCCATCGTGTTCTTTATGCAGTCGAACCACATGATTCCGCGCATGATCGCCGGTCAGTTGGTTCCCATTACGGCCTACATCGTCATGGCCATTTCCCTCAACCTTGTCGTCGGCATCGCGGGCGACCTGTCGCTGGGCCATGCGGGCTTTATGAGCGTCGGCGCCTATACGGGAATCGTCACCGCGGTCGCCCTCGAGAGCGCCGTTCCCTCCGATCCGGTGCGCCTTGTCATCAGCATCGTGGTCGGCGCTATCGCCGCTGCCGTCTTGGGCTTCTTGATCGGTATCCCGGTCCTGCGCCTGAGCGGCGACTATCTGGCCATCGTGACCCTGGCTTTTGGCGAGATCATCAAAGAGATCGTCACTTGCCTTATCGTGGGTGTCGACTCGCGCGGCCTGCACGTGATCTTTAACATCACGGGCAACTCTACGATCGACGACCTGCACCTGCTCGAGGACGGCACCGCCATCATCAAGGGCGCCCAGGGCGCCTCGGGCGTGTCGACGTACTCGACCTTCCTCGCCGGTGCCATCCTGGTCATGGTCGCACTCGTGATCGTGCTCAACCTGGTTCGCAGCCGTACCGGCCGTGCCATTATGGCCGTGCGCGATAACAAGATTGCAGCCGAGTCCGTAGGCATCTCCGTCACCGAGTACCGCATGATCGCCTTCGTGGTTTCCGCTGCCCTCGCCGGTGCTGCCGGAGCCCTCTTCGGCGGTAACTTCTCGCAGCTCTCCGCCACCAAGTTCGACTTCAACACGTCCATCCTCATTCTGGTGTTCGTGGTCCTGGGCGGTCTGGGCAATATGCGCGGCTCCGTCATCGCGGCGGCGCTGCTCACGGTGCTTCCCGAGCTGCTCCGTCAGTTCTCGGACTACCGTATGCTCATTTACGCTATCGTGCTGATCCTGGTCATGATCTTTACCAACAACCCGCAGCTCAAGGCGTTCTTCGCACGCATTAAGGATCGCTTTGCTTCCAAGAAGGAGGTGGCAGCCGATGCCCAGTAAATTTGAGTTCAAGAAGGGCAAGATGGTCCCGTATCCTTCTGGCGCCATCGTTCCCGATCGTGACCTGGGCGAGCGCCCTGCACTCGAGTGCATCCACCTGGGCATTGAGTTCGGTGGCCTTAAGGCAGTCGACGACTTTAGCCTGACTATCGGCAAGACCGAGATCGCCGGTCTGATCGGCCCCAACGGTGCCGGTAAGACCACGGTCTTCAACCTGCTCACCAAGGTGTATCAGCCCACGCACGGCACCATCCTGCTCGACGGAGAGGATACCTCGGGCAAGTCGGTCTATCAGGTCAACCGCATGGGTATTGCCCGTACCTTCCAGAACATTCGCCTGTTCAACACCATGACGGTGGAGGATAACGTTAAGGTCGGTCTGCATAACCAGGAGCGTTACTCCGGCTTTGAGGGCGTGCTGCGCCTGCCGACGTATTGGAAGCACGAGAAGGCCGCCCACGAGCGCGCCATGGAGCTGCTGTCCATCTTTGATATGGAGCATCTGGCAAACGAGCAGGCCGGATCGCTGCCTTACGGCGCTCAGCGTCGTCTGGAGATCGTCCGCGCGCTTGCCACCAACCCCAAACTGCTGCTGCTCGACGAGCCTGCCGCCGGCATGAACCCGTCCGAGACCGCGGAACTCATGGAGAACATCGTCAAGATTCGCGACACCTTTGGTATCGCCATCATGCTTATCGAGCACGACATGTCGCTCGTCATGAATATTTGCGAGGGTATCTGCGTGCTCAACTTTGGTAAGGTCATCGCCAAGGGCACGGCAGAGGAAATCCAGAACAACGACGCCGTTATCGAGGCATATCTGGGCAAGCAGGATAAGGGGGAGAACTAAATGGCAGAGCCGATGCTTTCCGTCTACAACATCAACGTCTGGTACGGCGCCATCCACGCCATCAAGGACATCTCCTTTAACGTCAACGAGGGCGAGATCGTGGCTCTGATCGGTGCGAACGGTGCCGGCAAGTCCACAACGCTCAAGACCGTCTCGGGCCTGCTGCGCTCCAAGACCGGCTCCATCAAGTTTATGGGCGAGGACATTACTCATACGCCCGCCGATAAGCTGGTTGGTAAGGGCCTGGCCCAGGTGCCCGAGGGCCGTCGCGCCTTTTTGCAGATGACGGTCGAGGAGAACCTGGAGATGGGCGCCTACACGCAGCCCAAGTCCACGGTTGCTCCGGGCCTTGAGCGCGTCTACGAGCAGTTCCCGCGCCTGAAGGAGCGCCGTCGCCAGGTCGCCGGCACCCTTTCGGGCGGCGAGCAGCAGATGCTCGTTATGGGCCGCGCCCTTATGAGTAATCCCAAGCTGCTCATGCTCGACGAACCTTCCATGGGTCTGGCACCGATTCTGATCGAACAGATCTTCCAGATTGTCGAGGACCTGCACAAGGCCGGCACCACGGTGCTTCTGGTCGAGCAAAACGCGCAGATGGCGCTTTCCATCGCCACACGCGGTTACGTGCTCGAGACCGGCAAGATCACCATGACCGGCACCGGCCAAGAGCTCCTGCATGACGACAACGTCCGCAAAGCCTACCTCGGAGGCTAACCCACCTAACAAAAGGGGCGCTGACTATCTCAGTCAGCGCCCCTTTTTAAGTTGCGGTGAAATAGGGACTGAATACGGGCTCCAGAGGCCAAAAGAGTCCCTATTCCACCGCAACTTCATGGGGATGTGTGACAATGCCCGTCGGAAAACATCTGCTGTCTTTGGGGGTCTATCTATGCTGTACGAGTTTTGTGCCGAGAACTTTGAGCGGGTGCCGGCGGCTATCGATGCCGGTGCAAGGCGTATCGAGCTGTGCGACAACCTTGCCGTTGGTGGCACCACGCCTTCGGCCGGCGTTATCAGCGCTACGACCAACTATGTCCACGAGCACGATGCACGGGTGATGTGCATGATTCGCCCGCGTGGCGGCGACTTTCACTACGACCAGGACGAGCTGCGTATGATGGAGATGGACCTGGGCCTTGCCGTAAGCGCCGGCGTTGACGGCTTGGTCTTTGGCTGCTGCAAGCCCTGCGCTGGCGGATGGGCGCTCGACGAACTTACGCTTGGCGCCCTCGTGATGGCTGCGGGCTGCGCGACCGAGGAATGTAAGCGTGAGCCCATCGACATCACCTTCCACATGGCATTTGACCAGCTCTCGCCCGAGGCTCAGCTCGATGCGATTGATACACTTGCCGACTGCGGCGTTACGCGCATCCTCACGCATGGCGGCGCTGCCGGTACGTCGATCGAGGATAATTTCGATCACCTGGCTCGTTTAATCGAGTATGCGGGTGATCGTTTGACCATCCTTCCCGGCGGCGGCATCACTACGGCAAATCGCGACGCGGTCGCGGCGGCGCTAGACGTCTCCGAGCTCCATGGCACCAAGATCGTGCCGCTGGAGGTATAACCCGTGGCGCTGGTATTCGATGTTCAGCAGGCGAGCGGCAAGCCCGACGACAACCGTCGCCCCGGTACCGCGTGTCCCTTTTGCAACACGGAGGGGCTCACCAACATCATCCAGCGCGACGGTGACTGCATCTGGCTCGAGAATAAGTTCAAGACCCTGCGCGCCACCCGTCAAACCGTGCTGATCGAGTCGGCCGATCACGATGCCGACCTGGTGACCTATAAGCCGGATGAACTCCACCATGTGATGAGGTTTGCTCTGGATTGCTGGCAGCAGATGATCGATTCGCAGCAGTATCGAAGCGTGCTCATGTACAAGAACAAGGGTCCGCTTTCGGGCGGCAGCCTCGTCCATCCACACATGCAGATTGTGGGCTTGGAACAGGAGGACGGCTATGCGGCGCTGACCTCAGCCAACTTTGAAGGCATCGATGTTTGGCAGAGGGGAAGGGTTGCGGTCAACATCTCAACCGAACCGATTATGGGGTTCTTTGAGGTCAATGTTTCAGCCCCGCAGGGAATCGCCGCCAGCGATGGCGCGCGAGACCAAGCCGAGACGGACCTCTTCGCCGATGCGATTCAGGTAGCTCTGCGCTATATCCTGAACGAGCACCATGGTGGTCGCGCAGAGTCGTACAACTTGTTCTTCTACCACATGGACGGCCGGACCATTGCCAAGGCGCTTCCGCGCTGGGTGGTTTCACCCTACTTTGTCGGGTATCGGCTGGCTCAGGTCAATGCTGAGACCGCGCTCGATGTCGATGCGGAGCGATTCCGCGCACATCTGGAGGCGCTCACATCGTAAAGTGAGCGCCCGCACACTGCGGACGGTTTAGCGCGCCATTGCATCGCGGCCGGCCTCGACCCGCTTGCGCTGGGCGGCGCGCTCCTCGCCGGTCAGACGCTCAAAGAAGTGTCCGATAAGCGAGGCGAGCACCTGCTGAAACAACGTTCCACACATGACGGGAAACACAACTTCGCCCGGAAAGTATTGCGTGGCGATGACGGCGCCCGAAGAGATATTGCGCATGCCGCAGGTAAAGCACATGGTGGTCGTTTCGCTATATGGCAGATGCAGCGCGCGGGCGACCAGAATGCCGACGACAAAGCCGCTGATGGCGAAGACCAAAATAAAGAGGGCGACTTCCAAGCGCACCGCGTTCATGTGCAGCACGTACTCGCTCATGGCGGTGGAGTTGGAGGCGATAACGCCCATCATCATGAACTTGCAGGCGGGCGAGAGCGCGGGGGAGAGTTTCTCGTGCCCCCAGCCGCGCGTGAGCTCGTTGATCACGATGCCGAGCACAGCGGGGATGGCGATCATAAAGGCCATGTTCTGCATCATGCTCGGCACGTCGATCGAGACGGTGGCGCCCAGCAGGAGCTTGAGCGTAAGCGGAATCGTCACAGGGGAGATGACCGAGGACGTCAGGATGATGGTGAGCGCGAGCGGGCCGTTGCCGCCGAACATGCTGATCCACATAAAAGCGGTGACTGCCACGGGCACACTGTATTCGAGCACGATGCCGCAGACAAGGTTGGGGTTGGAACCAAAGAACAACGATCCCATGGCATAGGCCGCGATGGGAATAAGCGCCGCCGAGACCAACAACGCCAGAATCAGGTGCAGCGGACGGTGGAACACCTCGGCTACCTGGTGAAAGGTGTTGCTGAGCGCACCCTGAAACGTCATAAAGGCGAAGAGGGCGGGAACAATGGGCTTGAGAACGCCGATCTGTTGAGGAAAGAGCACGCCGAGCGCCACACAAATCGGAACGATGATCTGCATGTGCCCCGCGAGGAACTTCCCCAGTCCAGCCCATTGCTTCATATGCCCCGCGACTCCCTTTATCCGCGAACTTGTTTGTATGGATATGCTAGACGCTCGTATGTGTCCGTGCGGCTGAAACGCTCGATTGTTTCGAGGGCATTACCGCCATCGTTTGCCGAAACCGCGGCGCACCGCGGCGTTTTGCGTCCGCGCTGCACGGTATAATAAATCCGTTCAACAGATCTGCCTGCCGAAGCGGGCATACACAGAGGACTCATCGCTATGAACCGTGAGAGGTATCGCGGCGACCTGCCCCTATCGGGGGTGGGTGCCTATGTCATCGCTTAAGACGACGCATCGCTGGGCGGTCGCTCAGCAAAATCCCGAGCTCGAAAAGGAACTTTCGGCTGGTCTGGGCATTCCTGGGCTGGTGGCGCGCATTATGGTCGCGCACGGCATTGGCTCCATCAAAGAGGGCCAATTGTTTTTGACGCCTTCGCTCGATCGCGACTGGGCCGACCCACTCATTATCCCGGGCATGTCGGTCGTTGCCGACCGCGTTGAGCGCGCTATTCGCAACCACGAGCACATTGCAGTCTTTGGCGATTTTGACGTTGACGGCATTACGTCGACCTGCCTGTTGACCGAGGCGCTGCGCACGTTTGGCGCCGATGTCACGCCGTTTATTCCGCATCGCTTTGATGAGGGCTACGGTCTTTCGCGCGCGGCACTCGACCGCGTTAACGAGCTCGCTCGCCCCCAGCTGATCGTGACCGTCGATAACGGCATTGCCGCCAAGGAAGAGGTTTCCTATCTGGAGAGCCTGGGGATCGAATTGGTGGTCACGGACCATCACGAGCCGTCCGACCAGGTGCCGCAGGGCGTGCCCCTGACCGACCCAAAGCTCGAGGACGAGGGTCCCTCGCGCGAGCTTGCCGGTGCCGGTGTGGCGCTCAAGCTGGTGCAGGTCCTGGGCGAGCGTCTGGGCAAGCCGTCGTATTGGCGTTCGCTGATCGAGGTCGCGGCGCTGGGTACCGTGTCCGACATGATGCCGCTGACGCCCGAGAACCGCGCGCTGGTCGCCGAGGGCATCCAGCAGATGCGCGTGACCGCCCGCCCCGGCTATATCGCGCTGGCCGCGCTCGCCAAGGCCGACCTCTCTAGTATTACGGCCGATGGCCTGTCGTTTTCGCTCATTCCCCGCTTGAACGCCGCCGGCCGCATGGCCGATCCCAAGCTGGCGCTCGACCTGCTGCTTGCCCGCGATCCCATCGAGGCAAGCGCGCTGGCGGCCGAGCTCGAGGAGATTAACCGTCAGCGTCGCGAGATCGAGGCGGAGCTCACGCGCGATGCCATGGCAAAGGTCGAGGAGACCTATGATGGCGGTCGCGCAATCGTCGTGGGTGGCGAGGGCTGGCACGAGGGCGTCAAGGGTATCGTAGCGAGCCGCCTGACCAACCGTTATCACGTGCCGGCGCTGCTGTTCTCGATCGAAGACGGTATCGCTCGCGGTTCGGGTCGCTCGGTGGGCAAGGTCAACCTGTTCGACGCTGTCGAGCGCTGCTCGGATCTGCTGATTCGTCGCGGCGGGCATGCGGGTGCGGTGGGCGTGACCATCGAGGCGTCCAAGCTCGACGAGTTCCGCCGTCGCCTTTCCGCCGTGCTGTCCGAGCTTCCCGCCGAGGACTTTGAGGACACCGACGAGGTTGCCGCCACCGTTGACCTCTCCGAGCTAAATATCGAGACCATCGAGCAAATCTCCCGTCTTGAGCCGTTTGGCCAGGGCAACAAGGTGCCGCTGTTGGCGGCCGAGGGCGTGACAATGTGCGATCGCGCCGTGGTGGGCAAAATCGGCGAGCACATGCGCTTCGTGGCGACCGATGGCGCTGCGAGTGTGCCGGCCATTATGTTCCGCGTGCCGCAGATCGATAAGCTCATCAATTGCGATAGCGCCGTCGACCTGGTGTTCGAGGCAGTGGCCGAGCATTGGCAGGGACGTGTGAAGCCCAAGCTCATGATCAAAGATGTCTTGGTGCGCGATACCGCGGCGCCCAATATCGACGATCCGGCATGTGAGCTTCGCCGCGGCGTGCAGCCGGCGGATTCTGGCCTGCGTCTGGAGTCGCGTAAACGCGAGACGCTCGCCCAGCTTTCTTATACCGAGCTCACGCGCTCGCTTATCCATAGCTTTATCGGCTCGAACCAGCCACATCGCGCGCAGGTCGAGGCACTCGACGCCCTCGCCGACCACCAGAGCGTTTTGGCTGTTATGGGGACGGGGCGTGGCAAGTCGCTCATCTTCCATGTGCACGCCGCGCGCGAGGCGGTCCTTCGTGGGCGTGCGAGCATCTTTGTCTATCCGCTGCGTGCGCTCGTTGCTGACCAGGCCTATCACCTCTCGTCGACGATGGCTGCGCTCGGCATTGGCGTGGGCGTGTTGACCGGCGAGACCGTGGAGGCGGCGCGCGATGACGTGTTTGCCGGCTTGGCTTCGGGCCGCACCGGCATCGTGCTCACGACGCCTGAGTTCCTGTCTATTCACCGTGATCGCTTTGCGCGCTCGGGGCGTATCGGGTTTGTCGTTATCGATGAGGCGCATCATGCCGGTCTTGCCAAGGGCGGCGACCGCAGTGCCTATCTCGACATGCCCGATATCCTCAAGGCCCTGGGTGACCCGGTCGTTCTGGCCGCGACTGCCACCGCAACGGCTCCGGTTGTGGCCGAGCTCGCCCGCGTGCTACCGATTACCCGTACAGTGGTCGACGAGACGGTGCGCGAGAACTTGCGGCTCGAGGATGACCGGGACCTTGCGAGCCGCGAGAACCGCCTGGTGTCAATCGTGGCTACGGGGGAGAAGACCGTCATCTACGTCAACTCGCGCGACCAGTCCGTGGCGCTTGCTAAGACGCTGCGCAAGCGGGTACCCGATTGCGCGACCCGCATCGCATTCTATAACGCGGGGCTTGCGCGCTCCGATCGTCGCCGCGTGGAGGAAGCGTTTCGTGACGGAAGCCTCAGTTGCATCGTTTCGACCTCTGCCTTTGGTGAGGGCGTGAACCTGCCCGATATCCGCCATGTCGTGCTCTATCACATGCCGTTTGGCAGCATTGAGTTCAACCAGATGAGCGGACGCGCCGGTCGCGACGGGCAACCTGCCGTGATTCACCTGCTCTATTCGTCGCGTGACGCTCGCATTAACGAGCGCCTGCTCGACTGCTACGCGCCCGAGCGCGACGAGCTCGTCACGCTCTATCGCGCGCTGCAGACTATGTGGCGCTCCAACCGCGGCAAGACCGGAGCCGACTCATTTAGTGCGAGCGATATCGACATCGCGCAGATGTGCCTTGCCATCGATGCCCGCACGCCGGTTGACGAGCGCTCGGTGGCAAGCGGTCTGGGAATCTTCGAAGAGCTTGGCTTCTGTCGCGTTTCGGGGTTTGATGACACCCGTCGCATTGCGATGGCCGAAAACCCCGGCCGTGTGCAATTGAGCAGGTCAATCCGCTATTTGGAGGGCTTGCGCTCGCGCATGGAGTTCTCGGCTTTCCGGAGTTGGGCGCTTGATTCGTGCGCTTCTGATATGCTAGCCAAAGTTAACCGCCCGATCGTACCGCGGGCCTAGGGGAAGGGGACCTCGATGGATGCCGCAGCCCGTACCGCCCATGATTCCACCCTCCAACCGTTCTCGGAGATGGAGCACTATAAGCATGCCGATGAGCTGCCGCCCGAGATTATGGCGGACAGCTACGACAAGCTGGAGCGCCTGTGCCTCAAATATATGAATGAGGACGACTTCTCCAAGGTGGAGCAGGCCTATTGCTTTGCTGCCGAGAAGCACTGCAACCAAAAGCGCCGTTCGGGTGAGATGTACATCAACCATCCCGTCGAGGTGGCCATCATTTTGGCCGATCTCAAGATGGACTGCGATGTGGTGTGCGCCGCGCTGCTGCACGATACCGTCGAGGATACCGAGACCTCGCTCGCCGATGTGTCCGGCCTGTTTGGCGATACGGTTGCCGAGCTCGTCGATGGCGTGACCAAGCTCACCAACATCGAAGTCGATAGCATGGACGAGAAGCAGGCGCTTACGCTGCGCAAGATGTTCCTCGCCATGTCCAAGGACATCCGCGTCATTATCGTCAAACTTGCCGACCGTCTGCACAACATGCGCACCCTTGCAGCCCTGCGTGAGGACCGTCGCCTGTTTAAGGCTCGCGAGACCATGGACGTGTATGCGCCCCTGGCCGACCGTCTGGGCATGAGCTCTATTAAGTGGGAGCTCGAGGACCTGTCCTTCTTCTACCTTGAGCCCGACGCCTACCAGCGCATCGCGCGCATGGTGGCGGAGTCTCGTGAGGTCCGTGAGCGCTATCTGGCCGAGACCATCAAGACGCTCACCGACGAGCTCAACCGCATCGGCCTGGAGGGCTTCCAGATCAATGGCCGCTCCAAGCACTATTGGTCCATCTACCAAAAGATGAAGCGCAAGGGCAAGGAGTTCTCCGAGATCTACGACCTGGTGGCACTGCGCGTCATCACGCATTCGGTGCGCGATTGCTACTCCACGCTCGGCGCGGTGCATACACTGTGGCACCCCATGCCCGGTCGCTTTAAAGACTATATCGCCATGCCCAAGGTTAATAACTACCAGTCGCTCCACACGACGGTTATCGGCCCCACGGCCCGCCCGCTCGAGATTCAGATTCGAACCTATGAGATGCATGAGCAGGCCGAGTACGGCATTGCCGCCCACTGGCTCTATAAGAAGTCGGGCGGATCGTCTGCGTCTAAGACCAATGATGCCCAGCGTCTGGACGACCAGATTAACTGGCTCAAACATTCGCTCGATTGGGCAGCGTCTGATGAGATTACGGACGCCAAGGAATACCTGCACTCGCTGAAGGTTGATCTGTTCGATCAGGAGATCTTTGTCTTTACACCCAAGGGCGAGGTCATGGCGCTTCGTGCCGGCTCCACGCCGCTCGACTTTGCCTACGCCGTTCACACCGAGGTGGGCAACCACTGCGTCGGCGCTAAGATCAACGGTGCGGTGGCCCCGCTCACGCACGAAATCAAGACGGGCGACCGCGTTGAAATCCTGACCAACAAGAGTTCCAAGCCGTCGCGTGATTGGCTCAAGATCGTTAAGACTCCTTCGGCCAAGTCAAAGATTCGCCGTTATTTCGCCGCCGCGACCAAAGACGATGACGCTGCTGCCGGCCGCGATATACTGGCCAAGGACCTGCGCAAGCGCGGGTATGGCATCTCTACGCCGCGATCCACGCGTGCGCTCAACGCCGTGGCGGAGCAGTTTAACTACAAGCAGCTTGAGGACCTGTTTGCCGCCGTCGGCGCCGGCAAGGTTGCCCCGCGCGCTGTGGGTAACAAGGTCGAGCAAATCTTGGACCCCAAGCCCGAGGAACAGGTCACCAAGGCCGAGGCTATCGCCGAGGTCGTGAAACAGCCGGCCCGCGGCTCCAACCGCAAGCCGCAAAAGCGTGGCAAGAGCGCCAGCAACGGCATTATCGTCAAGGGCGAGAGCAACAGCGGACTGCTGGTCCGTCTGGCGCATTGCTGTAATCCGGTGACGGGCGACGATATCGTCGGCTTCATCACGCGCGGTCGTGGCGTTTCGGTGCATCGCGCCAACTGCCCCAACGTCAAGGGTCTTATGGAGCATCCCGAGCGCATGATCGAAGTGGAGTGGGACGGCGCTGCCGACACCCTCTTCCAGGTCGAGATCGTGGTCGAGTGCCTGGACCGCATGGGCCTGCTCAAGGATGTCACCATTGCCATTGGCGATGCGGGCGGCAATATCCTTTCTGCCGCCACGTCGACCAACCGCGAGGGTATTGCAACCCTACGCTTTATGGTCGAGATCTCGGACGCGAGTGGGCTGGATCCGCTGCTAGCCTCCATCAGCAGCGTTGACTCGGTCTACGACGCGCGCCGCCTGATGCCCGGCGAGGGTGGAGCCCAGCTTAAGCGCCGCGTTTAGTCGCGACGAACGTGCCACATTATCGATATTCGCTACACTCGAGGCATCGTTTGATGCCTCGAGTTCTATAGAGAGGAGAGGGACATGAGTGGTGTGTCCTTGGATGTAACTCCCAAGGGATCGGTCGAGATCGAGACGCTCGTAAACGGTCCCATTCAGACCAATAGCTATGCTGTTATTTCGGACAATGAGTGTGTGATTATCGACCCCGCATGGGAAGGCGAGCGCTTGGTAGAGCATATTCGAGCCAAGCATCCCGGCGTACGCATGCTTGGCGCCGTATGCACTCATGGCCATGCCGATCATGTTGGTGGTGTTGCCGGCGTGCGAACCACCGTTGGCGAGGGCTGTCAGTATGAGCTGTGTGCTAAGGATGTGGCGGTGCCGCATGCGAACATCGAGGAACAGCGAGCTATGTGGGGCATTGAGACGCCCGACCCTGGGGAGCCGACGCGCCTGCTCGCCCAGGGCGATGCTCTCGAGGTGGGCGATATCTGCCTGCAGGTGATCGAGACACCAGGGCATACGCCGGGCGGGATCGTCTTGTTTGCTGCCACCGAGCAGGGGAACATCGCCTTTGTGGGCGACACCCTGTTTCCGGGTGGGCACGGCCGCACCGATCTTTCCGGCGGAGACGAGGCGGCGATTCTGCGCTCGCTCTCCAAGCTCGCCCGGCTTCTTCCGCCCGACACCGTTTGCTTAACCGGCCATGGCGATTCGACCACCATGGCACGCGAGCTCATGCAGAACACTTTCATGCAGGTGTAGCTTTATAGTCAGCTTCTAAAGCACGAGAAGCGTCTAAACGTCAAGCTATTTTTCCCCAACGGGTCGATTCCGTAGGGCAAACGGTCAAAAAAAGTCTGTTTGGACGATATTCGTGAACAAACGAACGTTTATGCTCGGGTACGCCGTGGTAAAATCTCAGGCGTTATCGGAGCAACCTTACAGGAGGTTTCTTTTATGCTCGTCAACGCAGCAGACATGCTCAAGAAGGCCGAGGCCGGCAAGTACGCTCTCGGTGCCTTCAACACCAACAACCTCGAGTGGACCCTGGCTATTCTCCAGGCCGCCGAGGAGGCCAAGTCTCCGCTGATCCTTCAGTGCACCGCTGGTGCCGCTAAGTGGATGGGCGGTTTCAAGGTCTGCGCCGACATGGTCAAGGCTGCCGTCGAGGCCACGGGCGTTACCGTTCCCGTCGCCCTTCACCTCGATCACGGTTCTTACGAGGACTGCTTCAAGTGCATCGAGGCCGGCTTCACGTCCATCATGTATGACGGCTCTCACGAGGAGACCTTCCAGCTTAACCTCGACCGCACCAAGGAGCTCGTTGAGCTTGCCCACTCCAAGGGCATGTCCATCGAGGCCGAGGTCGGCGGCATCGGCGGCACCGAGGACGGCGTGACCTCCAACGGCGAGCTCGCTGACCCCGCTGAGTGCAAGCAGATTGCTGACCTGGGCGTCGACTTCCTCGCCTGCGGCATCGGCAACATCCACGGCGTGTATCCCGCCGACTGGGCTGGCCTTTCCTTCGAGCGTCTGGGCGAGATCAAGGCTCAGACCGGCGACCTGCCCCTCGTTCTGCACGGTGGTACCGGCATCCCCGAGGATCAGATCAAGAAGGCCATCTCCCTGGGCATCTCCAAGATCAACGTCAACACCGACCTGCAGCTCGTCTTCGCCAAGGGCGTCCGCGAGTACATCGAGGCTGGCAAGGATCAGCAGGGCAAGGGCTTTGACCCCCGCAAGCTCCTCAAGCCTGGTCGCGACAACATCGTTGTTCGCACCAAGGAGCTCATGGAGGAGTTTGGCTCCGTCAACAAGGCGTAAGCGTCGCTAAACTTCCCGCCGGAAGCCCCGTCCCCCTACACTGTTTCCTTTGCGCTCACCTGGCTTCGCCAGAAGTCGCGCCAAGGAAACAGTTCCGGGGGATGGGGCTTCCTTTGTTTAACGCCGCAGGGTTACTGGGCTGAATTTATTTATTGACTACCGTTCGGCGGCGTTGATGGCTCCCTTGTTGGGGCTTTCTTTTTATCTCGCTACAATGGGCTTCAAGCGTTCTAGTGACTTGGAGTTTTGGTATGGCTGTTATTGATGTGCTGCCTTCGGATGGGAAGGTTATTGGCGAGGGTCCTGTTGGTTGCTCTGTTGATGTTTGCTGTGATGACTTTCGTCATCTCGATATTGGACTGCCGCCTGAGATTCTTCGTCTCAAGGATGCCGGGTATTTGACGCAGGCTGTTGCTGCTTGCGATCGCCTTCTGGAGCAGAACCCTGAGCCTTCGCTGGCTGCTTGTGTTCGTGCCGAGCGGTATCGCATGCTCGAGACGCCGCTTCATTTTTCGGTGTCGCGCGATCAGGCTATTGCGATGATTCGCGAGGAGTGGCCAGAGTTTACCGAAGAGCAGCTTGACGACCTGATCAATCGTAAGCGTATTGACTGGCGCTTTATCGATGGCGAGCTGTTCGTTCTCGACAACTTCCTCGATTCGCTTCGCGTGTACCCCAAGGAGGTTCCGGGCCTGCGTCCCGATTCTGCGGACGGCATCGCGCTGCGTAACCAGATGCTCAGGGAGATGGAGTCGCAAAACGGGTTGGCTCGCGTCATCACGCTTAAGGCATCCGTGTCTGTCCCTGGAGCTCTGGAGGGAGAGGCTGTTCGCGCGTGGCTACCCGTTGCTGCCGCCTGTCGTCAACAGTCTCAAATCGAGGTTCTCGATATGACGTCGGGGGGTACCGTTGCCCCTGAAAACGTTTCGGCTCGCGCTGCCTCTTGGACATCTTCGACTGAACATTCATTCTCGGTGACCTATCGCTATCACGTCGATGCCGCCTATTGCGATATCTATGGTGGCGCGCTCCCATCGCATCCCTGTATGGACGCGCCACTGCCCGAGGACACCTCCGAGGACCGTCCGCACATTGCGTTCACGCCGTACATGCGACAGTTGACGGAGCGTGTTATTGACGGTCTCGAGAATCCGCTCGATCGCGCTCGTGCTATCTATGATTACCTGACACAGCATATTGACTATCGCTATCAGCCACCGTACCTGCTTTTGGGCTCCATCGCCGATGACTGTGCACACTCGCTCCGCGGCGATTGCGGCGTTATGGCGCTCACGTTTATCACCATGTGCCGCATCGCGGGCGTGCCCGCTCGCTGGCAGAGTGGCCTGTATGTTGCGCCTGATTCGGTGGGGCCGCACGACTGGGCAGAGTTCTATACGCCGCAAACCGGGTGGCTCAACGCCGACGTGTCATTTGGATCTTCTGCTCGCAGGATGGGCGAGGAGTGGCGCCGCCGTCACTACTTTGGCAATCTCGATCCGTGGCGTATGGTGGCCAACAATCGATTCCAGGCTGAGTTTGTGCCTGCTTTCGACGGCATGCGTGAGGACCCCTATGACAACCAGATGGGCGAGGCCTCGGTTGACGGACGTGGATGTCGTAAGCGGGAGATGTTGCGCAAGGTTGAGCTTATCAAAATGCTCGAAGTTCCATTTTCGGACTAATCAACAGAAAGCTGTGATAAACTAACTCACGCATTACGTGCCCGAGTGGCGGAATTGGCAGACGCTGTGGACTCAAAATCCACCGTTGGCAACAACGTGCGAGTTCGAGTCTCGCCTCGGGCACCATACATGCAAGTGAGCGTTCAAGGGGGTCAAGGCCCCCTTTTTCGTGCCGAACTCGCGTGAGCGCGCGGAGCGTTAAGTAAACAGGCCTGTGGCCTGTTTGTAGCGGAGCGTGGTGAGGGCGCCATGCGCCCGAAGCCCGGGGCTTCGCGAAGCGAAGGCCCTTCGAGTCTCGCCTCGGGCACCATACATGCACCTGCGCTTTGAGGGGGTTGTGGCCCCCTTTTTCGTGTACGTAATGTGATAATGCGCTGTACGTGTTATTATTCGCAAGGCGTTGTTCCCACAATGCCCTAAAGAGGAACCCGAGGGCTCCCACCTTTTGGCGCCAATGAGCAGCTGACTGGTCATACAACTTAGATTCCCTTCCTCAAATCGAGGAAGTCTATGTGTATGACCTGGTTGCTGAGAAGCGCCGGGTTATTTTTTTATGAATGGAGGTAGGGAAAATAGCTAAGTCTGATGACACCCGCATCAACGACGAGATTACTGCATCTTCGTGCCGTTTGATTGGCGTCGATGGCTCTCAGCTCGGCCTGTTCGCCATCCGCGATGCCCAGCGCGTCGCCGACGATCAGGGTCTCGACCTGGTCGAGATCGCTCCCAACGCGGAGCCGCCGGTCTGCAAGGTCATGGACTACGGTAAGTTCAAGTACCAGCAGGCCATGAAGGCCAAGGCTGCTCGTAAGAACCAGTCCAAGGTCGAGGTCAAGGAAATGAAGTTCCGACCCAAGATCGACGTTGGCGACTACGAGACCAAGAAGGGCCACGTTCTGCGTTTCCTCAAGAAGGGCGCACGCGTTAAGATCACCATCATGTTCCGCGGCCGTGAGATGGCTCACCCGGAGCAGGGCCTTAACGTTCTCGAGCGTCTCGCCGAGGATCTCAAGCCTTACGCTACGGTCGAGTCCAAGCCTAAGATGGAAGGCCGTAACATGCTTATGCTGCTCGCCCCGATTAAGGGCGCCTTCGATGAGGATAAAGCGGCAAGCGATACCAAGTAACTAGTGTTCTGTAACCGATTAAGGAGTATTTCATGCCTAAGATGAAGTCCCACAGCGGCACCAAGAAGCGTTTCCGCAAGACTGGTACCGGCAAGCTTATGCGCGCCAAGGCTTTCAAGAGCCACATCCTGAGCAAGAAGTCCACCAAGCGTAAGCGTGGCTTCCGTCAGGAGACCGAGATCGCCGCTGCCGACCGCAAGGTCATCAAGTCGCGTCTCGCCTAAGTTCGCGTTCCCGTTTTTCGTTTTACCGTCTAGGAGTTGATAGAACATGGCACGTATTAAGCGCGCTGTTGCCGCCAAGAAGAAGCGCCGTACCGTTATGCACCGTGCGAAGGGTTACTACGGTGCCGCTTCGCGTACTTACAAGCATGCTAAAGAGCAGGTCCAGCACTCCCTGCAGTATCAGTATCGTGATCGACGCAACAAGAAGCGCGAGATCCGTTCTCTTTGGATCACTCGTATCAACGCTGCTGCTCGCCTGAACGACATCTCTTACTCTCAGTTCATGCACGGCCTGAAGGTTGCCGGCATCGAGCTCGACCGCAAGGTCCTGGCTCAAATGGCTTACGAGGACATCGAGTCCTTCAACGAGCTGGCTACCATCGCCAAGAAGGCTCTCGAGGCCTAATAGATTCTCTTGAATCGCTAGGGGAGTGTCGCGTTGTGCGCGGCGCTCCCTCTTTTTATCTGAAGCGCGGTTTACATTGCTAAAAGCGCGGGTAGATAAACACTTACAGGTGACCGATCTCTATATATTCCTGAACCAAAGGGTCATCATCTGATACGTGCGGAAGATCCGCACCAGTCTTTCTATTACCTATAGAAAGCAATATGTTGTGTAGGACTTGTGAAGAGTGGAATTGACGTCCCACAGAGCTTCGCGGTCTGGCAATATATCTCCTTGCCGCGCGGCCCGGTGGAACCGGGAACCAGCGCAGACGTGCACCTTGAGAACCGGATACTGCGAGGATGGACACTCACTTCAGTGTCGCATCCGGGCAGACATCGAACCATTTGAAATGGTCTAACTTGGATTTGT
>DXLP01000021.1 GCA_019414645.1 Collinsella sp.
GGTTGTTGCCGAGGGCGTTGCCGCCGAGGGCGACGACAATACGATCGGGCTTGCCAAGAGGCTTAGACATTGCTGGAATCCTTTCTGTAAAAGGCCTACAACCCATTAATAACCCGCGTCCGTGCGATACGCGAGTTTATTAAGGTTTATATTCTCTTTATCGCTCATTTTATTCATTTTGAAAATACCTAAGCGGCGAACGGTCGATTTTACCCGCTCAGCGTAAAGAAGCCCAGTTCAGGCATATCTACGCCATTTACGTGCAACTTTATTTAAATAGAGCAGGGATTAGACCAGATTATGCAAACTATATCTTTGCTAAACACAAAACGGACAGCGCAATATCTTACTCGCACTATACGCGATTCTATACATTAATTTGACGAGTATGCACCCCTGCAAAAACATGGGGCTTTTCATCCAACATAAGGGATAGCCGATCGCGCTTCACCCCGCGGCAAGCGACTGCGAGTTCGCAGTATGGAACTTTACCGTCGGCTTCTGCATGAACGCTGCCGACGCCCTTTCGCTCCTGCGCGCCCAAGCAGCCGAGAACGCTAACGGCGCCACTGTCAACCTGGCCACCCTCAACAACGGCGCCGCCAGCCTTTTCGCAAAGTACCGTGCTGGTTCGCTGGCTTTGAGGCCTAAGTGAGCTTTGCTATTTGCCAATTTTTGTATGATTTGGGTCAAATCTATTTGTCAATTTTTGTATGATTAGGGGCAAATCTATTTGCCAATTTTTGTCAATGAGGTGTTTTAATGCTACGCCGCAAGGTCACTGATAGGCTTTTGAGCTGGAAGAATAACTCCCATAAGGCCCTGCTTGTTACCGGTGCGCGTCAGATTGGCAAGAGCTATGCGATTCGCGCGTTTGGAAAGAGCAACTACGCTTCGTATTATGAGGTCAATCTGCTACTTGATGCCGAGGCAAGAGACGTACTTGTTGGCGCTAAGAACTCCATTGACTTCATCAACCGTGTGGCCCTTCTTGCGGATGCACCGCTTGTTGAAGGAGACACGCTTATCTTCGTCGATGAGATTCAGGAGTATCCGCAGATCGTTACACTTATGAAGGCGCTGGTCGAGGACGGACGCTTTAGCTATGTCTTCTCGGGGTCTATGCTTGGGACTGAGTTTAAGGGGATCTCTTCTTTCCCGGTGGGGTATGTCGAGCACATTGTTATGCGGCCAATGGATTTTGAAGAGTTTTGTTGGGCAAACAGCATCAGCGAGAATGTGCTTGCAGACATCCGCAGCTGCCTTGTCGAGAGGCGTCCCGTCGAAAATTTTATTCATGAGGCGATGCTCAAAAACTTTAGAGCTTATATCGTTTGCGGCGGCATGCCGGAGGTCGTTCAGAACTATATCGATTCGGGCTATTCGCTCGTGAGAACGCGTGAGCTTCAAATTCAGCTAGTCGATCAGTACAAAAGCGATATCTCTAAATATGCATCGACTCGAGCGTTTAACGTTCGCTCCATTTTCGAGCAAATTCCCGTTCAGCTTGAGGCGGAGTCCCATCGCTTTATCGTCTCGTCTCTAGGCGAGGGAGCTCGTCTTCAAAAATACGAGCAGGATTTCCTATGGCTGGTGAACGCAGGCGTTGGATTGATGGTCCCCCAGGTGACGGAGGCACGAAGTCCTCTCAAGAGGACGGAGAAAACGACAGCCTTTAAACTATACGAGTCCGATACAGGTATGCTCGCATCGCGGTATCCCGGCAGCACGGCACGCGCCGTCTACCTTGACATGAAAACCCCCAACCTCGGCGGCCTCTATGAGAACGTGGTCGCACAGGAACTCGTTGCCCTCGGAGCAGATACGTGGTACTACCAAACGCGTGAGGTCGGTGAAGTCGACTTTGTAATCGAAGGTGCCCTCGGGCATGTTGTCCCAATCGAAGTCAAATCGGGCAAGAAAGTTCGAGCACATGCAGCCCTCGACCGTTTGATGAGTGTGGGCGAGTACAAAATTCCCGAGGCCGTTGTGCTGAGCCACGAAAACCTTTGCAAAGAGGGCAAGATCCTTTACGTTCCAATCTATATGACATTCTGTCTCGATGAGTTTATGGAAAAGGACGACCCCAACAACGATTTCTCGTTTGCACCCATATCTCTCTAGGTCATCTGAGTCCGCAAGCCAGCCCCCACGCCCAAAGTACTGCGCCTTTCGCGCCAAAGGCGCGAAACAGCAAGGGGATAGAAGGCAGCGACAACCAACTCCCCCACTATGCCCAAAGTGCTGCGATGTTTCGCGCAAAGCGCGAAACAGCACTGGGGCAGCAGAAGGCCACAATCAGCTAGCCCTCCATGCCCAAAGTGGCGCGTGGTTTCGCGGCCACGCCGCGAAACAGCGACCGGGACAAGGCACCCCCACAGCCACGTCCTTCATTCAGCCCCACAATCCGAGGACGTAGTCGTAGCAGGATCTGAGGGCTAACCTTCGCGGACACTCCGCAGGACGAAAGAACCCCCGCCGCACGTAGTGCGCAGCGGGGGTTCTTTCATGTCCGAGGACGTCCGCGAAGGTCAGCCCTCAGATCCTGCGGTGGGAGACCTAGGCCTCGTTGTACACCGTCTTGAGCTTCAGCAGGTGAGCGTAGCGGTCCATAGCGGCCTGCTCATTCTCCTTGAAGAGCTCCTCGGCGCGCTCGGGGAAGGAACGCGTCAGCGAAGCGTAACGGGCCTCGTTCATCAGGAACTCCTGATAGCCGCCCGCGGGCTCCTTGGAATCGAGCGAGAGCTTCTTGCCGGCAGCAGCCTCGGGGTTGAAGCGGAAGAGGTTCCAGTAACCGCACTCGACGGCCTTCTTCATCTCGGCCTGGCAGTTCTGCATGCCGCCCTTCTTGATGGAGTGCATCTCGCAGGGGCTGTAGCCGATGATGAGGGACGGGCCGTCGTAGGCCTCGGCCTCGTGGATGGCCTTGAGGGTCTGAGCCGGGTTGGCGCCCATGGCGACCTGCGCCACGTAGACGTAGCCGTAGCTCATGGCAATCTCGGCCAGAGACTTCTTCTTGGTCACCTTACCGGCAGCGGCGAACTGAGCGACCTGGCCCAGGTTCGAAGCCTTGGAGGCCTGACCGCCAGTGTTGGAGTAGACCTCGGTGTCGAAGACGAAGACGTTGACGTTGTGGCCGGAAGCCAGGACGTGGTCCAGGCCACCGAAGCCGATGTCGTAGGCCCAGCCGTCGCCGCCGAAGATCCAGAAGGACTTCTTGGTGAGGTAAGCCTTGTCGGCGAGGATCGCCTTGGAAGCGTCGCAGCCGCACTTCTCGAGCTCGGCAACGTAGGCAGCGGCAGCGGTCTTGGAGGCCTCGGCGTCGTTGACGGAGTCGATCCAAGCCTGGCCGGCGGCCTTGAGCTCATCGGACGGACCATCGGCAGCGATGATGTCCTGGGTAGCGGCGATCAGCTTGTGCTGAACGGCCTCATAGCCAACGGCCATGCCCAGACCGTGCTCGGCATTGTCCTCGAATAGGGAGTTGTTCCACGCCGGGCCGTGACCGTCCTTGTCCTTGCAGTAAGGAGCGGTGGCAGCGGGGTTGCCCCAAATGGAGGAGCAGCCGGTGGCGTTGGAAATGAACATGCGGTCGCCGGCGACCTGGGTCACCAGACGTGCATAGGCGGTCTCGGCGCAACCGGCGCAGGAGCCAGAGAACTCCAGGTAGGGCTGCTTAAACTGGCTGCCCTTGACGTTGGCCGCGATGAGCTCCTTCTTCTCGGAGACGTTCTCGACCATGTAGTCCCAAACGGGCTGCTGGTCCATCTCCTGCTCGGTGGGAACCATCTCGAGGGCGCCCTTGGGGCAGACCTTGACGCAGTTGGTGCAACCCATGCAGTCGAGCGGGGACACAGCCATAGTGAACTTCATGCCCTTGGCCTTGGGGCCCATGGCGTCGAGCGTGCGGGTAGCCTCGGGCGCGGCGGCAGCCTCGTCCTCGGTCATCGCAAACGGACGGATGGTGGCATGCGGGCACACATAGGCGCACTGGTTGCACTGGATGCACTTGGTCTCGTCCCAGTGAGGAACGACCACGGCGACGCCGCGCTTCTCGTATGCGGAGGCGCCCAGCTCAAACTGGCCGTCGGCGCAACCGACGAAGGCGGAAACGGGCAGGCTGTCGCCATCCATGCGATCGATGGGCTCGAGCAGGTTCTTGACCTGCTGGGCGATGGAGGACTTGGTCTCCTCGGAGAGCTCGACGGGAGCGGCATCCTCGGCGGTAGCCCAGTCGGCCGGAACCTCGAACTTACGGAAGGCGGTAGCGCCGGCATCGATAGCCTTATGGTTGGCGTCGACGATGGCCTGGCCCTTCTTCATGTAGGACTTGGTGGCCGCGTCCTTCATGTACTGCAGGGCGTCCTCGGCGGGCAGGACCTTGGCCAGCGCGAAGAAGGCGGACTGGAGCACCGTGTTGGTGCGCTTGCCCATGCCAACCTTAGCGGCCAGGTCGATAGCGTCGATCAGGTAGACGTTGACGTTGTTGTTCGCGATGTAGCGCTTGGCCACGGCGGGCATGTGCTCGGCGAACTCCTCGTCGCTCCACTGGCAGTTGACCAGGAAGGTGCCGCCCGGCTTGACGTCGCGGACCATCTTGAAGCCCTTAACGATGTAGCTGGGGTTATGGCAGGCGACAAAGTCGGCCTTGGTCACGTAGTACGGCGAGCGAATCGGGGAATCACCAAAGCGCAGGTGCGAGACGGTGACGCCGCCGGTCTTCTTGGAGTCGTACTGGAAGTAGGCCTGGACGTACTTGTCGGTGTGGTCGCCGATGATCTTGATCGAGTTCTTGTTGGCGCCGACGGTACCGTCGCCACCCAGACCCCAGAACTTGCACTCGATGGTGCCGGGGGCTGCGGTGTTGGGCGCATCCTCGGCCTCGGGCAGGCTCAGGTTGGTCACGTCATCGACAATGCCGATGGTGAACTCGCGCTTGGGCTCGTCCTTCTTGAGCTCCTCGAAGACAGCGAACGCGGACGCGGGAGGCGTGTCCTTGCTGCCCAGGCCGTAACGGCCGCCAACGACCTTGATGCCCGTCTTGCCGGCCTCGTAGAGAGCGGAGACGACGTCCTGGTAGAGCGGCTCGCCGATGGAACCCGGCTCCTTGGTGCGGTCCATGACGGCGATCTTCTGGACGGTCTCGGGGAGAACGTCGACGAAGTGCTTGATGGAGAACGGACGGAACAGACGGACCTTGACCAGGCCGACCTTCTCGCCGTGAGCGTTGAGGTAGTCGATGACTTCCTCGAGCACGTCGCAGAAGGAGCCCATGCACACGACGACGCGATCGGCATCGGGAGCGCCGTAGTAGTTGAACAGGCCGTAATCGGTGCCGAGCTTCTCGTTGATCTTCTTCATGTAGCCCTCGACGACGGCGGGAAGCTCGTCGTAGACCTTGTTGCAGGCCTCACGGTTCTGGAAGAAGATATCGCCGTTCTCGTGGCTACCGCGGGTGTGCGGGTGCTCAGGGTTGAGCGCGTGATCGCGGAAAGCCTGGACGGCGTCCATGTCGCACATCTCGGCCAGATCCTTGTAGTCCCACATGGCGACCTTCTGGATCTCGTGGCTGGTGCGGAAGCCGTCGAAGAAGTTAAGGAACGGGGTCTTACCCTCGATGGCGGCAAGGTGAGCCACCGGCGAGAGGTCCATGACCTCCTGGACGTTGCCCTCGGCGAGCATGGCGAAGCCGGTCTGACGACAAGCCATGACGTCGGAGTGATCGCCAAAAATGTTCAGGGCGTGGGAAGCGACGCAACGCGCGGAGACGTGGAAGACGCCCGGGAGCTGCTCGCCCGCGATCTTGTACATGTTCGGGATCATCAGGAGCAAACCCTGAGAAGCCGTGTAAGTGGTGGTCAGAGCACCGGCGCCCAGCGAACCGTGAACGGTACCGGCTGCACCTGCCTCGGACTCCATCTCGACGACCTTGACCGGGGTGCCGAAGATGTTCTTGCGACCCTGGGCCGCCCACTGGTCGACATGGTCGGCCATCGGGCTGGACGGCGTAATGGGATAGATTCCCGCTACCTCGGTGTACGCATACGAAACATATGCGGCCGCCTCGTTGCCGTCCATAGACTTAAACTTACGCGCCATATACCCCTCTCCTCTCATATAGGTATACAGGCCCCGGCGATCGCCGGGATGTTGGCGTGATGGGATTTACGCTGTTGCTTCCAATCATCTGGCAGGCAGGCTCAGCAGCAGGTACGTGGCGTGGAGAGAAGACATGCCGAGGCGAGGGGCAGCTGATACGCCCCACAGACCCGACCGCCCGTCTTGCACATGACCGAGCGCCGCAAAGGCCGCATGCCGGATGCTCCCGGGCACGCCCCGGCGATGGGAAGCGCCCGCAACGGAAATCCGCATGCGGGTTTATTGTACCCCGCCGTTAAGTGTAATTTCGACAAATATAGGCGGGCGGTAAAGGTTTACCTTGGGTGACTGCCAAGGGCCAAAATGGCCTCTCCATCCCCAGGCGACCGGCTCTGGCGCGCCGAGGAGTGTCCCCAAGTGCCGGCAGAAAAGGAACGTCCCTATCTGCCGGCTAGAGGGCACCGAAGAGGATGGCGTAGGTAGTGGATTCGCCGAGCTTGAGCTCGTCGCCGGGATTGAGTTGGGCGGAACGGCCGGGCTCGACCTGAATGCAGACGCGCGTGGCCCCGTTTACCACCACGGTTCCGTTGGTGGACGACAAGTCCTCGACGTGCCAGATATTTTGAGCATCGCACCAGATATGGGCATGGCGGGCCGAGACATCGTCGCCGACGTCGGTAATATCGCCCTCACCAGTGGCCAGCGCGCCAATCTCAACACCCTGCTCACTCGGCTGAATCCAGCGCGGGGCGCTCACGACAAAACTGTTTTGCACGCGCAGCAAGCCCAAGGGGTGCGCCGGGGCGGGTTCGCGCTCGCCTGCGGTCATCGACATGCCAAGCGAACGCGGCATGGAGGTGCCTCCGCCACAGGTCGCGTGCGCGTAGTCGATGGCATAGTTCACCGAGGACCGCACATCCGCCGAACAACCGACGGCGACAAACAGCACCAGCACGGCCTCGGCGCGCTCGGCGGGCATGAGTTCCGCCGCCTGGGACAGGCGATCGAGCGCGTTGCGATAGAGATTCGTGTCCTGGTGGCACTCTTCGAGCGCGCGTACCATCGGTTCACCTGCAGGACCGCACACCATATTGATCACAGCCGTGGAGTCCATGGGATTTCGCTGGCGCAGGGCCAGTTGCGACATAATACGCGCAGCCGAGGTACCGTATTCGGCAAAGTAGCGCTGCTGAAGCGTGCCGACCGGTGCGCGAACGATAAAGCGGGAAACCCAAGAGCGATCGGCGGCTCGGCTCTGCGGGCTGCGGCCGTCGGCGAGCGGACGGGACGAAAGCACCAAGCCGCACAGCTCGATATGGCTCAGATGCGCCGCGCGCTTAAAGATGTCAAACATGGCCCCGCATGGGGTGAGCTCAACTTGAGATGCCATGACCTAGGCCTCCTTGGTCGTAGAAATGGAATCGGACGATACTTCGACAGGTCCGCCAAAAGTACGGGCAGCTGCGGCTCCACCGGCAAGCGGAGTCGCCATCTGGGCTTTTGTGCGTCGCGGTGCCGAAACGGGAAGTTCAAAGGCAAAGCCCATCGCAAGCAAAAACCACGTAAGCGTATAGGTTGCAACCAGAGCGGCAACAAGGCCGCCCATCACGGCGCGTTGGGAAAATACGCTACATGCAGCCACAACCAGCACCGGAACCTCGCAGGCAGAAAGCGCAAGCACACCCTGCAGGAACCCCGAGCGCCGATCACGCGCAAGTGCCCCCGCGGCAACGCCGGCTATGCCCGGCAGCGCCAACGCCAGTGCGGCAATAATACCCGGTAGCGACCCAGACCACATGAGCGATCCCAAAGTCGCCGTCACGCGAGCGCCCGATGCCAGCAGCGCGGCCGAAACCACGACCACAGCCCAAACCACGCCACAGACGACCGTCGCGCCGACCATCAGCGCGCGACGAACCGCGCGACCAGACGCATCCATGGGGCACGGCGTGAGCGGCTCGCCGCGGAGCGAACGACCGACATTTTGCGCATAGTGTTCACAAAACGCCGAGAGCGCCGCCTCGACCGCCGCCGGCTCGGGACGATCTTTTTGATGGCTGGACAGACAGGCCATCACCACGTTGAACAGCTGGGCATCGACAAACGCCAGCGCATCGCGTAGCTCCTCGGAATCCGGCTCAAGCCCCAGCTGCTGGGCCTGCTCGGCCGCAGCGAGCGCCACATCGGGCTCACGACGAAGCAGCTGAGTCAAATCGCAACCGGGCGCATGGGCACCAATGGGATAGTCGGGCAGCGTGTCCATCTTGAGACGGTAGGGGCTGGCGATGTCGCGCGTCTTTTTGCGCGAACCCGAGGTGCCCGAAGCGCTCGGCGCGGCTTCGTATGGCGCGACGCCGGCAATGAGCTCGTAAACCGTGCTTGCCGCGGCATAGACGTCGATCGCCGGCGACATACGCAAAGCGCGCAGGTCGGGAATATCGTCGGTGAGCATCTCGGGCGGGGCGTAGGCAACCGTCGCGCGACGCAGCGTGGCATAGCGCTCCGTAAACGACGCCTTGCCGCCGGTACCGGCCACGGCCGACGCAGGCTCAAGCGCCAGCGACGAGCCAAAGTCGATCAGGCACAGGTCAAAGGTGCCCTCGGCAAGCTGCCGGTCAAGCGGTAGACGCGCCGTACGCACCATAATATTAGCGGGCGAGATATCGCGATGGACAAAGCCCTCGCCCACCAGGCTCATACGGCAGAGCAGATCGAACAGGTCGCGACCCAGACGCGCCGCCACAAGCGGCGACAGGCGTCCGGCATCATCCACGGCAAGTCGCGAACGCAAGCGGGCAAGCGTCTCGCCCTCGACCCATTCCATGACAATTGCAGGCACACCGTCGACCTCGCCCCAGCCATAGAGACGGGGAAAGCCCTTAAGGCCCGAAAGGGCGCGATGGCATTCATATTCCTCGCGAAATGCCGCTTTGAACTTGGCGACCAGCGCCTCATGGGCGGCATCGTCGTCAAACTCATCGCGCGTCGGCAAGATGAGCTGTTTGAGTGCTACGGCCTCGCCTTGGGCGTTGACGGCACGCGTCACGCGGCCGATACCGCCACGGCGCATGGTGGCATCGTCGGCAAACAGCATCGTAAAACGACGCAGATAGGCAGGCAGTTCGTCCTGACCGAGCGCAATGGCCGGCTCAAACCCGTCGACACGCGCCAGGCGCAGGCCGACCATGGGATCGCGACCGAGCGATTGTGGTGTGGTGGATGCAAGATCGGTCATCATAGGGCAAGCGCCGCCATGTTATTGTTGAAGTTACCGAGCGCAACGTCATCATCGCCGTAATGGCCGACCCATTGACATAGGTTGGTGTAACAGCCCCACAGATTGGCATACTGCTGATACCACTTTGACCGGGGCGAGAATGTCTGACGACCGAACTCGGCTCGAATGACAAACATCTCCCCGACCAGGCTGTCGCACGGCCTGGGATCTCCCGTAGAGTTATAGGTCGAAACCACGTCATTGGCACGAGAAACATAGCCGTCGAGCATGTTGTACTTGGTCACAAGCCAACGGTGAATGCTCTCTTCCTCAGCAGCGGAAAGGCCACCGGAGTTTGCATCGTTGTCAGTGTTTCCGCCCGTCGAGCCGCCGTTTCCAGACCCTCCGGCAGAGGAACCCGACCCAGAGCCGCCGCCCGAACTCGATGAATCCGAGCCGGAGCCAGAAGTATCCGAGCTACCGGGCTTTCCGGACTGCTGGGCGTCCTGCTCCTTCTGCTGCTCGACCTTATTCACCGTTGCCGCCACGCTATTGTTGGACAACCGATCGATGATCTTGGTGTTGGTGAGCACGATGGTTTTGCCATTGGCAAGCGTGACTTCGTTGTCCGGGGCCTCGGCGCCGTCCGCATCATCGGTACCAAACACAATATGCGCGACCACACTTGCCCAAGCATATCCAGTCGTGGTGCCCAGATCACTTTTGACCTCATGCCCCACGCGCGGTTCGCGTGCGGCATGTGCCTGCATCATGGGCGGCACGGTCATGCCATAGGCAGAAACGCCAGCTATGACCAGCACCAGCGAGCAAGACAGCAGTGCGTACGCCCGCGGCGCCAAGCCCAGTCGGCGTCGCATGCGCACCGCGGCGCCGCGCTTTGTCTGAGTGCCACCGGGCCGCATGCGTTCTCCTCCAACAAAAACACGCCGCTCGGGAGCGGCGCATTCATTCGAATCCATATTTGAGTGTATCAGCGAACCCAAAAGGTTGCGCAACGAATGGGCAAATTAAGGATGCGAATGGAAGCATCCATGCGATAAGCGGATACAAAGCATCTTTGTTGCACAACAAACTTACAGTCGCACGGGGAATTATGACTACCCCGTGCGTCGCGATGAAGACATACGGCAGGAGCAGGCTCGCCACCTAAATCGTGCGACGGGCCTCGATGGCGCGCCCAAGCGTAAGCTCGTCGGCATACTCCAGGTCGCCGCCCACGGGAAGGCCGCTCGCCAGACGCGACACCTCAACGCCCAGCGGCTTAATGGTACGCGCCAGGTAGCTCGCCGTGGTCTCGCCCTCGATATTGGGGTTGGTGGCGATAATGACCTCGGTGATATCCTCGTGCCCCAAGCGCGCCAACAGCTCACGAATGTGCAGCTGCTCGGGGCCAATCTTGTCCATGGGACTGATCACGCCGCCCAATACGTGGTAGAGACCATGGTAGCTGCCCGTGCGCTCAATCGCCTGGACATCGCGCGGCTCGCCCACCACGCAAATGCGAGTGGTATCGCGCATCGAATCCTGGCAGATGGAGCACTCGTCGGCCGTGGCGTAGTTAAAACAGCGGCTGCAAAAGTGAACCTCCTGCTTAACCTCCAGGATGGCCTCGGCCAGGCGACGCGCTTCCTCGGCATCGGCCTCGAGCAGGTAATAGGCGATGCGCTGAGCCGACTTGGGGCCAATGCCCGGCAGGCGGCCCAGCTCATCGAGCAATTTTTGCAGGCTATGGTTGGCACTCATATATATGCGCGTCTTAGAACGGCATGCCCGGGATGTTGAGGCCGCCAGTGATGGCGCCCATCTGCTTGTTGGCGAGCTCGTTGACGCCGCGAACGGCCTCGTTGACGGCAGCCATGATCATGTCCTGCAGCATATCGACGTCCTCGGGATCGAGGGCATCGGGGTCGATGGTGAGGTTGACGAGCTCCATCTCGCCGTTAACGGTCACCTTGACCATGCCGCCGCCGGCAGAGGCGTCGACGGTCTGGGACTTAAGGTTTTCCTGCGCGGCGGCAAGCTGCTCCTGCATCTTGCGAGCCTGCTTCATCATTTGCTGCATGTTCATACCGGCCATGATGGCTCCTTTACGTGCGGCCGCGCGACAAGCTGCAAGGGCAGCCGGAGCGCGACGGGACTTTCAAACTCAAAAATCGTACCACGGCGCGGGGCAAGCAAGCGGGGCGGACACGCTACCTCAGTCGATATACATGTCCTTGAGCGTGACGCACGCCCAAGATTATGCAAGGTCGAATTATGCAAGGTTGCATAATTATCTCAAGCTACATCTAGCAGAGCTGGAACCAGGCAGTTTATGCGTAGGGCTACAAGGCTACATGGCAAAATGCCGAGCCGCTGCTCGAGGCGGCACGCATGGCGGCTGGGTATAATTTGATTGTCATAGATGACGATTTGGAGGTGCCCTCGTGAATGTCCCAGCCGTACTCCAAAACATCCGCTCAAAACACCCCGTTGCATATGTGGTTCTCTATCTCTTTGTCGTCTGGGTATTACTGGTTATCATCACCCATGCCATAGCTTTTGGAGCAGAACTGCTGATAGCCAGCTCGGACCAGCCCGTCGTCAAATGGGAGACGACCGATGAATGCACCGACGGAACCCGAACCATTTACTACAACAGCCCGTCCCTCTACCAAGAGTTCAAGGTCAAGATAAAGGACTCCAAGATTGTCGATGCCGAACTGGGCTCTTTATTTACAATCGGAGCAACCGTCAACGCCGAGCAAGTCGAGTACACGGACAGCCATGCGACGTATCGTATCGACCTCAGCATCCTAGGCCGACCGTCACGCGCCTGTCTGCTCGAATGCGATATACGCGGCACCACGTTGCACATGTCCGAAATACAGATGCGCCCGGGCAAGGGGTTCTCTTCTTGAGCAGTATACCCGCCTGCGCAGCTACTCCACCGGCTTGAAGATGGTGGACTGGCCGAAGACGCTGCGGATGAGGGCTTTGGCCTCGTCCTCGGTCTGCGGGATGCTCGGGGCTGCACCCTGATGGCCGAAGGGGCCGCCCGCACCGGAGTTGGACTCCCAGGGAGCTGCAGGAGCGTCCTCCTCTTTGGGGGCAGTTGCAGCGGACTTGGGCGCGGACGCCGCACCCGGCACGTCGAACGGAGGCAGATCGTCCCCACCAGCATCGGCAACAAAACCGCCAACCATGGCATCGTCGTAGGGAACCTGCTCGGATTCCCATGGCGCAGACGGCGCGGCGGGCTGAGCCTTGGGAGCGGACGCGCGCTCGGGCGCTCGGGGCGCGGGCTCGGTCGGGAGCTTGCCCGTGGCAGGAGCGCCGGCGGGGTTGTCGGAGCGCAGCCAGGGGGCTTTGCCCAGGTCAGACGACTTGGGCGCGGGCGAGGCAGGCTTGGGCGCGGGTGTCGGAGCAGCCGGTTTGGCCATGACGGGCTTAGGCGCCGACGGGGTCGGCGCCGCTATCGGTGCTGCTTTTGGCTGCGTCGCGCTGGCGCTCGAGGATGCAGGGGCCGCCGAGGACACGGGTTGCGGGTCCGCAGATACCGCAGCCCGTGCAGATGGAGAATGCTCCTCATGTTGAGGAGCCGGCGTGCCACCCCCATCCAGGACATAGTCGACGGTACGACGACCGAAGACCGCACTGACTGTCGGCAGGACCACCGACTGCGTGTCGGCGCGTCCAAGCATCTTGATGGCAAAGGTCGAGCCCGCGGGGAACGAGACCGTGAGCCTGGAGCCGTCGTCAGCCGTGGCGCGGGCATTGAGCAAAAGCCCCGCGTAGGAAGCCTGACGCGCCTTGACACGCTCGACAACCTCGGCCCATTTGCGCTGCAGCTCTCCGGCATCCTCGACCGCGGGCGTCTCGGCAGTACCGGCGGCGGCAACCTGGGCGGCATTGTTGGACTGGGGCTTAGGTGCCGGAGCGGTGGCAGGCGCGGGAGCCGCAACGGGCTGAGGCGTCGGAGTCGGCGCAGGCTGAGGTGCAGGCGCTGCAGGCTTGGAAGCTGACACGGACGCAGAACGGGACGCAGGCTGGGCAGCCGGAACAGCAGCACCACGGTCCCAAGGCATACCGCCCTGGCGCGCGGACGTAGCAGCGGGGGCAGCGGATGCCGCCGGAGCGGCAGCACGAGCGCCCGAAATTAGCGTCGGCTGTTGGGCAGCAGCGGGTACGGATGCTGCAGGCGCGGCGGCCTGAGCAGCAGCCACGCTCGCCGGCACGGCGCCGTTGGCAACCATGGCCTCCAAGCGGGCCACGCGCTCGGCCAATGCCTCAATCGTTAAATCGGCCTCGGGACGTGCCAGGCGCGTGCAGGCGATCTCGAGCACCAGGCGCACGTCGCTCGCGCCCCTCATCTCCAGTGCGGCATCGTCGAGCACCGTCAGCACACGGGCCAGGCGGTCGGCAGGATGCTCGCCAAAGGCAGCGGCCTCGGCAGCAAGCGCCTCGGCCTGCTCGGAGCCGCCCTCAAACAGCTCGGCACGGGCACCGGCAACGCAGGCAACGTACACGTCACGCACATGCGCCACCAGGTCGCGCGTCAGCTCCAGCAGGTCGTTTCCTTCCTCGACCTGCGCACGGATCAGTCCATAGAGCTCGGCAACATCGCGATCGGCAATGGCGCGGGAAAACTCGCCCAGAATCTGGTCCGAAACCTCGCCTAAAAGCGAGCGGGCGTCGTCCGCATGCACAGAACCGTTGCCAAAGACGCTCAGCTGCTCCAGCGTGGACAGCGCGTCGCGCATACCGCCCTTGGCATGGCGCGCCACGATAGCCAGCGCCTCATCGTCGTAATCGAAGCCCTCCTGCTCGCACACGTATGCCAGGCGACGCTCGATATCCTCGTTGCCGATGCGATGGAAATCGAAACGCTGGCAGCGCGAGAGGATGGTCTCCAGAATCTTTTGCGGGTCGGTGGTGCACAGCACAAAGATCACGTGTGCCGGCGGCTCCTCGAGCGTCTTGAGCAGCGCGTTGAACGCCGCCGTCGTGAGCATGTGGACCTCGTCGATGATATAGATCTTGTACTTGCCGCGCACCGGGGCAAAGTTGACGGAGTTGATGATTTCCTCGCGCACATTGTCCACGCCCGTGCGGCTTGCGGCATCGAGCTCGTAGACATCGGGGTGGTTGCCCTCGGCGATGAGCTCGCACTCCTCACAGGTGCCGTCGGGCATGCACCCGCTTGCGCCCTCGGCGCGCGCTGCCTCGGCATTACGGCACAGCAGCGCCTTGGCAAGGATGCGCGCCATGGTGGTCTTGCCCGTGCCGCGCGGTCCGCAGAACAGGTATGCGTGGGACAGGCGCCCCTCGGTGATGGCGTGCTCGAGCGTCGAGACGATATGCTGCTGGCCCACCACGGAGTCGAAGGTGAGCGGGCGATACTTTCGGTACAACGATTCCATGGGTGCTCCCCCGGGTATACTGAGTCTTGTTGCCGCGACGGCCATGCGGTCGCACGGCATACTGCATTCATAATAACCCGTACGGCGAGCCCGCCGCGATAGGAGTCCAAAGAGCATGGCAGACGCAGAGAGCAACCTCGTCCCCTCCGAAGCAGCCGACCAGGTCGAGGTCGCGCTCGAGGAGCAGGCCGCAGCCGACGACGGCATCCTGTACCTCAACGAGTACCAGTACGAAAACGACCTGGTCACCGACTTCGCCCGCCTGGTCGCCTCGCCCAGGCGTCGCGGTTCGCTGTATGTCGCCGCGGCAATTGCCGCGCTGATCGGCATTGGCATGCTGGTGGCCGGCGGTAACTGGATCAAGTTTGGCGTCGTCCTGATCGTATTCGGCGCCTTTTTGGCCTGGTGGAGCAAAAACCTGCACCACACGCTCGCCCGTGACTTTATCGACGCCGTCGAGGCCGACGAGTCCATGGGTGGCCGCTATCGCCGCGTCGCTGCCAACGAGGACGGCCTGATGGTTTGGGGCAAGAGCGGCAAGTCGCAGTTCTTCCCGTTTGAGAAGCTCGACCACGTACTCGACGGCGAGCGCATCTTTGTAGCCATGTTCGCCGACCAGGGCGTAACTATCCCTAAGGACACCTTTATCCGCGGCGATGCCGAGCAGTTTGGCCCCTTCCTTAAGGCGCGCATCAACAAAAAACTCCGCATCGAGACCAAGAAGAAGAAAATGAAGGCCGAGAAGGCCGCCGCCGAGGCCAAGCAGGGCGACAAGCCCCAGGAGGCCAAGGGCAAGCAGCGCAAGCAGAAGAAGAACAAGAAGAATCGCTAGGCCGGACGCAGGGTCCAGACCCCAGACGGAGCTTAAATTGAATGTCGCCCATCTGCGCGTGCTACACTAGCAGCATCTATGCCACCGCGAACGGCTCGGCCCCGCGCCCGCCGCTCGCAAACGAACTTTAAACGCACGAGGGTTGGCCATGCCGCTTTTCTCGCAACATACCGCCCGGTTCTCGCCGGACGTTCCCTTGGAGGGCACCAGCTCTCGCGAGCTGCTCAAGCGGTACCAGCCGCTCGAGACACTTGCGACCGGCGGTTTTGGCTCCATCGAGATCTGCCGCGACACGCACCTGCGCCGCCGCGTCGCCATTAAGCGCATCCCCCTTATTAACGGTGTCGGCATGCCCGCCAGCGACATCATGGATGTCCTGCGCGAGGCGCACACTGCCGCCATGCTTCAACATCCCAACATCGTGCAGGTCATCGACTTTACGCACGACACAGCCTATGCCTACCTGGTTATGGAATATGTCGATGGCATGTCGCTGGCCGAGTTTTTGCACCGCGTGGACGGCCATTCGCTCACGTTTGACGAGGCCGCAGCCATTGCCGATGCCCTGGGCCAGGCGCTCACCTTCGCCCATAGTAATGGCGTACTCCACCTGGACATTAAGCCCGCCAACGTGCTCATCGACCACTCGGGCAATGTAAAGCTCACCGACTTTGGCATGGCGCGACTGTCGTCCGCCGGTGGCTTTGGCGGCTCACGCGGCGGCACCATCGGCTACATGCCGCCCGAGCAGCTCGATATCGAGACCGGCACGGTCGATGAGCGCGCCGATGTCTTTGCCCTCGCCTGTGTAATCTATGAGGGCCTGTGCGGCAGCGCTCCCTTTATGGCGGCCACGCCCGCCGACTCGCTCGACCGCATCATCGGCGGCGCCACCTATCCCAGCGAGCTGATACCGCACTTTCCCCCGGGAGCCGAGGCCGCGCTCATGAGCGCGCTCTCCCCCATGCCGCAGGACCGCCCCAGCAGCATCGAGGCATTTTGCGACCAGCTCCTTGCCGGTCTGGGCAGCGTGCGCGAGGGCCGTCGCAGCCTGGAGCAAATGGTTGGCGAGCTTTCGGATGACGAGCAGGAGCTCGACGGTATCGAGCCGTCGCACTACGAGGACGACGCCATCGAGGTCGACCCCGCACTCGGCTGGGCGGGCACGCGCTGGAGCCATGCGCGCGACTACACCATGCACGCTATCTCGGCGCTAACGTGTGGCACCTTTAGCTTTTTGCTGATGCAAACGGCCGGAGTCGCGGCGCTTCCCGGCCTGGTCATTGCGGCTATCGCGATCGGAGCGGCGGCTGGCCTGGCCCCCCAGATCGGCTCGGCCATCTCGGCTGTGGGCTTTTTGGTGCTCATGGCCAACGCCACCATGCAGGCGCAGGGCATCCTGTCGATGTTGCCGGTCGCGGTGATCTTTGCCGCCGCCATGTCCGGTTGGTGGGTCGCCTGGGGTCGTACCGAGGCTGCCGCGAGCGCCGCGCTAACCTGTGCGCTCGCGCTTGGCTGTCTGACCGGCAATACCTTCCTGGCAGCTGGGGTCGCCGCCGGCGTCGCTTCATTTTGGCTCGGTCCGGCAAGCGCCGCCGCGGCAACGGGCATGGGCGCGCTTTTTGCCCGTCTGGCCACGGTCGCGCTTTCAGCCGGAGGCGTGCTGGGGCTCGGTAACGTTGCCGCAGCGCTGGGAGACCCGCTCCTTTGGGCTGCCTTTGTGCTGGTCGCGGCAACTGCCGCGGCGTCATCTGCGCTGCTCAATGCCCATGCCAAGCGTGCCGATCAGGGCTCAAACCTTGCCGCAATCGCCGCCATCATTGCCACCGGCATCGGCTGCTCAGCGGCGTCCTGTCTTGCACACCATATGGAAATTGCCAGCCTTGCAGCCGCGGTCGTCGCCAAGGCGGCGGTTGCGGGAACCCTATCCTCTATAATCGTTGGGATATGCCTATATTTGCTCGGATACCAAAGAACCTATACGGAGAGTGATCTTTCGTGAACTTCCTGAACATCTTCGAGGACCACGTGGCCGGCATCTTCGGTGCCACCCGTGCCCCGTTCTCCTTTAAGAAGCTTGCCAAGCAGGCCGCTCGCGACATGGAGGATCAGACTCTGGTGATTAACGGCGTCAACACGGCGCCGGCACTCTATACCATCCTTATCGCCGCCGACGACGATCCCATGCTCGCCCCGTTCTACCCCGAGCTTTCGCGCGAGGTCCGCGAGTTTGTGAAGGCGCAGGCCGAAAAGCGCCGCTATGTCTTTGTCGGCGAGCCCCTCGTGCGCTTTATGATCGATCCGCAGCTGCGCGCCGGCAAGTTCTCGGTCTTTGCCGAGAACGTCGATGCCCCCACGCTCGGCCGCCTGTACGAAGAAGAGCGCGCCTATCAAAACGGCCTGGGCCAGAACAACTCCGCGGCAAGCCGTGCCGCCAGCGCCCCGCGCGCCGGCCAGCAGCAGTTTGCTGCCCCGCAGCAGCAGCGCCCCGCCGCCATGCCCCAGCAGCAGCCGACGCCTCGCGCCGCCGCTCCCGACCCGCTTGCCGTGGCAGACCCCTTCGCGCCTAGCGTCCCCGACCCCGCCGCCGCACCCATCCCGGTGCCGCAGACCGTCTCGCGCGACTCGCTTGCCGGCATGGGCGGAGCCGCCGCGACCGGTGCCGCCGTGGGCCTAGGCGCCGCAGCCGGCATCGCCTCCAACATGGCGAGCACTCGCGCCCCGCAGCGCCCGCTCGCCCAGCTCGTCGACGTCGTGAGCGGCGAGAGCCATAGCATCACCTCCGCACAGGTGACCATCGGTCGCGAGCGCTCAGTTTCCGACATTGCCCTGCGCGACCCCAACGTGTCGCGCCGCCACGCCCAGCTCACCTTTACGGGCTCGGATTGGTCGATCGAGGACCTCAATTCCACCAACGGCACGCTCGTCAACAACCGCCGCATTACGCGCTGCCCGCTGCGCAACGGCGATCTGCTGACGTTTGGCCTGAGTACCTTTGAATTTAGGGGATAGTCGCTTATGAACATCGATATCGTCCTTTTTGCAGGCCGCATCGTCTTGGTCGCCCTGCTCTATATCTTCCTGTTCGCCGTCATGAAGACCGGCGTGGGACTTGTGCGTGGACAGCGCCGCGACTCGGCTATCTGGACGATTGATGTGGACAAGGGTCCGCGCGGTATCCGCGGCATCCACGTAGACATGCTCGGCCCCGTCATCGTCGGTCGCTCGCCATCTTCGGACATCTGCATCAACGAACCGTTCGTCTCGGCCTCGCATGCGCGCTTTTCGCTGCAGGGCCCGGCGCTCATCATCGAGGACCTCAACTCGCTTAACGGCACGCTCGTCAACGGCCGCCAGCTCGTGGAGCCCGCGACGCTGCGTGAGGGCGACGAAGTCCAGATTGGCGACGTGGTCATGAAGGTGAACCGTCGATGATCGACGAGGAGAACAAGTCCGCAACTATGACCGAGGCACCGGCCGCCGCCACAGCTGCGCCGGCCCACGCCGCTCCGGCGGGCTCCGCACCCGTGGAACCCGAGGACACCGTGTTCTCCCTGCCTCTTTCGCATGTAACGCATGATATTTCGGATCTCGCCGATAACGAGGACGAAGAGGATGCCGCAGCGGCGCCCATCGGCGCACATGCTGCGGAACAGCCCACAGCGCCCGAAGCAACCCCGGCGCCGGCTCACTTTGCAGAGCCCGTCGCCGCGGCAATCAACGAGAGCGCTGCGGTGTTTGCGGCACCCGAGCCCGCCGCGCCGGCGTTTCCCATGGCCCCGGCATCCGAGGTTGCGCCCGCGTCTACGCCGGCGCCCGAGCCTATAGACGTCAGCCCGCAAGACGACGAGTCGACCGCCCGCATGTCCGAGGAGCCCGACTCCCCGGACACCAGCGATTCCGAATCAAATGCCGAGACCGACACCGTCTCTCCCGGTGACACAGCCGAGATCGACGTTGCCGCCGTTGAGGCCAAGCTCAAAGACCCCGGCTCGACCATGAGCTTTGAGCCCCTGACCGAGGAGCGCATCGAGACCGACTCGACCTATGATGCCGGCACCACCACGCAACTTATGTGGGGCGCCCGCTCCGACGTTGGCTGCGTGCGCCCGCACAATGAGGATTCCTACCTGGTGCAGTCGCCGCTCTTTTGCGTATGCGACGGCATGGGTGGTCACGCTGCCGGCGAGGTAGCCTCTTCCATCGCCGTCGAGACTATTGCCAAGACGGCCCCACAGTCCGCCGACGCAGCACGCCTGGCCGCAGCCGTCGAGGCAGCCAACGCCGCCGTAATCGAGGCGGCCCTGAACGGCCTGGGCAAGCCCGGCATGGGCTGCACAGCCACCTGCGCCTACATCGAAAACGACACGCTCGCCATCGCCCACGTGGGCGACTCTCGCGCCTATCTGCTCCACGAGGGCACGCTCATCCGCGTGACCCGCGACCACTCCTACGTGGAGGAGCTCGTGGACGCTGGCGAGATCACGGCAGACGAGGCTCGCGTCCACCCCAACCGTTCGGTCATCACCCGTGCGCTGGGCTCGGACCCCGCCATGTATGCCGACCACTTCACTCTGCATATCGAGGAAGGCGACCGTCTGATCCTGTGCTCCGACGGCCTTTCGAGCATGATTCCCGATAGCGATATCGAGAACATCGCCACGCAGTCCTCAACCGCGCAAATCTGCGTCGACAACCTAGTGGACGCGGCGCTTGCCGCCGGCGGCCACGACAACGTGACCGTAGTAGTCGTTGACCTGGTTGACGATGGCGTCATGCGCGAGGCGCAACGCGTGCGTCGCCGCAACGTTACTATCGCCGCCATCCTGGCCCTCGTCTTTGTGCTGGCAGCTGGCATCTGGGCCTACACGGGTGTCACCGGCTCGTACTACCTGGGTACCCACCAGGGCAATGTCGCCGTCTGGCGCGGCCTGCCCGGCAAGCCGCTCGGACTCAAGCTCCACTGGCTCGAAAGCGAAACCAGCATCAAGCTATCCGACCTGCCCGAAGACACGCAAAACCGCCTCAAGGCGGGTATTCCGCAAACAAGTGTCGACGATGCGCAGGACACGATATCCAAGTACCGCCACCAGATCGACGAGGAGCAGACCCGCCAGGTGATCGACGCGCAAACGATTCGCGACAACACCAATCAGGGATCGACCTCCGAATCAGATTCCGAGAAAACCGCCGAACAGTCCGCCGAGGCCGAAGCCTCCGATAAGAATTAGAAAGGGAGTGCCGCTTATGAGTCGCCGCAACACCGAGCTGCTCTTGCTCATCGCCTCGGCGTTCCCCGTCATCCTGCTGTATGCGATGTACGTGCTCACTGCGGGCGCCGCTATCTCCTTTGAGACGCTCGCCGTACCGATCGGCCTCTTTGCCGCCTTTGCCGCGGCCCACATTGCCGTGCGCATCTTGGCGCCCGGTGCCGACCCCGCCATCCTGCCCATCGTATTTATACTTTCGGGCATCGGCATCACGTTCGTGACGCGTCTCGCCCCCGCTCTCGCCATCTCACAGCTCATCATCCTGTTTGTCTCGGTGGCGCTCATGGTGGGAACGCTTGCACTAGTCAAAAACCTCGACGTGGTCATGCGCTACAAGTACACCTTTGGCATCATCGGCATCATCCTGCTGATGCTGCCTATCTTTATCGGCACCACGATCTCGGGCTCCAAGCTGTGGATTCGCATCGCGGGCTTTACCATCCAGCCCGGCGAGTTCGCCAAGGTCTTTATCGTGCTGTTCCTGGCCGGCTACCTGGCCGAGAACCGCGAGCTGCTCTCCATCTCCAACCGCAAGATCTTGGGCTTTAAGATCCCTCGCCTGCGACTGCTACTGCCGTTGTTTGCCGTGTGGGGTGTGTGCCTGCTCGTCGTCGTCTTCGAACGCGACCTGGGTTCGGCCGTGCTGTTCTACACCATCTTCTTGCTGATGCTCTACGTTGCCACGGGGCGCTTTTCGTATGTCGTTATCGGCCTTGCGCTCTTAGCCGTTGGAGCCGTGGGCGCCTACAAGTTCCTGTCGCACGTTCAGGTGCGTTTCCAGGTTTGGGTCGATCCGTTTAAGGACGCCCAGGGTCAGGGCTACCAGATCGTCCAGTCGCTCTTCTCGCTTGCCGATGGCGGTCTGGTCGGTGTTGGCATCGGCAACGGCATGGCCAACAACATCCCTGTCGTCGAGTCCGACTTTATCTTCTCGGCTATCGGCGAGGAGATGGGCCTTTTGGGCGGCGGCGCCGTGCTCATCCTGTTTATGCTCTTTGCCGTGCGTGGCCTGACCACAGCTGCCCGCGCAAAGTCCGACCTTGCCGCCTTTAGCGCCACCGGTCTTACGGCAGCCATCAGCTTCCAGGCCTTCTTGATCGTTGGCGGCGTAACCCGCCTGATCCCGCTGACCGGCGTCACCCTGCCCTTTATGAGCCAGGGCGGCTCCTCGCTGCTGGCAAGCTTTATCATCGTCGCACTCCTGCTACGTGCCGGTGACGAGGCGACCGGACGCGAGGCCGAGCTCACCGGCACCGGCACCATGGCCGCCATCACCGATGACCAGGTCGCATCCGCCGCTGCCCCGACCGGTACGCGTTTTGCCAGCGCACCTTCCTACAGCCACGGCAACCACTCCGCGGGTTCTCGCATGCGTCGTCGCCTGCTCGACACTCCAGAGTCCGGCGTGCTCGGCCGCGTGGCGCTTGCCAACCGTCTGACTCGTGCCGTGTTTGCCTTCACGGCGCTGTTCGCCATCCTTATCGGCAACCTCACCTATGTCCAGGTCATCAAGGCGAAGGACTACCAGGACATGCCGACCAACAACCACACCATCGCCCGCTCCAAGTACATCCAGCGTGGCTCCATCATCACGTCCGACGGCGTGACACTAGCCGAGTCGCTGCAGCAGGAGGACGGCACCTACGCCCGCTCCTACCCCAACGGCAACATGGCCGCGCACGTGGTGGGCTACGTGAGCCAGCAATACGGCACCGCCGGCATCGAGAGCGTCATGAACGATACGCTCACCGGCTCCAAGGATTACTCCAGCTGGAACAACGCCATCGCGTCGCTCGCGGGCCAGACCCAGCCGGGCAATACCGCCAAGCTCACCATCGACTCGCGCATCCAGACGGCCGCCGAGCAGGCGCTCAAGGGCTTTAAGGGCGCTGTGGTGGTCATGGATCCGCGCACCGGTGCGGTCCTTGCGTGCGCAAGCTCGCCCACCTATGACAACACCAACATCGACGCCCTGCTGCAGGCGGGCGGCGGCGAGGACGGCTCCATGTACAATCGCGCCATGGACGCGCTGTACACGCCGGGCTCAACGTTTAAGGTCGTTACGCTTTCCGCGGCACTCGAGACCGGCACCGCCAGCCTTACCAGTACGTACCAGGCGCCCGGCTCCATGGACATTGGCAACGCGCCGGTCACCAACGATGCCAACGAGAGCTACGGCACCATCAGCCTGCAGCAGGCCTTCGCCGTGTCGTCCAACGTCGTCTTTGGCCAGGTGGCAAACGAGGTCGGTGCCAGCTCGCTCGTCCAGTTTGCCAACGCCTTTGGCTACGGTCAAAAGCTCGGCCAGGATCTGACCACCGCGGCTTCCATCATGGCCGACCCGTCGCTTATGACCGAATGGGAGACCGCTTGGGCAGGCGCCGGCCAGCCCGTCGGTATGGACCACACGCCTGGCCCGCAGACCACCGTCATGCAGAATTGCGTGATCGCTGCCGCTATCGCCAACAGCGGCGTGGTCATGGACCCGTTCTTTGTGTCCCAGATACTCGCCCCGGACGGAACCGTGGTTAAGACCACGCAGTCCCGCTCGCTGGGCCAGGCTGTCAGCTCTGCCACGGCCGACCAGGTCAAGCAGGCCATGCTCGCCGTCGTCCAGTCCGGTACCGGCACCGATGCCCAGATTCCGGGCGTCAAGGTTGCCGGCAAGACCGGTTCGGCCGAGACCGGCGGCACCAACGTCAACTCTATGTTTGTTGGCTTTGCACCTTACGATTCACCCACGGTTGCCATCTCGGTGGCCCTGGAGGATTACGACAAACACGACGTCGAGGCGGCCAAGATTGCCGGCATCGTCCTGACCGCGGCGCTCGCCGCACAGGGAGCGTGATGCCCGTGATCAAAGCGGATACTTGGGACGCGCCGCGGCCGATGAGCTAGCGGCAACGCGCCACACGGCCCCAGCGGCCATACATTTGGTACTACACACATCGTTGAGCGAATAGTTATGTTAGGAGCAGGAATGGAACAGAGGGTCCTCGGGGGAAGATACCTCCTCAAGGATAAGGTGGGAACGGGCGGTATGGCGACCGTCTTCCGTGCACAGGATCAGGTCCTCGACCGCACGGTTGCCGTCAAGATCATGCTGCCGCAGTATGCCGGCGACGCCACCTTCGCCGCCCGCTTTAAGCAGGAGGCCCAGGCAGCGGCCGGCCTGTCCTCCCCCTATATCGTGGGCGTCTACGACTGGGGCAAGGACGGCGACACCTATTACATCGTCATGGAGTACCTGCGCGGTACCGACCTTAAGAGCGGCATCAAGAGCCACGGCGCCCTCGATCCCAAGAAGGTCGCGCAGATCGGCTCGCAGATCAGCTCCGCGCTTTCGGTCGCACACAAGCACGAGATCATCCACCGCGACATTAAGCCGCAAAACATCATGGTGCTGCCCGACGGCAACATCAAGGTCATGGATTTTGGCATTGCACGCGCCAAGAACAGCCACCTCACGCAGGATAACAACGTGCTGGGCACCGCCCACTATGTAAGCCCCGAGCAGACCCGCGGCCAGGACCTCGGCCCCACCTCGGATATCTACTCGCTGGGTGTCGTCATGTACGAGTGTGCCACCGGCCGCGTACCCTTTGACGGCGACGACGCCATCTCGGTCGCGCTCAAGCAGGTCAACGAGCTCCCCATCCCGCCGAGCCAGATCAACTCCGGCGTCGATGCCGACCTGGAGCGCATCATCCTCAAGTGCATGGAGAAGGACCCGGCAAACCGCTTCCAGACGGCCGACGAGCTGCGCCAGGTGCTCAACAGCTACCTTTCCGGCCGTGCCGTCAACGTCTCGGAGCCCACGCGCATCATCGGTGCCGCCGGCGACCTGGGTGCCACCAAGACCCGCGAGCTTTCCGACTCAACGCGCGCTATGGTTCGTCCCGTCTCGGGCGTGAGCGGCCAGAATACCACCCGTAGCTCGGTTTCGGGCTCCACCGGCTCCTACGAGGTCGAAAAGCCCAAATCCAACAAGAACAAGATCATCGCCGCCGTGGTGGCAGCCGTTGCCGTCATCTGCATCGTGGTGGCCTTTGCCACAGGACTCTTTGGCGGCGAGCAGGTCACCGTGCCCGATGTGCTGGGCAAGGACCAGCAGACTGCCGTCGAGCTGATCAAGGAAGCCGGCCTCGAGGTCGGCACCATCGACCAAAGCTACAACGACGATGTCGACGAGGGCAAGGTCGCCGAGCAGACGCCCAACGGCAACACCAAGAAGACCAAGGGCACCAAGGTGAACCTGGTAATCTCCAAGGGCCCCAAGCCCTCCGAAAAGGTTGAGGTTCCCCAGCTTGTCGGCCTGACCAAGGACCAGGCCGAGGCCGCGCTGGCAAGCGTTGGCCTGAAGGGCAACGCCTCCGAGGAGGCCAACGAGGCCGATGAGGGCCAGGTCTTTGAGCAGGTCACCGAAGCCGGTAAGGAAGTCGCGAAGGGCACGACCATCTCGTACAAGGTCTCGAGCGGCCCGGATACCACGTCCGTCCCCGATCTGACCGACATGACCGAGGCCCAGGCGCGCAACGCCCTCGATATGGCAGGCTTTGGCGTCGACGTTAGCTACCAGGAGAACGACTCGGTTACCGAGGGCACCGTGATCAGCTGGAACCCCAGTGGCAAGCAGAAGCCCGGCGCCACGATTACCGTCGTCATTGCCAAGAAGTCCGGCAAGGCCAGTGTTCCGGGCAACCTGTACGGCAAGAGCATCTCCGCCGCCGTCACCGCGCTCAACAACGCCGGTTTCTATAACATCGGCTTCTGTGACCAGAACGGCAATCCCGTAAGCGGTAACGAGGATGCCACCGTTACGGGTGTCTCCCCCACTGGCAAGCAGTCCACCGACAGCACGATCACGCTGACGGTTTCGCTTTCTGGCTCTGCCTCGGGTGACGATTCCGACACGACGACTAACTAGTCGACAACCCATCACCTGCAGCGGCTATGGCCGCAAACATATTCGCTCAACGGCGCCCGCTTGCTCCCCAGCAAGCGGGCGCGTTATTTATCGACAGGCCAGGGCTCCATAGCAACGCAAAGAGGCCCGCAAAAGCGAGCCTCTCAGGTAACAACAGATATGTGATGCAGTAATTACTAGCCGCAGAACTTCACCATGGTCTCGACCATGGACTCTTGCCTATAGACAAAATGTCCAGAAGCAAGGAGATGAAAGAGTAAGGACAACGCCCTCTAAAAGAAGGCCGTATATGAAGATTGCATATCCCTTTTGCCTTCATATACTCAAGAAGCACCCCTCGAAGCGCTCCTGAGAGGCCCCCTTGGATGCAACCCAGGGGATCCAGATTCTGGTAGACATCGGCACAGCAAAATCCTGCCGCGCAGGCACGAACGGACATCTTGACTCCCAACGCAATGCGGGGCGCCCCAAGACACCCCGCCACGACAAAAAACTAGTTCTCGTAGACCAGCGGGTGGCCCCAACTGCCCTCGATCTTGCAGGTCTGCGCCGCAAAACCGGCAGCGAAGTCCAAGCTCTCGCGAATTGCGGCCTCGCCGCACTCGCCGGCCTTCTTCTTGGAAAGATAGGTGACCAAAAACGCCGTCAGCAGTGAATCGCCGGCCGCCATAGCGTCTTTGAGCTCCTCGGGCGCCACGGGCTTGATGCCCTGCTCGTAGAAGTTTTCGCCGTCATAGGCGACGGAACCCTTGCTCCCGCGCGACGCGCATACGATTTGAGGGCCAAGGGCCTTCACCCACTCGAGCTTCGCCTTGATATCCTCCAGGGAAGCGTCGCCCATGGACATAAAGGCGTACGTCACAAATGGCGCAATCTGCTCGAAGTACTCGTCGGTGGAGTCATCGGAGAAGTCGAAGCTGATAGGCACACCGGCAGCCTTGATCTTGGGGAGCTCGCGCTCGGTGAAGCAGTAGTTGCCGCTGTGCACCAAATCGAAGCCGCTGACGTACTCGGCGGCGAAGCGGTCTATCACGTAGCGCATGTCGCCACGTATGCCGCCTTCATTGGAGCCCAGGAAGATACGGTCCCCGGTCTTGTCAACGGTCACGCGAGCGGCGCCGTTGACGCCCAGGACCTGCTGGCAGCGAAGAAGCTCGACGCCCTCGTCCTCAAGCGATGCTATAACGTGCTCGGCCTCCTCATCTGATCCGAAGATTCCCATGTAGGCGCTGCGATCGACACCGAGCTTCTTGGCGAAGACGGCGAAGTTGACTGCGTTGCCGCCGGGATACATAGTCTTGATATGCTCGTACTTATCGACAACGTTGTCTCCAAAGCCGAGCACGCTTATAGGATAGGCTGCCATGGTTATCTCCATTCAGGTAAACCGCCGTGGCTACGGCGAGCAGAAGAGGCGCGAGGATTCGCACGTCTCAACGCGCTTCGCGCCCCGTTCTAAAATCGCTAGTACTTCTCGATGCCCATGTAACGACGCACGTCCGGGTGATGGTCGAACACCTTGCCGCGAGCGGAGCGCAGCTCACAGTTCATCGCGTAGAACAGGATTGGATCAAGGAACGCGCGAACGCTTGCCGGTACTTGGTCCATGCCGTACTCCATGGCGTCGAGCACCATAAGAGTGTCGGTATGGGTCTCGAGGAATGCGAGGGCGCGCTCATCCATGGCTCGGCACTCACTGGAAGACATCTGCAGGAAGTAGAAGACTCCGGGCTCGGTCACCTCGAAGGGGCCGTGGAAGTACTCGCCGGAGTGGATATAGGCGCAGCTCTGCCACTGCATCTCCATAAGCGAGCAGATAGCGAAGCCATAGGTCTGGCTAAACACGGGACCGGATCCCAAGATATACAGGAACTTGTGGTCCTGGCACAGGGCAGCGAAACGGTCGCAAAGTTCGGCGTTGACCTTCTCGCGAGCCGCAGGCAGGATCCGGTCCATCTTGGCGATGCCTTCGTACATATCGGCAAGGTCAGCATAACCTTCCTGCTGATCCAAGAGCTCGGCAGCGAGAGCCAAAGAGATGCCGGCGGGTACCTCCGCCTGCGGAACTCCCTCGCCCCACGGATATACCCAGCACGTCCACTCACCGTTATCGATGCCGGAGCCGGCGTTGTCGGTCTGTGCGATAACGGTTGCGCCCGCCGCCTTGGCGATCGAGCACGCATCGATTACCTCGGGAGTGTTGCCGGAGTGGCTGCAAGCGATAACAAGGGACTTTTCGCCCAGGCGCTTGGGACGCATGATATCGAACTCGCGGGCGGTATACGCCTCACTGGCAAACGTAGTCGCCTCGCGCTTAAGCAGCTCATGGGCGGGCAGCAGGTCGATGAGGGAGCCGCCGCAGGCAACCCAGAAGACGCTATCGAAACCGCCCTTTTCGGCGATTGCGTCGGCGATGAGATCATGTGCGTTCATTGTTATTCTTCCTTTCGATACGGCGGACGAATCCGCCAACGTTTACTGCAAGTCTTCTCGTCAAGCGTGTTGACTGCCCCACGCGAATGGGAGCTACGCGCTAGTCGACAAAATACCTCTCGAAGGCGTCCATGTTGCGCCGGTCCGCTGCTGCGGGATCATCGAAATACCTTCCATCGGTGATCTCCTGGCCAAGATAGCCCTCGAACCCATGCGCGTTGAGGACACGCACGAAATCGTCCATGCTGTGCTTTCCATCGCCCCAAACCAGATGGCCGTATGGGTCGCCATCAATGAAGTGCATGTTCCTTATGGCACCATCGCCAAACTCGGCAAACCACTCTTCAAGGCTCTCGCCGGCGACTCCCATAGCAGTAGTGTCCACCATTGGAGTAAGGTGCGGGTTGGCTACTTGGTCAAGCATGCGCCTGGCATCCGCGAGTGTAACCACCAAGTTGCTCTCTTCCGGCCTCAGGCTCTCCATGCAGAGGGTCACGCCGTGCTCGCCGGCATAGTCCGCAAGAATCGCCAAGTGCTCGGCAGAGCGCTTCCAAGCTTCCTCGCGGTCCTCGTCCCAATCGCCCCAACCGGAGTTGATGGACATATACGGGGCGCCGAGCACCTCGGCGAGCTCGATGCCGTGCTTGAAGTAAGCGAGGCTCCGCTGCGCGTGGAGGGGCTTTCTGGCAGCGTACTGCCACGGATACACCACGTTCTCCGGGCACAGGGAGCTCCCAGAGAGTCCGCGGGACTCGATCTTGCGGCGAAGCTTGTCGGCCTCGAAATACCCCGTGTGGTCCAGCGTCACGTGCGGCTCGGCCGCCCAAAGCTCGATGGTTTTGAAGCCAAGGCGCTGCTGAACATCAAGGAAATAATCGAGCGACCACATGATGTAGTGAATGTTCATGCCGGCGACCTGCTCGCGACGCAGACGGGGTGTGGAAGCGCTTAAATCCATGCTGGGCACCTCCTACATCGGCAGTAGGCCGGAGATCACAGTCGCGACCAATCCGAACAGAACCATGAAGATAAAGAACTTCCAGATGGTCTTCCACCATTGCCCGAAGGAGATCTTCGCCACGGCAAGACCCGCGACGGTCATGCCCGCAACGGGGCTGATGGTGTTGACGGTCTGGTTCGCGAACTGCAGAGCGGTGACGGCAGCCCCGGGATTGAGGCCCATAAGCTCGGTCAGCGGGCCCATGACGGGCATGGTGAGTGCAGCGAGGCCGGAGCTGGAAGGAACCAGCAGCGAAAGCAGGCCGAGGACGATGTACATGAAGGTGGTATAGATGAAGGACGGAGCGCCCGCAAGGAGTCCGACGAGCCAGTTAAGAATAGAGTCGATGATCATTCCGCCCTCTGCGACGACCAGGATGCCGCGGGCGATGCCGATGATGCAGGCTGCGTAGGCGAAGTCGGCGATTCCGCGGACGAACTCCTCCGCAATGGTCTTCTCGTCCAGGCCGCCGAGTATGCCGGCAAGAAGGCCCATGGCCAGGAACACCATGGAGATCTCGTCCATATACCAGCCCTGGGTAACGAGGCCCCACACGATAACGCCCATGCCGACCGCGAAATCAATGAGGACGAGCTTGTGGCGAAGCGTGAACTCCTCTTCGATAGAGGCATCGGTGACAGAGAACTCGATGCGCTTCTGCTTATCGTCCTCATAGGTGATGGAGGACTTGGGATCGAGCTTGACGCGGCGCGCGTAGCGCATGGCCCAGAAAATGCCCGCGGCGGTGAAGATGACCCACAGGATGGCGCGGAGCCAAAGCTGGGGATTTCCCTCGATGCCGATAACGCCCTGGGCGATCAGCACGTTGAAAGGATCAATAGTGGATGCGCAGTAACCAAGGTTGGGGCCGAGGAAGCAGATGATGAACGCGGTCATGGAGTCATACCCGATGCTCAGCATGATGGGGATGAAGATCGCGTAGAACGGCAGCGCCTCCTCGGACATGCCGAACGTGGTGCCGCAGATCGAGAGCAGGATCATGGAGATGGGGATGATCAAGATGTCCTTGTTCTTCAGCTTCTTGATCACGCGGCTCATGCCGGCGTTTAGGGCGTTGGTCTTGGTGACGATGGCGAACGATCCGCCGATCAGCAGGACGAACGCGACGACATCGGCCGCAGCCTGAATGCCCTTGGCGGGAGCCTGCAGGACGGCATCGATGCCCTGTCGCAGATCGACGGTCTCCCCCGTCTCCGAATCGGTGTAGACCTTGTCGACCTCTTGGTACGTTCCGGCTACGGCGACTTCTCGCTCGCCCGCGGCCGTCTGAATGGTCTGGCGGTCGAACTGACCCGATGGGACGATCCATGTGAGCACCGCGAAGAACACGATCAGCATGAACGCGATGGTGTACACATGGGGAAGCTGGAGATGGAATCTGCGCTTGGGCTTCTCCTGTTTGGCATCCGGCATTCTTAACCTCCTGCCAGAGCAACGATGCTTGCCAAAAATCCTTCACGTATAGGCAAACATCTTAGGTTGTTCTATGTATAACCTGCATGAAGGCGTCGGTCAAGAAACATATTAGGTTGTTCTATAAGTGGTAACTTTTACGCGCTAAACGGACCTGCCGCGGCAATACGAGAACAGCGCTGTGTGAGACAGAGCCGCTAGATATCGAAGCTGTAGCGCGAACCCACGTAGTACTGTCTGCCATAGCAGAAGCGCTCTCCGTTGGAATCGAGAAAGCCCGCGTTCATGAAGAACAGCGGCTCCCCTACTGGGACCTTGAGCTCGCGGGCGGCATCAATTCCCGCACGGGCGATCTCCAGCCTGCAGGGATCGGACGAGCAGGGATACCTACCCGTACGCTCCCCCACGGCCTCGAATATCGAACAATTGGAGAGACCGATATCTTTGAGAAATTCGAATCCATCGACAGGATAGTAGTTGTTCTCGAACAGGACCGGCACGCCGTCTGCGGTACGCACGCGTGAGACCAAGATGAGGTCAGAGCCTTCATCCAAGCCAAAGAAAGAAGCGAGGTCGCGATCGGCGGCAACGGTCTTGCGGGCAACGACGCGAGCGCCCGCCTTCATGCCGTTTTCAGCGCATGCTTGGGTAAAACTCTGAACATCGTCCTTCTGATGCACCTTGCGAATTATCTTTGTCGCGGTCACAAACGTACCACGCCCCTGCCGCTTGGTGAGATACCCCTCGCCCACAAGCTCCTCTATTGCGCGGCGAACCGTGACCCTTCCCACGCCGTACATCTTAGAAAGCTCAAGTTCCGTTGGAATCTGCGAGTCAACGGGATATGTCCCCTGTTCGATATCGCTCTTAAGCAAATCGAGCACCTGTTGATACAGCGGGGCGGAAGAGCCCCCATCCAGATGCGCATCCACAAAAACTCTCCCTTTAAGGCGTTCGCGATCTCAACGACTCCATTCTACCGCACACGGAAAAATGAGGTTAAACACATAGGGGCCCTGCATGTTTGAGCGTATCGGGAATCTGGTCGCTGATTTCGTCCGCATTTGCTTGCGAAAAACCAAAACGCTCCTCGCGCTTGGCGAACACGGTGAGGCCCGCCGCCTTGCACGCAGCGATCGATGATGCTCGTGTGATGTTGGCTTCCTTCCTTTGCTTGCGAGGCGCGTCACTCGTCCTGCTGAGCCGCGGGCCCATCGTTCGGCGTGGCCTGCCTGCGCGGGGCATGCCGGGAATTGATGTAGTCGTATGCGTAGGCGATCTCCGTGACGGGGACCTCCACGTGGTAATGGGCGGAAATGTCAGAGAAGCTCGTGCGGAATGCCTCGACGAAATCGTTGTGTTCATTGGCGAAGCGCTGCTCGTCTGCGTAGTTCTCGATGGGGCTTCTGGTCACGAGGCGCTCCACGAGACAACACAGGTGCACGTAGAGCCCCATGCTCACACGAGCGCCAATCACGTCTCCGGTGAGCTGCTGGAGCCGCTCTGCGGCACTCTCGATTTCGCCGAAGAGCTTGTTGGGGTTAAGGATTGTGATGGACTCGACCACGTTCCTGAGGGTCATGTTCTTGACGAGATTCTGGTGGAACGTGCGCAAGCTGTCAGCGTCGAGCAAGCGTGCGAAGGCGCGGTCTATCTGGGCCGTTCCTTCGCCGGCGATGAGTTCCTCGAGCGAAATGAACGGGACTCCGTCGGCGTGCGGATTGTCCGTGCCGATGACCGAGCGCACGTTGTACTGGGAGAAGGCGGCATCCTCAGATCCGTTATTGGCGAGCTGCCGCCAGTCAACGGCGACAAGCCGCGCGGGGGACTCGCCAGGCAGGCTCTGCGCCACGAGATCGCGGATCCGCGCAGCTGCGTCAAGTCCGCCTTCGGAGCAGAAGACAATCGCGTCCGGTCGGGCGTTGCGCGCCACGATGTGATAATTACAGGTGCAAGCTGCCGCAGCATCGTCGAGAACCTCTCGCACGGAGCGACCCGCGATAAGTCCGGCGCCAACCTCCACCGCAAGGCCGGTAGAGGCGTTGTTTATGATGCCGAGCGTCATGCCGGAGGTGGATTCCAGACTCTTATAAATATCCTGGAGCGATCCCATGTCCACGAGGATGACGACCTCGTCTGCGTAGGAGAAGCGGTCGATGATTTGCTGAAGAGGAACAGCGACGTCCGTAACCTTCTGGTCGTAGGGCATGTCGATGGCCTCGAAGACCCTCGTGTCAAGAATCCGATTGGCGGCGTCGGCGATGCTCGTGGCGGTCGAGTAGCCATGACTGAGGACGATACCGACGCTCCGACGACGCTTAGACGGGTCGAGTGCGAGTGCCGCATGCGCAAGGACGAGCAGACACGTGAGATCGTCGAGTGCGATGCCGAGCGTGGCCTTGAGTTCATCAGCGATGCAGGCGCAGACAGTAACGGCAAAGCGGTTGCGCTGGGCCACGACGCCGCGCATGCCGGAAAGCTCGCTTGCATGGGAGCTCTTCCAACGCGAGAGGCTTGCGGGCGGCCACAGCTGGAGGCAGATGCCCTGGGCGATTAGATGCGAGCTCTTTCGGGACAAATCGATCGAGTAGAGTTCGTTCACGGAAGTGACGACGCTGTCGGCGATCTGCTCGTATGCGTCGGACTTCGAGCGGCCCGGGTTTTGCCCGAACGCCAGGTAGTCCTCGAGGTCGCGGGCTCGCTCCACCAGCTGAGCGCTGCACGCGCCCCCATCAAGCGTGCCTTCGCGATAGCTCTCGTATGGCTCCAGCATGGCGTCGAGTACATGCCGTGCGCGGTCGTCCGCCTGGCTTTGGATGCTCCGGGTGGTGTCGATGAGCTGCATGTCGTTCTCGCTGCGCTCGAGTGCGGAGCCGGCAAGGATTGCGGAGGGAAGCTGGTAGGTGCGAATCTCCAGGCTGTCACCCTTCGTGTCTAGATAGGCCTCGGCGCAACAGTTGGTGATGCAGTCGCGCAGGCCGCGTACGTTCTCCTCGAAGTTGGTGCCGGCGAGGGCTCGGAAGGCTCCGCGACTTATGAGGATGTCGCGTCCTATGCGTCGGCCCTCCTCCTTGAGGAAGTGGAGAGTCAGTTCCTCACGCTCCTCCTGGGTGCGCTCGCGCAGAGACGGCACCTGGGCGGACATGGGGATGCGACGCGTGAGGCTGCGGCACTCGGTACTGTCTGCCTCGTTTGAGGTGGCAAAGATAAGGCGCACAGCAGGGGCTGGCACAATGGCGCCCGCCTGTGCGGAGGCCCACTCCAAGAGCGCGTCCTGGGCAGCGGGTGAGAGGGCGTCGACGTCCTTGAGATAAACGATGCCGCCGCTCGCCCGATCTGCAGGCCCGCCATCTGCGCACAGGTCGTGAGTGAGCGCGCGGGCATCGTCTGCGTAATGCGAGCAGTCGATGCTCACAAGCTTGGCTTCCTGCTGCAGGACGCCGACGTTCTTGCCGTATTCGAGGGCAAGTTCGGCGAGTAGACCCTTGCCGGTTCCCGAGGCGCCACAGAGCAGGATGGGCAGGCCAGCTGGCGGGTACTTGAGCGCGGCGCAGAGCTGGCTGATGCAGGGCGCAAGGCTCAGCTCGTGACCGATTGCGCGGTCGAAGTCGAGTCGCTCGCCGTTTCCGAGCGTGGCGAAGAGCTGCTCGACCGAAGGGTAGGTGCTACGCTCAATGCGAGACTGGAAGAAGCGTTCGAGGGAGCGGCGGTGGAAGTAGCACACCGGTCGTGCCCCTGCTTTCACCACGAGGCCAGCGCGCACGAGCTCGTTGAGATACTGACTTGCCAGGCTGCGCGAGATGGCGAGCGAGTCGGTTATAGATGCCGTGGTGAAGTGGTCGAGACGGTTCTGGATGCGCCCGCCCCGCGTGCTGCCAAGCTCGCGCGTGATGCGATCGAGGTAGGCAAGCAGGTCTTTCTGTGTCTCGGGGATGTTCATGCGGCTGGTCCTCCTTTCGTCCCACACCTTACGGGCGGGGTGGTGCTCGGGACGGGTTGGCGCCCGCGTTTTGTCACGGGCACGTGAACTTCGGCACTCCATGATACATCTGTAGTGGCATATGGCGACTTCTCGACACCTGCGCTCGACACAGCGAGCGGCAACAGCGCTGTCCGCCGAGCGCCTCACGGGCGTATCCCAACCGTAGGAGTGCGCTTTGCCACCTTTGACTGCCTCCCTGTCGGCAAGCGGCTCGCCGTTCGCTCCGTCTCTGACCACATCGCTCGAATCGACTCTGCCGCCGGCGCTGTGGTGGCCGTCGTGCCCGCAAAGGTCATCAAGCAGGCCGACGAGGTCACCGCGGGCAAGGTCTCCCTCGTCGACGCACTCAGGAATCTGTAGGCGAGGCCCCTAAGGCCGCCTCGCTGTCGGCAGCCCGGGGCCATGTGCCATCAGGGCACAGGACGAGTCCGGTCGCCGGAATGCGGCCGGACCCGTTGTTCGCGTGTTTTGCTGGGGGAGTCGCTGTGGCGACGAGGTTCACTGGCTTACTTTTCCTGTTCGCGCAGCCCCTTCGCCAAGGCTATGTTGGACAGTTTGAGTTCGCCATTCGTTACCGTAACAGCAAGCGAGTGGCCGAACTTCTCGCAGACGCGTGTCGTGAGTGCGGTACCGTCGAGGTAGAGGACGAGGATGTTGTCGTCAACGATGAGCTGCAGGTGGTAAGAACGCCCGGACTCGAGCCAGACTGGCCTCCAAAGCCCCTTATCCATTACGCGGAACCACTTGTAACAGGGGCTCTTGTCGAACGAGAGCCGATTCGCGTCGAGGTCGAAGCGGTATTCGTACGACTCGTCGGTCTCGAGATTCTTGTAGGCTCGAATTGAGAAGTCGCAAGCGTCCCTGAACGTCACGTCTGCCTCGAAGCAGAAGATCTCGCCTGCGTTTTCGGTGATTACGCACTCCGTTCGTTCGTGGTCTCCGCGAAGCTCGATATCCGGGACGGCATCAGGGCACTCGAACGCATCCTTTATGCTTTGGGGAGGGCGAACGCCGAGGGTGCCATTGGGGCGCTGGTACACCTCATGGGGCATAAACGAGCCACCCCAAAGCCAGTTGGCCCGGTCATCGTCGTTCTCGCGCGTGGGGACCCAGCCGGACAGAATCCTGCGCGATCCGTCGAAGGCGGTCCGTCCGGCGTAATACGCCCTCCCGTCGAAGGCGTCATCTCTCGGCTTCTCCCACGGACCGTAGAGATCGCGGCTCATGCGGTAGACGATCTTGTTCTCGTCGCTGTACTCAGAGTAGACCAGGTACCACCAATCGCCAATTTTAAAAATGTCTGGCATTTCGAACATGGTGTAGAGGCCGGGGGCCCAGAAGTCGCCCTTGAACTGCCAGTGCTCGAGGTCCTTCGACGTAAAGTGAACGAGCCTGCCAGTTTGGAGGGTTTTGGAGGGGTCGTCTCCCTTACGCGTGCCCAGTACGAGGAGGTATTCCTTCCGGTCGTCATCCCATATTACGAAAGGGTCGCGCCAGTTGCGCCCATCGTATCCTGGCTGAGGCGTGAGCTCTACTGCAACGCCCGTCTTTTTCCACGTCGCATAATCATCCGAGCAGGCCTTCGCCTGCATGAGCACCTGGGACGTTTTGCCTTCTCGCAGGTAGTTGCGGTTGAACCCGGTATAGAAAGCGCGTACCTCCCCTTTTGCCTCGTAAACGGTTCCGGCGTAGATGAACTGGTCTTGGTCGTCTTCTCCGCCGTGGGGGATCGCCGTTCCGTGTTCCTGGTACGTCACGAAGTCCTGGGTGGTCGCGAGCGACCACCCAAAGGGCTGTCCTTCGGCAAGCGGAGCGGGGTCGCGCGTGTCACGCTGGTGGTATAGATAGAACGTGCCGTCCTTGCCGAAGGGCATGACGTCTCCCACCCACACGTCCTTCGGTTGGTAGAACAGGTGCTGGTTATTGGTCGGGACTTTGCGCATGTCTCGTCCTCCTTACTGTCGCGTCTTTCCTATTCGTCTTCTTCGTCAACGTCCGGAGTAAGATCTCCGAGGTAGACGAGCTGCTCTTTGGCTTGGGTGACGACATGCCTCACCACATCGGGAGTAAGCTGTCCGGCGTGGAGCGAGAGCTCGAGGGCCACGGGAAGGTTTACGCCGGTCACTATGAACGCGCCTCGCGGAGCCGAGCAGGCTACGAGCTGGTTTACGCTGCCCTGAAGGATGTCGGTGAGAACGAGGGTCTCGTCATCTTCGGCGATGCCCTCGAATGCGCTGGCGAGCTTCTCCTCGAGCGGGGTTTCGTCTGTAAACGCGCAGACAACCCTGATGTCGTGCCCCGGTCCTATGATGGCCTTGAGCGTGTCTCCGAGTCCGGCTGCCAGGCCGTAGTGCGATGCAATGATGATGTGCCTCATAATGCGTCCTTTGTGGGTTGGTCTAGCCCTAGGCTAGGCAGCAAGAATGCCGAAAGCCGCGCACACCCACGAGATGATGAGGATGCCGAGGACAATCTTGTTGATGCTGACCTTGCGCTTGACGAGGGCGTAGACGATGGCTGTGGCTATTACGGGCAGCATGCCGACCATGATTTGGTCGAGGATGCCCGTCTGGACGTCGAGCGTGACGTCACCCATGGTGAACGTGAGACCACACGAGACCTTGATGACGGTGGGGATGAGCGCACCGACGACCATCATGCCAAGTGCCGACGTCGACTCGGTGAAAACGGACATCTTCTCGGCAAGGGTCGTGAAGAGCTTGTCGCCGAACTTATAGCCTATGCGCCAGTCAAAGAGCTTCCATACGAAGATGGCGATGGCGACGGCGAGCCAGAGAAGCACGCCGACGGGGTTTCCCGCCTGTCCCATGTAGGCGGCGATGGAGCCGAAGATGGTGGGAATGAGGATGGCGAAGATCGTATCGCCGACTCCTGAGAGGGAGCCCATGAGGCCAATCTTAAGGTCTTGGACCGCGTCGATGGCGTCATTGTGCCCCTTGTCCTCCAAGGCTAGGCCGGCGCCGAGGAGCAGGCCGCTTACCTGGGGAGTCGCATTGTAATAGCGATAGGTGCTCAGAAGTGACCTGCGGTAGCCCTCCTCGTCTCCTGCATAGATCTTGCGCAGGGCGGGTTCGGTTGCGAACATGACCGCCGGGGCACACTGGGACTCATAGTTATAGATGGACGCGCCGAGCATCCAGCGGCGGCCGCAACGGTCGAGATCGGAAACGGTGAGGACTGGCTGGTACGTTCCGTCTGCCAGGCGGGTTGGCGCTTCGTTTGCCTTGGTGGCGTTAACTTCGTTACTCATCTTCCAGACCTCCAGCGTCGAGGGCGTTTACGGACGGATTGCTGTGCGACTTGTAGTACTCGATGGCCGCGGCGGCACCGAGCAGGGCGATGGGGAGAATGCTTATCTGCAGGTAGGCGGCCAGAACGAAGCCAACGATGGCGTAGGCGATGAATTTCTTCATTGGCATGAAGGACAGAAGCATCGCAAGGCCGACGACGGGGAGGATACCGGCGGCGATGGAGAGGCCGGTCGTGAACCAGGAGGGCATGACGGAGAGGAAAGCGTTGACGGCATCGGCGCCAAAGAGCAGTACGGCAAACGTGGGGATGGCCGCCGTAAGGCCATAGAAGACCGGACCGAGGAAAAGTACGCTCTTCATCTGCGAGTACTTGCCCTCTTCGGCAAAGCGCTGCGAGGTACGCCCGAGGAAGCCGTTTGCCGTCTTGGCGATGACGTCGAGCTGAAGGCCGAGCATGCCGACTGCGATTCCGGCGGCAACGCCGACGCTCGCCTCCTGACCCGAGGTGATGGCAACGACGGCGCCAATGATGGCGGCAGTGGGATAGTCGGGGACGGAGGCTCCTCCCATGGCCGCCACGCCCAGGCTCATGAGTTGGACGATGGCGCCGACGGCGAGGCCGGTTACGGGGTCGCCGAGCGCAAGTCCGACGAACCATGCTGGCGTGACGGACATGTTCGTGAGAATTTGTCCCGCGTTCTTCTCGGCTCCGTAGATGAAGGCGATGAGTGTAACGACGGCTATCTGGATGATGGATGGTGTCATAAGTTCACTCCCTTGCTAAAGCGTGATGATGCTGGAGAGCTCTACGGGCTTGTCGGCCGGCACATAGCGAACGGTGATGTCGCAGCCGGTGCCAGCAATCGCTCGATATGCGGGCAGCTCGTCTTTGGTGACGTAGGCGCGACTGCTCACCTGGACGGCGTCTGACCCCTCTTCGGGAAAGACTGTGCCTCCGACCACGAGTGTGGGAACAACCTGGCCCGTCTGTATGACGTCGAGGATGGTCTGGGGGTCTCGCGCCACGATGAAGACCGTGTGGTCGTCGTACTTGCCCGCCCGATAGTTCGTGAGAGCCGTCTCCTTGTTGATAATGGAGAGGGCGACTCCCGAGGGCTTTGCCATCCGCATGGCGGCCTTCTTGGTCGGGTCGTTGGCGACGATGTCATCGATGACCATGAGACGCTGCGGACGGAACTCGGGTACCCACTGGGTTGCCACTATGCCGTGTAGCAGGCGGTTGTCGATGCGTGCTGCGATGATGCTCATGTGATGTTGGCTTCCTTCCTTTGCTTGCGTGACGCGTTTCGGCACGGCCTGTGCCGAAGCGCGTCATTCGTCCTGCCGGGCCGCGGACCCGTCGTTCAGCGTGGCCTGCCTGCGCGGGGCATGCCGGGAATTGATGTAGTCGTATGCGTAGGCGATCTCCGTGACGGGGACCTCCACGTGGTAATGGGCGGAAATGTCAGAGAAGCTCGTGCGGAATGCGATCGAGGTAGGCTCTGTGTCTCGGGGATGTTCATGCGGCTGGTCCTCCTTTCGCCACACACCTTACGGGCGGGGTGGTGCGCGGAACGGGTTGGCGCCAGTGTTTCGTCACGGGCGCGTGCACTTCGGCACTCCATGCTACATCTGAGTGGCATATGGCGACTTCTCGACACTCGCGCTCGACACAGCGAGCGGAAATGGCGCTGCCTGCCGAGCGCCTCGCGGGCGCATCCCGACCGCAGAAGTGAGCGCGAAGGCTCGTCGAAGTGCTGGGTGGGGGACCGGCGGTCTGGATACGCGGTTTCGTTCGGCGAAGGCGGCGAGGCGAATGGCATGGCGAACGTACGGGTTTGACGTGAACGGGTTGCCCGTGGCGGCGTGGTATCGGGAGGAGACGGTCGAGCAGGTGCTCGCGCCGCTGCTCGCCCGTCTCGCGCGCTCGCATCAGGAGAAGGGGTCGCAGGCCCATCTCGGCAACCCGGTGCGCATACGCTATTGCGACCGGGACGGCCACGTGTCGCGAACGGATATCGTCCGCCAGGTGGACGTCGCGCCGCGAAATGCAGACTCGCCTCAATCGTCGGTAAGGGGTGCCGCGGGCGATACGATGGAATCCACGGACCGCACCGCGCCGCCGAGATTGCGACGCGAACGCAGGCGATGCGCCCGAAAAACTCCTCCGCGCATGTAGGGCGAAACGCCAGATTGGAGCTCCATGAACGATTTCTCCTTCTACTCCCCCACCCGCTTTGTCTTTGGGCGAAAAGCGACCGACAAGGTTGGGGGACTCTGTCCGCCTCCGGCTACCGCTGAGCGCTCATTGTCTACGGCAGGGGTTCCGCAGTTCGCTGCGGAACGCTCGTCCGCGTGAGGGCATCGCTCGATGCCGCGGGCGTGGAGCACATCGGGCTTGGAGGGGTGCGTCCAAACCCCGAAATAGGCTTGGCACGAGAAGGCGTCGAGCTCGCACGGGCAAACGACGCCGACATCATCCTGCCCGTGGGCGGCGGCTCCGTCATGGACTGCGCGAAGGCCATCGCACTGGGGCGGTATACGACGGCGACGTATGGGACTTCTTCCGCAAGCGCGCCGTTCCCGCCGACCGCATCGACGTCGCCTGCGTGGTGACCATCCCCGCATCCGGTTCCGAGGCCTCTAACTCCTGCGTTATCAGCAACGACGAGGAACACCTCAAATGCAGCATTAACACGGACCTCAACCGCCCGGCCATCGCCTTCCTCGACCCGGAGCTGACCTTCAGCCTGCCCGCCTGCCAGACCGCCGCGGGAGTGACCGACATGATCGCCCATATCATGGAGCGACTCTTCTCCGGCGAGCCCGCCGTGGGCGTAACCGACAACATCGCCTGCGGGCTAGTGCGCGCCGCGAGGGAGGCGGCGCCCAAGGTGATGGAGAACCCCGATGACTACGACGCCCGCGCCGAGATCATGTGGGTGGGTACGCTCGCCCATAACGCCCTGCGCGACGGCGATTGGACCTGCCGCGGCCTTGAGCACGAGCTATCCGCACTGGACACCAAGATCACGCACGGCGCCGGCCTCGCCGTCATCTTCCCCGCCTGGATGCGCTACGTATGGCGAGAGCACCCTGAGCGCTTCCTGGAGTTCAGCGCCCAGGCCCTTGGCATCGAACCCATCGATTCGGACGCGGACGAGCTCGATGTGGAGGTAACCCCCGAGCAGGCAATCGAGTACGCGGTCGAAGCGACCATCGACGAGCTGCAGGATTTCTTCGTCTCGCTGGGAATGCCGCGCGCGCTATCGGAGTTCGGAGTCACCGAGGACGATATCGAAAAGATGATTCCGGGCCTCAAGATCAACCGCGGAGAGCTCTTCGGCAGCTTCAGGAAGCTCACGCTGGACAACGCGAGAAAGATTTACCGCAGCGCACTCTAGGAAACAGATGCCAGTCCCCCACGGGCGAGCAGCACGGCGGCCCCCGCAAATCAGAACCACCCTTAAAAAGGGTGGTTTGCTCTTAGGGTATAACCCACGGG
>DXLP01000022.1 GCA_019414645.1 Collinsella sp.
TCCTTGGTGGGATGGTCCTTTGCGGCAACCCAGTTGTCGAGCAGCATCTTATAGCGCGCGTTGTCGGGATCTTGCTCGAGCATGGCCTCGTAGCGCTGTTTGACCGCGGGGCCCATCTTGCCCTGGCACATTGCCCAGCCCACCAGCTCGGCATCATCGGCCAAATTTGAGGTCACACGATTGATAATCTGCTGGTAATAGCTCTGATCGGCACCAAAACCGCAGGTACCGAACAGAAAGACGCGCTTGCCGTGCAAGGCGGAGAGCAACGCCGCGACCGAAGGCGTGCATGCGCCCTTATCGCACCAAAAGCCAACGAGCACCGAATCGGCAGCGCAGGCACCCTGCGCCTCGCGCGCAACCTGATCTGCGTCCGCATCGTCGCTCAACGCGGCAGCGTGAATAAACTCGACGCCTGCAGCCTGTAGGGCACGCTTGATCGCGCCCGAAACCATCCTGGTATTACCGCTCTTGCTGTTAACCACCAAAGAGCACGTCATAGTCACGTTGCCTCGTTTCCCCCAAAACTAAAGCCACTAATGCAATTTATTAGATGAATATCTTAGTACTAACGTGACAGATGTAAACCACCGTCTGTCGATTGGCGACGCAGACGACATCTTTGGACAGATTTCGAACAGTATGTACTTCGGATTGAAACCGCCGCAGAACGTTGCACGAATGGCCGAAAAACTGTTTCACAAAACGCCGTCAAATTGTGTCACGGAGTATCGTCAAAATGTTTCACGCGCTGGTAGAACGCTATATAACAAGATCGCTCTATGGGACAAACAAACCTGATTAATTTGCCCCACGGGCTTGCTCACTGGGCGAATTGGCTGCGGTAGAGTTCGGCGTAGAAGCCGCCTGTCGCTAGCAGCTCGTCGTGCGTGCCGCGCTCGATAATCTCGCCGTCGCGCATCACCAGAATGCAGTCGGCGTTGCGGATGGTGCTCAGGCGATGCGCCACCACAAAGCTCGTACGGCCGGCCATAAGCTCGTCGAATGCCGCCTGCACCTGCAGCTCGGTGCGGGTATCGATGCTCGACGTCGCCTCGTCCAGCAGCAGAATCGCCGGGTCGGTGAGCATGACGCGCGCGATGCACAGCAGCTGTTTTTGACCCTGGCTAAACATGCTGCCGTCCTCGCCGATGACCGTATCGTAGCCGCTTGGCAGCTGCACGATAAACTTGTGCGCGTGCGCGCGCTTGGCGGCTTCGATAACCTGTTCACGCGTGGCATCCGGGCAACCGTAAGCGATATTTTCCGCCACCGTGCCCTCGAACAGCCACGTATCCTGCAGCACCATGCCAAAGGCGCGGCGCAGGCTTGCGCGCGTGTAGCCACGCGAAGACCGGCCATCGACCATGATGCGTCCGGCATCGATATCGTAAAACCGCAGCAGCAAATTGATGAGCGTTGTCTTTCCGCAGCCCGTGGGGCCGACCAGGGCAAAACGCATGCCGGGCTTGGCCTCGATGCAGATATCCTGCAGCAGCTTGCGGTCGGGCACATAGCTAAAGTCCACGTGTTCAAAAGTCACCTCGCCACGCGGGGCGGCAAGCTCCACGGCGTCTGGCGCATCGGGCTCCTGCTCGCGGGCGTCGAGCAGTGCAAACATGCGGCGCGCCGAGGCATACGCCGTCTGGATTTGCGTAATGACGTTGGTAACCTCGTTGAACGGCTTGGTGTACTGGTTAGCATAGGACAGGAAAATCTGCACGCCGCCCACCGTAAGCGCCGCGGGCACGCCCGTGATCACGCCCACGCAGCCGATCACAGCGACCACGGCATAGATGATGTTATTGATAAAGCGCGTGCCGGGGTTGGAGAGCGAACCCATAAACTGCGCGCGCTCGCCTGCCGTATAGAGCTCGGCGTTGAGGGCGTCGAAGCGCGCTTGGGCGTTCGGGCCGTAGGCAAACGCATCCACCAGTTTTTGCTCGCCCACATACTCCTCGATATGGCCACCGAGCTGACCTTGAATGCGCTGCTGTGCCGTAAAGCTCTTGTTGGAAAGCTTAGCGATGGCGCCGGCTGCAAAAATGGAAAGCGGCGTGACGAGCACCACCACGAGCGTCATGGTCAGGTTGATGGAGAGCATAAACGCGAGCGTGCCCACAATGGTGATAACGCCGGTAAAGAGTTGCGTGAAGCCTTGCAGCAAGCCATCGCCAACCTGGTCGACATCGTTGACCACGCGGCTCATAAGGTCGCCGTGGGCATGGCTGTCGATAAAGCTGAGCGGCATGCGGCTGAGCTTGTCGCTCGCCTCCACGCGCATGTCGCGCACCGTCTCGTAGGACAGGCGGTTAACGCAGTAGCCCTGCAGCCACTGGAAGGCCGCAGCACCTACGACGACAATCGCGAGCTTGGTGACAAGCGGCAGCAGCGCATCGAAGTCCACCTGTCCGGCGGCGACGATCAGGTCGATGCCTTCGCCGATGAGGATGGGCGTATAGAGTTGCAAGATCACCGAGATGGCGGCGCTCACAAACGACGCCGTAAACGAAATACGGTGCGGACGGACGTAGCCCATCAGGCGGCGGGTCACCGCGCCCACGGGATAGCGCTCAGGGTCGCCAGGCTGGCGTGGGCCGTCGCCCAGGTCGTTGAGCTTGTCGTTGCCGGACACATTGGCCGTCATCGTGGCGACCGAACCGGACGAAGTGTACGGATTCATTTAGCAGCCCTCCCTTGCGCACGTGGATGCCGGGGCAGCCGGGGCGGATGCGGGCGTCGCGCTCCCCTGCTGGCCCTCGAGCTCCTCGCGGCGCAGCTGCGACTGGCAAATCTCGCGATAGAGCTGGCAGGTCGTATACAGATCGTCGTGCGTACCCAGGCCCGCGACCGAGCCGTGGTCGAGCACGCAGATCATGTCGGCATCGCGCACGGTCGAGACGCGCTGGCTCACGATCACCGTGGTCAGCGGGAGTCCGCCCGCGGCGGCCCCGCGTGCGCTGCGCTCGCGGATGGCATGGCGAAGCGCCGCGTCGGTCTTAAAGTCGAGCGCCGAGGCGGAATCGTCCATGATCAGAACCTGCGGCGAGCCCACCAGGGCACGCGCAATGGTCAGGCGCTGGCGCTGACCGCCGCTGAAGTTCTTGCCGCCCGCCTCGACCGGGGCGTCGAGCCCCTGCGGCTTGTTGCGCACGAACTCGCTGGCCTGCGCCATATCGAGCGCCGCCCAAAGCTCCTCGTCGGCCGCCGACTCGTCGCGCCAGGTTAGGTTGCTGCGGATCGTGCCGCTCACGAGCGACGCGCGCTGCGGAACAGTCGCAACCACATGGCGCAGCTGGTCGAGCGGCCAAGCGCGCACGTCGGCACCCATCACGCACACGCTGCCGGCGCCCGTGTCGTACAGGCGCGGGATGAGCGAGACGAGCGTGGACTTACCACTGCCCGTACCGCCAATAATGCCGAGCGTCTTGCCCAGTGGGAGTTCCAGCGTCACATCGTTGACAGCATTGGCCGCGCCGGCGCCAAACGAGAAGCTCGCATGGCTCAAGCTCAGCGCAGGAACGGGAGCGACATTGCCCGGCTTGGGCAGCGCGACCGGCTGGTTGCCCTCGTCGGTGATGCTCGGCACGCAATTGAGCACCTCGTTGAGACGCGACGCACTGGCGCTCGCCTTGGTAAAGACCACGACCAGGTTGGCGACATACACGATGGAGGTCAGGGTCTGCGTCATGTAGTTGACGAACGCCATGACCTGGCCCTGCGTGAGCTCGCCCACGTTGACCTGAATGCCGCCCACCCACAGGATGGCGCACACGCCCAGGTTCATCACCAGAAACGTTACGGGGTTAAGGATCGACGAGAGCTTGCCCACCGCAATTGCGACACACGCCTGGCCATCGGCCGCCTGGGCAAAACGCTCACGCTCGTGACCCTCGCGCACAAACGCCCGGACCACGCGGGCGCCCGAAAGACCCTCGCGGCAAATAAGCGCGATGCGATCGAGCTTTGCCTGCAGCTGCTTGTAGTACGGGATGCAGCGCGCCATGACAAACCAAAACACCAGGCCGATAGCGGGCGTGCAAATCAAAAAGATCATGCCGAGCTTAAGGTCGATGGCAAGGGCCGCGACCATGGAGCCCACCGCCAGGAAAGGCCAGCGGATGAGCATACGCACGCCCAGCGCCACGGCGAGCTGCACCTGGTTGACGTCGTTGGTAATGCGCGTGATGAGCGACGGCGTGCCAAAGCGATCGAGCTCAGCATAGCTCAGCTTGTTGATGTGCTGGTAGAGCGCACCGCGAATGTCGGTGCCCATGCCCTGCGAGGTCAGCGCCGCCATCTTTTGGCAGACGAGCGTAAACGAGATGCCGATCACGGCCATGGCGGCAAGCAATATACCGTAGTGGACGACAGCGTTCACATCGTGCACGCCGATGCCCCTATCAATCATCTGGGCAATCACCAGCGGCGTAAGCAGGTCAAAGATTACTTCGATCAACTTGCACGCAGGACCAATCACCATATACCGGCGAAACTTACCACCAAAACGCCTGAGCAGCTCAATCATGTATAGGCGCTCCCTATCATCATCTCTCTTCAATCTGATTCATGATAGTACGGAGAGCCCTGGAGATGCGTAAGCAACTCGTTACAGATGTAAGGGCAACGGTCACTAGCGCCCAAGGCCCGTAGCCGCCAATGCTTTGGCAAAGCCAGCGAGTTCCACAAAGCACGGGATTGAATTGTTCAGATAAACGCGCCCTTACGGGTGATTTTTGGACGACGGGGCCCGGCCGGCGGCGAGGTGTTTGGTAGTCGAGCGATCCCGCAGGCGCAGCCGAGGACCAGCGAGACACCAAATACCTCGTCGCCGGCCGGGCCATGTCGCGGCACCAAAAAGCGCCCGTGCGCTCGATGGATTCGGATGCCCGACAGAGGCTCCTTATGGCTGCTTCCTTCCGGACCTGACCAGATTCGGAACATGTCGTCATCCGAACCCATCGAACGCGCTAGGCGCTCGATATATCTTACCCGCTCCCGCCCGATGGGGCAAGGTAGCTAATTTGGAACGGGGCTTTTTTGACTTTTTTTGACTACCTGGGCAATCAGATCGACAGGTGGTCAAATAAGCCCCGTCCCAAAAAGACTGGTCCGCTGCCGTGCCACAAAAGGGGCCTATCTACTACGTTTAAGCCGCGGGGGTCAACCATAGCCGGCTTTTTCAAAAATCGGCAAGCCGTCTACCTGCGGTTTTATTTTCGCATATTCCGGGATGGTCAGAGGTGCTCGGCTAAACGTAGTAGATGGCCGCATTTCATGGCGGACGGTCCGACCCAAGGCCCAAGGCGGCCAGCCTCGGATAGCCATTCTCGAAGTTGCGGTGGAATACGGACTGAATTGGCACCTTAAAGGCAAAAACACTCCGTATTTCACCGCAACTTATCGAGGGGATGGGTTTTAGATACGGCCAAGGTCGTAGGCTTGGGCGGCTGCTTCACCGGCGCAGATGAGGTTGGTTGTGGCTTCCTGGGGGTCGAGCGCTTGGTCAAGAGGCATGGGCCTGCGGCAGACCGGCAAAACCAAGTCGACGCCCTGCCCGTACACCGCATCCAGGTTGTCAGCGCGACCGCCAACGACGGCGACCACCGGCTTGCCATATCGCTTCGCACGACGGGCCACGCCCACCGGCGCCTTGCCGGCAGCGGATTGCTCGTCCATATTGCCCTCGCCCGTTATGACCAGGTCGGCATCGCGCACGCGCTCCTCAAACCCAATCAGATCAAGCACCGTCTCCACGCCCGAGCGCAGCTCCGCACCGAGCGCTAGCAGCGCGGCGCCCAGGCCGCCGGCGGCGCCGGCACCGGGCACACCGAGCACCGAGCCAAATGTCCGCACGCCCTCGGGCACGCGCAACAACCTCTGAGCCTGCACCCCGGTAATCGCCGCATCGAGCAGGCGACCGTAGCCGACCATCCAGCTGTCGTACCCGCGCAGTACCTCAGCATCACCCGCCGGCAAACCCTTCTGCCCACCAAACACCGCCAGTGCGCCTCGACGCCCCACGAGCGGATTCTCGACATCGGAAAGCACCACGACATGCGTGCCATTCAGTGCCCGAATCGCCGGTGCCAAATCGACACTCGCCACGCGTTCAAGGCCCGCGAGACCGGGGGCGATATTGCTGCCACGGTCATCGACAAGGTGGGCGCCCAGCGCCTGCAGCATGCCGGCGCCACCGTCGTTGGTGGCGCTGCCACCCAAGCCAATATAGATCGTCTTTGCACCCGCGCGAACCGCGCGAAGTATGAGCTCGCCCACGCCATAGGTCGAAGCCGCAAGCGCCGCCGATTCCGTGCAGGGCGAATACCCAATACCCGCCGCCTCGGCCATCTCAATAACAGCCGACTCGTGCTCGCCGTCCACCAGCATCCGGGCAGACACGCGGTCGCCCAAGGGGCCTGCGACTTCACATGCCACGACCTCACCGCCGCACGCGGCAATGGCATCGAGCGTTCCCTCGCCGCCATCCGCCAGCGGCAGCGCGCTTACCTGGGCATCGGGCCACGCGCGGCGCACGCCTTCGGCAACCGCCGCCTCCGCCTGTGCACTCGAAACGCTGCCCTTAAAGGAATCAATCGCCAACAGCACACGACGGGGCCGCCGCTGCACGGGGCCAAAGTCGAGCGTCCCGTCAGCGAGATCCCCAACACCCGCAAGCGCCTCGGCGTGGGCGGCATGTGCTTCAAGATCGGCCCCACAACCGCAGCCAGCACCATCGGTGCCACGCAGCCCACTAAAATAGCTGCTCAACACCTCACGACACTCGTCCGCCAGCACGCCGGCGGTCACATTAAACCGATGATTCAGGCGCAAATCGGCGTTGAGGTCATACAGCGACCCCAGAGCGCCCGCTTTAGCATCGGACGCGCCGTACACGCAGCGCCCCACGCGCGCGTTAACCATAAGCCCCGCGCACATGCAGCAGGGCTCGAGCGTCACGTAGACCGTGCAATCGGAAAGGCGCCAACGACCGAGCGACCGCGCGGCGGCGCATAGGGCCGCAAACTCGGCATGCGCCGAAGGGTCCTGGTCGAGCTCGCGGCGATTATGCGCCCGCGCGACGATCTCACCCGCGCGCACTACCACGGCACCAATTGGTACCTCGCCCACCGCAGCGGCGGTGCGCGCCTCCGCCAGCGCCTCGCGCATGAACTTCTCATCGATTCCGGTGCTCGTCATCGTTCGCCTTCCCTGTTGCAAACCCAAAACGATGCTATCATTACGACTCACGGAGAGATGGCAGAGCGGTTGAATGCGGCGGTCTTGAAAACCGTTGAGCGCGAGAGCGTTCCGGGGGTTCGAATCCCCCTCTCTCCGCCACTTCTAGTGATGCACCGGCGTCATGGTTCGCTCGAACAGCGCATCGACCACGTCAGCCATCTCGGGTCGACGCTCTAGTACGTGGCCCGATTCCCACCACATGGTAAAGAGCCGAATAATGCCGCCGGCGACAAACTCAGACGTTGTCTCGAGCGATACGGGCGCGAGCGCGTCCTCGTCAAGTGCACTCATCACGCGCCCGCGTATGGAGCGCGCGATGCGGTCGCAAATCATACTGGTCAGCATGCCCGACATGCTGCTCGCCAAAATGTTATCCATGAGCTGCTCATGCGCCAGAATCAGTTCCATGGCATCGGCGAACACTTCGTGGCGAAGCGCGCGCACGTCCTCGGCGCCCTCCGCGCCATCCGCATCGGCCCGCTTTTGCGGCAGGCCCGACATGAGTTCATCGATATAGAAGGCAAAGTAATCGTTCTTGTCGCGGAAGTGCTTGTAGAACGTCGTCCGACGAATCATAGCGCGGTCGCACAGCATGGCAACCGTCACGTCCTCAAACCGATGCTCTTCGAGCAGCTCGGTAAAGGCCTCGAACAGGGCCCGATAGGTTTTCTTGATGCGAAGGTCCATATATATCGCCCTCCTCAAGGAGAAGACAACGCTCACTAATCTGTCGCATATCTTACACCTGTATCGCCCGCCCCCTGGCGAATGGCCTTACCTTGGTGGAAACATAACGCTTACCGGAAAGTTCGGTATCGCCAAAGGTTGCGGGTATACTAGTAGCGTTACACCAACGGCAGCCGGCGGAAGACGCCGCGGCCATTCGAAACGGAGACACCATGATTCCCGTCATCATCGGTATCGTTGTTGTCATTGTGATTGTCTGCGCCATCGCCGGCATCTACAACAACATGGTCACCAAGCGCAATCGCATTGATAACGCCTGGCAGAACATCGACACGCAGCTGCAGCGCCGCAACGACCTGATCCCTAACCTGGTCGAGACCGTCAAGGGCTACGCCAAACACGAGCAGGACACGCTTGCAGCCGTGGTCAACGCGCGCAACGCCGCCGTGAGCGCCACCACGCCCGAAGCCAAGATGGAAGCCGACAACGTGCTGACCGGCGCCCTGCGCCAGCTCTTCGCCGTGGCCGAGGCTTACCCCGATCTTAAGGCGAACACCAACTTTACGCAGCTCCAAGCCACGCTCGAAGACACCGAGAACAAGGTGAGCTACGCACGCCAGAGCTACAACGACTGCGTGCTTAGCTACAACAACGCCATCCAGACCTTCCCGGCCGTCATCTTTGCCGGCATCTTCCAGTTTAAGGAGCGCCAGGGCTTCGAGGCCGCCGAGGCTGCCCGCCAGGCACCGACCGTCAAGTTCTAACAGATCCGCAGCGTATCCTTAATCGGGTATATGCATAAACCGCCTCGTCGAATGCATACTTCGACGGGGCGGTTTCCTTTGTCGCGAAGGTCCCCCTCTAAGCACCGTGCATTTTTGGGAGTATTCAGCATAACCAAGAGTTTCGGGCGCCACGATAAATGCCAAAGACCGCGAATGTCCCTACAAATCAAACGCTGTCAGCCCATAACCCCGCCCATCATTCGTAGAAAACATCGAGAAATCCCGATTTTTCGCCCGAGGCCGGTATGCAGGGGTCTTCGATTGCAGAATACTCGCAAAAATGCACGTCGCCACCACCCCCCACATGGCGCGAACCAAAACAAAAGCGCGGTCAATAGGCCGCGCACCATCTTTAATTCAGATCTATATTGCCCGTAACGGCAGCGCCGAGGTAACGCAGGCCCGAGGGCGACCTTCCTTTCCGGCGCACTCCGCAGGACGAAAGAACCCCCGCCGCACGTAGTGCGCAGCGGGGGTTCTTTCATGTCCGAGGACGCGCCGGAAAGGAAGGTCGCCCTCGGGCCGGACAGCTAAGACAGCTTACGCGACGGTGTAAACCCAGTTGTGCTTATCCTCAACAGCACCAGACTGGATGCCCGTCAGGGTCTCGCGGAGCTTCTTCATCACAGGACCGATCTCGGTGTAGCCAGCCGGGAAGGTCACAGTCTCGTCGGCACCGTAGACCTTGTTGTCGATCTCGCCGACCGGGGAGATAACGGCAGCGGTGCCGCACAAACCGCACTCAACAAAGGTGCCGGCCTTGACCTCGGCCCACTCGACGGGACGCTGGTCGACGGTCATGCCCAGGTCCTGAGCAACCTGAACGAGCGAACGGCGGGTGATGGAGGGCAGGATGGAGTCGGTGTGCGACTGCGGGACGACAAGCGTGCCGTCCTCCTTCACGAACAGGACGTTGGCGCCACCGGTCTCCTCGACATAGGTGCGGGACTCGGAGTCGAGATACAGGTTCTCGGCATAGCCCTCGCGGTGAGCCTCCATCGTGGGCTTAAGGGACATGGCGTAGTTGAGGCCAGCCTTGATGTTGCCGGTGCCGTGCGGTGCGGCGCGGTCGTACTCGGAAACGCGCAGCTTGACAGGCTTGAGGCCACCCTTAAAGTACGGACCGACCGGGGTCACGAGAATGCGGAACGTGTACTCAGGAGCGGGAGCCACGCCGATTACGTCACCGGAGCCGATCATAAACGGACGCACATACAGGGTTGCGCCGGAGCCAAAGGGCGGAACCCATGCGGCGTTGGCAGAGACGACCTGCTTGACGGCCTCGACAAACTTGTCCTTGGGGAACGGGGGCATCTCGAGGCGCTGCGCGGAGTTATACATACGCTCGGCGTTCATGTCGGGACGGAAGCAGACGATGCTGCCGTCCTCGGCGGTGTAGGCCTTCAGGCCCTCAAAGACCTCCTGGCAGTAGTGGAAGATGCCGCCGCACTCGGAGACGTGCAGGGTGTGGTCGGTGGTCAGGCCGCCCTCATCCCACTCGCCATCCTTCCAATGGGCCTCGTAGCTGTAATCGGTCTTCATGTAGCCAAAGCCGAGGCTACCCCAATCGATATCCTTCTTCTCGACAGTCATATGTCGCTCCTTACATACACGGTTGCATACTCGCGAACCCGCACGCAAGGACCGAAGCCGGCCGCGTCGCAACGTCGCACGCCCGGAGCGTAGGGCCGGGCAGGACACGCGGGCAGCATCAAAGCCGATGGCGCGTCGATTCGCATGCAGGTGATTGTACTCCCCGCACGCCTTGGATAAAACGTTTTTCTTTAACTAAGTAAAGTATTTTCACTTGCCTTCAACACAAAAGGCCCGCCATCGAATCCGATGACGGGCCTTGGAATTAACGTCCGAAAACAAACTCGGACTAGGCGTTCTTTTTACCGAGCTTAGCCTTAACCAGGCCGACCACGGTCGGGATGATCGACACGGCGACGATGCCGATAATCAGCAGCTCAAAGTGCTCCTGCACAAACGGAATGCCACCAAAGAAGTAACCCAGCAGCGTAAAGACCGTTGACCAGGTAATTCCACCCAGCACGTTAAAGATGACAAAGTTGCGCCAGTGCATGCCGCCCATGCCGGCGATAAAAGGCACAAAGGTGCGGATGAACGGGAAGAAGCGACCGAGGAAGATGGCCAGATGGCCCCACTTATCCAGGAAATCCTCGGACTTTTTGATGCGCTCGGGCGTCATGGCCTTTACCTTGCCCGAGGCGATGATCTTGCGGCCAAAGAAGTGGCCGATCATAAAGTTGCACTGATCGCCCAGGATGGCTGCGGCCCATGCGGTGGCCAGAAGCGCCACGATGTTAAAGCCGCCGTTGTGGGCAAAGAAGCCCGAGGCAAACAGCAGCGAGTCGCCGGGAAGGAACGGGAAGAACACCACGCCCGTCTCGATAAAGATGATTAGGAACACGCAGCCGTAGGCCATAAGCGGGCCGGCGGCGATCCAGCTGGCGATCGCGGTGCGCGGGTCCTTAAGCAGCTCGGCGATAAAATTGATGAAACCCATGAAGTAAAACCTCTCAGTTGTGGGCGCGGACACGTCCAAGTTGACCAGTATACGGTTGCGGCGCGAGCACGGGCCAAACCCCTCAAAAGTCTTACTTCATTACCAGCAAGTTTGCATAACTGACACTTGTCGCCCAAAGCGAAGCAAGATCGTCCTTCCTAATCCCTAGCGAATCGCTATACTTTATTGAATCGCATTGTCACGGTGCTAAGGGAGGGCGGCCGGTGAGCTTTATCAACACCATTCGAGAGGACATCAAGACCGTCCAGGCGCAAGACCCCGCCGCGCAAAACGGTCTGGTCATCTTCCTTTCCTACCCCGGCCTGCACGCCAAGTGGAATCATGTGCCCGAGCACTGGCTGTGGGAACACGGCCATCGATCTCTCGCCCGTGTGCTCTCGCAAATCACCCGCCACATCACCGGCGTCGAGATTCATCCCGCCGCGCAGATCGGCAAGCACTTCTTTATCGACCACGCCATGGGCGTCGTCATCGGCGAGACTGCCATCGTGGGCGACAACTGTGTGCTCTACCAGGGCGTCACGCTCGGCGGCACCGGCAACGAGACCGGCAAGCGCCACCCCACCTTGGGCAACAATGTCACGGTGGGCACGGGCGCCAAGGTGCTTGGCAACATCCGCATTGGCAACAACGTCAAGATCGGCGGCAACTCGGTCGTCGTCAAGGACGTGCCCGACAACTGCACCGTCGTGGGCGTGCCCGGGCGCATCATCAAGCGCAACGGCTGCCGCGTGTTCGAGGAGAGCTTCGACGCCAAGCAGCATCGCGAGTACATGCCCGACGATGCCGCCGAGCAGAGCGCCCTCAACCGTCAGGGCATCACCGAGAACGCCCGCCGCGTCAAGGAACTCGAGCGAGAGGTGGCCGAGCTCAAGGCCCTCGTCGCCAAGCTCATGGACGAGCGCTAGGGCTGCGGACGGCTCAAAACAGTATCAACGCAAGAAGGCGCGCCAGGGAATCCGCCCCCGGCGTGCCTTCTTTTCGATGTGACATGCGGGACTGTCCCCTTGTCACCTTATGCGAACTGGCTTAGGTAGAGGTCGGCATAAGCGCCCTCGGCAGCCAGCAGCTCCTTGTGCGTACCCTGCTCGATGATATTGCCGTGATCCATGACCAGGATGAGATCGGCATCGACGATCGTCGACAGACGGTGCGCGATCACAAAGCTCGTGCGCCCACGCATGAGCGCGTCCATGGCGCGGCCGATGGCGAGCTCGGTGCGCGTGTCCACACTCGACGTCGCCTCGTCCAGGATGAGGATCGCCGGGTTGTTGAGCAGCACGCGCGCGATGGTCAGCAGCTGACGTTGGCCCTGGCTGATGCTCTCGGCATCGTTAGCCACACGCGTGTCGTAGCCCTGCGGCATAGTGCGCACAAAGAAGTCGACCTGAGCGGCACGCGCGGCCGCGACAATCTCCTCGCGCGTCGCCTCGGGACAGCCATAGGCGATGTTCTCGGCAATGGTGCCATCGAACAGCCAGGCGTCCTGCAACACCATGCCAAACTGCTGGCGCAGCTCGCCGCGGTCCATGCGGCTCGTGTCCACACCGTCGAGGGTAATGCGGCCACCGTCGATCTCGTAGAAGCGCATGAGCAGATTGATGAGCGTGGTCTTGCCCGCGCCCGTGGTTCCCACCACCGCGATCTTTTGGCCCGGTTCGGCGGTAAACGACACGTCTCGCATAAGCGGCTTGTCGGGCGCATAGCCAAAGCGCACGTGCTCAAAAGCGACGCGGCCCTCCACCTTGCCCGGCAGCTTGGCGGCGACCGCCGGCAACGGATCGGCCTCCATCTCGGACTCGTCGAGCAGGTCGAACACGCGCTCCGCACTCGCCAGCGCGCTCTGCAGCGAGTTAAAGGTAAACGACAACTGCGTCATGGGTTCGGACGCCTCGTAGATAAACTGGAAGAACGCCTGGAACACGCCGACGGTCATATGCCCGGCAACCAGCATGCTGCAGCCCACCAGCGCAATCACGATCTGCGCCAAACGGCCGATAAAGCGCACCGCAGGGCCGACGGCGTTAATCATAAAGTCGGCCTTGGTGCTCACGCGCGCCAGCTCCTTCGAAGCCTCGTGTACCTCGGCAGAGCTCTGGCGCTCGCGGTTAAACGCACGGATCACCAGACGGCCCGAGTAGCCTTCCTCGACCGCGCTCGTAATCTTGGACACCCACTCCTGGCGCTCGCCCGTCACATCGTGCGTGCGGCGCGACACGACCTTCGTCACCAGCAGCGAAAGCGCCGTAAAGAACAAAAAGACGAGCGTGAGCGGCACGCTAAACACGAACATCACGCTCACGGCGCCCACCACGGTACCGATCGACACCAGCAACTGCAGCAGTCCGCGCTGCATGCTCTCGGACATCTTGTCCAAGTCGTTGGTCGCACGGCTGACGACCTCGCCGGGACGATGCGCGTCAAAGTAGGCAAGCGGCAGACGGTTGAGCTTTTGTGCGATGCGGTTGCGTAGACGCAGGTTGAGACGCTCGGCAACGCTCGACATCAAAAAGCTCTGGAGTGCGTAGAACGAGGCGGCGGCGGTCCAGATCATAAAGTAGATGAAGATGGTCCTGCCGCAGTTCTCCCAGGTAATGCTGAAGGTAGTGTTGTTGGCAAACGCCACCTTCATGTGCCCCCACAGTTCATCGATCACGCGGGCGCTGTAGGCCGGCGCCGCGGTGTTAAAGATGGCATAGAACACGATGCTCGCGAACACGATATAGAAACGCCAATGGTCGCCGGCGGCCTCGCTCCACAGGCGGCGCACCGTCGCCCAGGTGTCGCGGGGCGTCTCGTCCTCGTCCTCGTCGTCAACGTCGCGCATGCGCTCTGCCTCGGCGCGGGCGCGCTCGTCCTCGGCGCGCTCGTTTTCCTCGTAGAGCGCTTGGCGGCGAGCCTCGCGCTCGGCTGCAGCCTTGGCGGCCTCGTCCAGCTCGGGTGCTACGGCAGCCGTTTCCTCAACCAGTCCCGCGGCAACGGCGTCATCAACGCTGGCCTGCTTCCTGAGCTCCTCGGTCATGCTACTCACCTCCCTTCATCTGCGATTCCGCGATGGCGCGGTACACCTCGCAGGTTTCCATAAGCTCGCCATGCGTGCCCAAGCCCACAACCTCGCCGTCCTTGAGCACGACGATCTGGTCGGCGTGCAAGATCGTCGAGATGCGCTGGGCGATGATGAGCACCGCGGCATCGCGCGTCTCGTCCTGCAGCGCATGGCGCAGTGCCGCATCGGTCTTAAAGTCCAGGGCCGAAAAACTGTCATCGAAGATATACAGATCGGCATGCTTCATGAGCGCACGGGCGATTGCCAAACGCTGGCGCTGACCGCCCGAAAAGTTCGTGCCGCCCTGGGATACCGGCGTATCGAGCCCCTGCGGCTGATCGAGCACAAAGGTGCTCTGGGCAACCTGGAGCGCATGAAGCATGTCGGCCTCAGTTGCGTCTTCATTGCCAAAGCGCAGATTGCTTGCCACGGTGCCCGAGAACAGCCATGCCTTTTGCGGCACATAGGCAATGCGCCCGCGTATCTCGCCTTGCGAAAGCTCGCGCAGGTCGACGCCGTCTAGGCGAATGGCGCCCTTGGTGGCATCGTGGAAGCGCAGCAGGAGCTTGGCCACCGTCGATTTGCCCGAGCCCGTCGAGCCGACGATCGCGGTCGTCTGACCGCGGCGACAGGTAAAGCTCAGATTGCACAGCGTGTCCTCGTCGGCGTCGTCAAAACGAAACGACATATGATCGAACACGGCGACCGCGTCGGCTCCGTCTGCGGACTCAGGCGCCCCGTCGCCCAGCGTAGCCTTGCCGTCCACGATGCTCGGCTCGATTTCGAGCACCTGCTGCGCACGGTTGAGGCACGCCGCGGCGCGCGGAAGCGTCAGAATCACCATCTGCGCCATCATCACAAAGAAAAGAATCAGGATCGCGTATTCCAACACGGCCGAAATGCTGCCGATTTGCATGGCGTGGACGCCCACGCGGTTGCCGCCCACCCACAGCACCGCCACCTCGGCGATGTTCATCAAAAAGAAGCTGGAGCTGTCGAGGCCCACAAACAGGTGGTTGACCTTGATGGCGTTGGCCGCGTAATCGCTAAACACCTCGTCCAGGCGCTGCTCCTCGTGGCGCTCCTTGTTAAATGCGCGGATGACGCGCACGCCCACGATGTTCTCGCGCAGCACCACGTTCATGCGGTCGATAAAGCTCTGCAGGCGCATAAAAATCGGCGCGGCGTTAGCCACCGTAAAGACCGCCGCCACCAGCACGATCGCAACCACCACGCCCAGCAGCGTGCCCATGGCGGGATCGATGAACCAAGCAAAAATGATGCCTGCCACGGCCAAGAATGGCACCGGCAACACCAGCTGAATCGTCTGAAGGACAGCTTGCTGAATCACGTTGATGTCGTTGAGCGAGCGTGTGATCATCGAACCCGTGCCAAAGCGCTCAAAGTCGCTGGCGGACAGCTCGAGCGACTTGTCGTACACGGCATTGCGGATATCGCAGGCCACGTTGGCGGCCAGGCGCGCCGAAAGATAGCAGCCCAGCACCGTGCCGCCGCTGGCCATGCCGGTCGCGATAAGCATGTACAGGCCGTTACGTAAAATATAGTCGACATCGCCCGTGGTAATACCGGTGTTGACCATGTTCGCCAGCATCGTGGGAACCAACAGCGTACCGACGTTATCTATCAGCACCGCAAACAGCGTCACCGCAATCAGACCGCGGTACGGCCTCATAAACCTCATTAAGAGTCGCATGTGTCCCCCTCGCCCTTATCGTCAGCCTCGTTCTCGGCGGCCACTTGCCGTTTAAATGCCTCGCACTCTTCGTTCAGAACATGGGAGAATTTACCGACCAGGCGCATGATCTCGCGCTGTTCCCACGGCTCGAGCGCTTCGAATGCCTGTTGCTCGGCTTTTTGCGCCGGTAACGCGTAGCGCTTGGCAAACCGCACGCCTTCTTCGGTCAATCGCACAACCTTGTTCTTACGACTGCCCTCGGCAAACTCCAACGTCGCAAGCCCTCGCGCCCTAAGCGTCTTGATCGCCGAATTGATGGTCTGTTTGCTGTAGAACCATTCACTCGTCAGCCGACTCACGGCAACGCTTCCGCCCGCTGCACTCGTGTCGACGAGCATCCAGTAGGCGCAGTCCGAAAGACCGCAGGTACGCGCGAACTCCGAATAGATACGGTCAAGCCCGTTAAGCATCCGGTCGAAATCGACCAGGCTAACTGCACTATTCATCTCTCCCACCATTCGATAGTCCGAGTTTTGACCAATTTATATCTCTACATTAGTCCGAGTTTTGACTATCGTCAATACGCTCGTTGTTTATGGTCGGCTCTACATAAGCATATCGACAAAAAAGACCGCCGGCGCGGGGGCGGCGCCGGCGGTCACGCGAGAATAGCGATGTATTTGCCCGTTAGGCAGCGACGGCCTCGTAGACCGTTGCGCCCGCAAAGCTGTCGTGCAGGCTCTTGCCGCAGATCCAAGGTAGCTCGACGACCTCGCAGACCGTGTTGACCAGCTCGGAGCAATCAGTAAAGTGGCCCTTATCGTTGAGGGTCTCGCAATCCTGAACACGCCAATAGCCATCGGTGTGCGTGATGTAGTACTCGTGATCGTTGATCGACACGAAAGCGCGCGTCTTGGAACGCAGCAGCTTCAGAAATCCTTCGAAGTCAGTCTCGACGACATCTCCAGCCTGGAACATGATAGTTACCTCCTGGCCCAGCGCCACCACAGCGCATTGATTAACGTTGGTACCCCTTTAGTAAAACCTTTATCAATTGATATGCGCCCCTGTTTTAGGCAAGTGGTAAAAAACCGCAGGGTAGACGGGATAAAACGTTTAACCATCTCATCAGTTTCTCACATTCTTGCCGCAGTTTTATGCAAGCCGACTTTTCCGATTGGTGGCTATTGCTGTTTGGGCCCTCTGCGCGATTACGGCTACGGCACGACGGGTAAGAACGGAGCATCTGCAACGTCATCGCTAGGAGAACCCATGGAGACCATCGAAGCGCTCATCCATCGCCGTAGCTGCCGCAACTACAGCGATCGCCCCGTCGAGGCAGAAAAGCTCGCACGCATTATCGAGGCAGGCCAGTACGCGCCGAGCGGCATGGGGCGTCAGCCGGTCACGTTCGTCGCCGTCACCGACCCCGCGACCGTCGAGCGTCTCTCGCAACTCAATGCGCAAGTCATGGGCAGCAACGGCGATCCCTTCTACGGTGCCAAAACCGTTGTGGTGGTACTGGTCGACCGCAGCGTGCCCACGCATCTGGAAGACGGTTCGCTTGCCATGGGCAACCTGCTCAATGCTGCCTATGCGCTGGGTGTTGATTCGTGCTGGATTCATCGCGCCCACGAGGTTTTCGATTCGCCCGAGGGCCTGGAGCTGCTGGCCAGCTGGGGCCTGCCCGCCGACGGAAGCCTGCGCGGTGTTGGCAACTGCATTCTGGGCTACGCCGAGGACGCACTCCCCAAGGCCAAGCCTCGCCGCGACAACGTGGTGTATGTTCCGCCGTTCTAACGAACGGCGGACCCGTTGACGCTGCGCGAGCCGCATTAACGCCAATCTGACGTTCAATTTCGAGGGCGCGACCAAAAGGTCAGCGCCCTCGAAATTGAACGTCACCTTGGCGCAAATGCGGCCCGCTCGCTGTTGGTGCCTGACATCGAGTGAGCCACTGTCTTGGGCAGCTAAAAGGCCCCGTCCCATATTTGCTGCCCCACTCGCAACTTATCTTGCCGATGGAGTTGTCGTCGTTTCGTTCGTGTGAGTCGTTTTGGCGCCGTCGCCTTGTTCGTCCTCGTCCTTTTGAGCATCGGCAATGGTGGCAGCAGCTGCGACCATACCGCGCTGGGGCGCCACACCCGTCTGGTCTTGTGCGCCTTCAACAAGCTCCGTGCCAGCATGCGCAAGTTCAGGCGATTTGAAAATCGCGCCCAGACTCGCGCCGTCGCCGGCATATCCGAGCGCCGCGAGCGCGATGACGATTATCGCGGCAACGACCACGATCGGCACGTAACGATGCCAGCCTGCAGGATTGAGGCCGCTACGGCGGGCAGCACCGCGGCTGATGTAGCCAAGCGTTCCATCGTGCTTGAGCTTTGAGCCCACCACGCGCCTTCGTCCCCACAACGAGGACTCGGCCTGCATGGCCAAGCGAGCGCTTGCCGAAGGATAGCCATATTTTGTGCGCTTGAACGAGCCGTCGAACCCCGAGGCGCTTTTGCCCCACGTCCGCGAAGTCGTACGCCGGCCGACCGGCGCCGCACTTCGCTTTGTTCGGTTCGTTTTTGAAGTCTCCGCCATACTCCCCCGCACGCCGTAACACAATCGAAACAATGCTTCTTTGGACTGTATCACACGCGCCGCACGCGGTCACGGCGCCTCGCTCAGCGGTCGTTGTCCTTCAGCAGGCGCCATAAAGTCGTGCGGCTTATACCGAGCACCTCTGCCGCACGTGTCCTGTTGCCGTGAAGGTGCTGCAGGACCAACCGTGCGACATCGCGCTCGGTATCGGCCAGGGGACGCAAGATGTACAAATCGCTTTCGAGCGCCGGGGCGCCAAAGGTCGCGGTCTTGATAACGTCCTCCTGGGCAAGCACCTCTTTCGCCACGGCACGCTCCACCGTACCCGCCCCCACTAATATATAGAGTCGTTCAGAGACTTCACGCAGCTGCAGGTAATTGCGGGGCCAACGGTACGCATCGAGCGTCTCTGCCGCGGCGGCGGACAACATGGGGGCACCCGTCTTAAACATATCTGCCAGATACCCCAGATAGCGCGCAACCTTTTCCGACGCGCCGCCCTGCTCGGCAATCGCCGGCGCCACACTCACTGCACAGGCCAGACGCTCGGTTACAAAAGCAGCCTGATCGCTTTCGCCGCCGCCCGGCATATCGTTTGCCGTCAACACCACATGGCAACGAGTTGCGAGCACCGTGTCGATCATTGCGGACACGAGCTCGCGCAGACGTTGGGGGCCAACAGCATGCCAGCCGCCCATGCAAAGTGTCAGCCCCGTTTGGAATAGCGGCGATTCGGAACTTTTGAGCAGATGGCGCCAGCCGCGATCCGTAAGCTCATCGAGCGCAACGGACACAAAGGGCTGATCGGCATAGGGTCCATCCAGGTACAGGCGTTTTGCAATCTGATCCTGCCCCGCGCCCAGCTCGCCCTCGAGCATAAGGGGCACCCCACGCGCATAGCTCCCACGTACGGGGGCAGCGACCGCCGCCGCATCTTCGACGATGCCGTACGTGCTCGACGCGTAGCGAGCCTCGACTTCGTCGGCATTGAGCCACTCGATGCCCGCATGCGTCGCAGCGGCGCGCACCTCATGCGCCACGACCACCCAAAGCGCTCCGCGCTCCTTGGCCGTCGGGCGCACCGTCAAGCTCAACCGCACGCCCTCGTGGCCCATCACCAGGCGCGCCCCATCGCCCACGCGAGCGAGACGCTCGGAAACAAAAGCGGCGATATCCTGCTCGAGTGCCGCGTCACTCATAGTCGAGATCACAACGCCACCGCGCTCGTCGACTGCCAGCGCCGATACTCCGGCTGCGGACAATGCCTCAATCAGAATCTGCAGCTTGGCATCGCTATCCATGATTTGCCCCTGTCCGCGGCGACGTGCAACCGCCGACGGTCGCACGACCGAATGTTTCAAAATTGAACGATATTACTCACCAAACACTATAGGGCAAAAGTCGCCGTCCTGCGAGTATATGAATTGCCCCGCATCGCCATCCTGGCGGGGCGATAAGAGCTCTTCGGGACCTATCAACCTGCGGACAAGCCATACCCGCAAGAGCTCCTATCGCTCCACCGCAGGTATGCGCTCGCCAGCACGCAACACGCAAATCAGCTACTTCTCTACCAGATTCCCAGCACGTGCTGCATTCCCAAACTCATGCATGCAATGCCAATCCAGCAGCAAAAGCCCAACGCGATGGGTTTGCCGCCCTTTTTGACCAGCTCGACGATATCGGTATTAAAGCCAATAGCCGCCATGGCCATCACGATAAAGAACTTCGACAGCTCCTTGATGGGCGCCGTAATGGACGCAGGAAGCTGAAGCACCGCGGTGATCACGCTCGCCAGCACAAAGAACAACACAAACATGGGAAACGCACGTTTAAGCGAGAACGTGCTTTTGGCGTCGCCGCCGGCCTTGCGCGCCAGATGCATCTGCCAGCATGCGAGAGCCAATGTAATGGGAATAATGGCCAGCGTCCTGGTGAGCTTAACCACTGTGGCGCTTTCGAGCACATTGGCGCCGGGATGCATGCTATCCCAGGCGCTCGCCGCAGCCGTTACCGACGAGGTGTCGTTGATGGCGGTGCCGGCAAACAGGCCAAAGCCCTCGTTGGTCAGCCCGAGCATGCCGCCGAGCGTCGGAAACACGAGCGCCGCGATAACGTTAAACAGGAAGATGACCGAAATGGCTTGGGCAATCTCGCGATCGTCGGCATCGATGACGGGCGCGGTCGCAGCGATGGCCGAACCGCCGCAAATCGACGAGCCCACACCCACAAGCGTCGCAATCTTGCCCGGCACGTTCATAACGCGGCAGAGCACGACGGCGATGACAAGCGAGGTCGAGATCGTCGCCACGATAATCGGCAGCGACTGGGCGCCCTTGGACAGAATCTGGGAGAGGTTCATGCCAAAGCCAAGCAGGATAACCGCGTACTGCAAGACTTTTTTAGACGTATAGGTGACACCGGCGGCGAGCTGTTCGCGACGATTCTTGGGAAAGACGAGCGCCAGGACCATGCCAAAGAGAATGGCAAATACCGGACCGCCGACCACCTCAATTTGTTTGCCGAGCAACGTCGCGGGAATGGCGATGATCAGGCAGAACAAGACGCCTTTCCAGCGCTCGCGTACGATATTCGCCAGTTGCATATGAGATTCCTTCTTTCTATTTCACGTTTGCGACGGCTTATGATACGGCAATGTTGAGCACAGCCCTGCGCAAATACAGACTAAGATGCCGCAATAGTTCTCGGGCAACAGCCGAATTACCCACCGCGGAGAGCTGGTTCGCGGCATAATAAACAACTGACATATGAGTTTGATAGAACAGTTGCGAGGCGCTATGGAAGAATCGATGCACGTCGGCGAGCAGGAAACGAGCCTACAGGACCAGTCCTACCACACCATTCGACGCAAAATCGTCTACCTGGACTACAAGCCGGGCGAAAAGCTAGGCGTCAAGCAGCTTTGCGACGACCTGGATATGGGGCGCACCCCTGTGCGCGAGGCACTGGTGCGTCTGGCGCAAGAGAGCCTGGTGCGCACCGTGCCCCAAAGCGGCACCTATGTCTCGCCCATCAACCTCACCTTTGCCGAGAGCGCCTGCTACATTCGCGAACACCTGGAAAAACAGGTGATTGTGGAGTGCTGCGCCCGTGCCACCTCGGCAGGCATCGAGCAGCTCGACCGAGCCATCGCGCTGCAGGAAAAGGCCATGGCCGAAGAGGATCGCATCGGATTCTTTTTAAGCGACAACCTCATGCACCGCATGATCTTTAGCATCGCGTGCCGCAGCACCGTGTGGTCGTGGCTCGAGGCGACCAATGCCGACCTGGAGCGCTTCCGCTGGCTGCGCGCCGCCACGCAGAGGCTCGACAATCAGGAGATTGTTAACGAGCACAAGCAAATCCGCCGCGCCATCGCCGGCCGCGACCCCATCGAGGCGAGCTTTTTGGTCAGCAAGCACCTGCATATGATGTTCCGCAACCAGACCGAGGTCCTGGACCAATATCCCAAGTATTTCGAGACCAGCAAGCTCCGCTAACCTGCCAAAAAGGGACAGGTTTATTTCGGCAGGTTTTATCTGGGCAAATGCAACAAGGCCCGACTCCGCCACAACGGAGCCGGGCCTTGTTGTTGGCGCGTTTCGACAACAGAGCACTCGATGTCAGTCGTCAACAGTGAGCGAGCCGCATTTGCGCCAAGGTGACGTGAAATGAGAGGGCGCTGACCTTCTGGTCGCGCCCTCGAAATTGAACGTCAGATTGGCGTGAATGCGGCTCGCGCAGCGTCGACCGGTCCGCCGTTCGGCAGAACGGCGGAACAACAATTACTCGACAGTAACGCTTTTCGCCAGGTTACGAGGCTGGTCAACGTCGCAACCGCGCAGGATGGCCACCTCGCGGGCGAGCAGCTGCAGCGGAACGCTCGCCGTGATGGGGCTGAACACGTCACGGACGGACGGCACGCGAATGATGCAGTCGGCAATCTTGTTGATTTCCTCGTCGCCCTCGGTAGCAACGACGATGACCTTGGCGCCGCGGGCCTTGCACTCCATGAGGTTCGACACCGTCTTATCGTATGTTGCGCTCTTGGTTGCCACCGCGATGACAGGGAAACCCGGATCGATCAGCGCGATGGGGCCGTGCTTCATCTCGCCGGCGGCATATGCCTCGGCATGCAGGTAGCTGACCTCCTTGAGCTTAAGCGCGCCCTCATAAGAAATGGCGGCGCCCATGCCGCGACCCACAAACAGCGCGGACTGCGCGTCCTTGCACACAAGCGCGGCCTCGTGCACGGCCTCGGTCTGCGTATCCAGGATCCACTGGATCTGCTCGGCCGTATCGGAAAGCTCGCGGAACAGCATGCGCGTCTGCTTGGTGGTCAAGCGGTACTTGACCTGCGCCAGCAGCAAGGCCAAAAGCGTGAGGCTCACGACCTGACCGATGAAGCTCTTAGTCGAGGCGACTGCAATCTCCTTGTTGGCCTTGGTGTAGATGACGCCGTCGCTTTCGCGCGCCACCGGGCTGCCCACCACGTTGGTGATGCCAAAGACCTTGGCGCCCTTGATGCGCGCATCGCGAATGGCGGCAAGGGTGTCGGCCGTCTCGCCCGATTGGGACACGGCCACGACGAGCGTCGTCGGCGTGATGATGGGGTTGCGGTAGCGGAACTCGCTAGCCGCCTCAACCTCGGTAGGAATACGAGCCCAGCCCTCAATAAGGTTCTTGGCGATGAGTCCGGCGTGGTAGCTGGTGCCGCAGGCAATCACATATACGCGGTCGATATCGTTGAGTTCCTCGAGCGAAAGGCCCAACTCGTCGATATCGAGCTCACCGGCAGGGGTCATGCGGCCCACCAGCGTGTCGCGCACCACGCGCGGCTGCTCGTGAATCTCCTTGAGCATAAAGTCGGGATAACCGCCCTTTTCGGCCATGTCCAGGTCCCAGTCGATATGGGTGATCTTGGGCTCAATCACATTGCCGGCCTCGTCGGTATACTCGACGCCTGCGGGCGTGAGCTTGGCAAACTGACCATCTTCGAGCACCACGACATCGCGGGTGGCATCGATAAGCGCGATCACATCGGAGGCAACGTAGGAGCCGGTCTCGCCCACGCCGACCACAATCGGGGAGTCCTTGCGGGCAACGGCGATCACGCCAGGTTCGTCGGCGCACACGGCGGCCAGGCCATAGGCGCCCACCACGTGGGTGCAGGCCTCGCGCACGGAAGCCATCAGGTCGCGCGTCTCGGCATAGGCCTCTTCGATCAAGTGCGCGAAAACTTCGGTATCGGTCTCGCTCTTAAAGTGATGGCCGCGGCCCTCCAGCTCTTCGCGCAGCTCGGCGAAGTTCTCGATGATGCCGTTGTGGACGATGGCGATGCGACCATCGCAGCTGGTGTGGGGATGGGCGTTGACAACGGAAGGCTTGCCGTGAGTGGCCCAGCGGGTATGGCCGATACCGCAGGTAGCGTCGCTGTCGATATTGGAAAGCTCGCTCTCCAGGCCCGCAACCTTACCCACGCGGCGGATGACGTCGAGGTGAGCCGCGGCGCCCTCGCCCACCTCGAGCGCGACGCCCGAGGAGTCATAACCGCGATATTCCATACGCTTAAGGCCCGTGACCAGAATGTTCTTTGCAATATCAGAGCCGGTGTAGCCGACAATTCCGCACATAGGATAAATCCCTTCGCTCGCGTGACTGCAAAACGCCCACGCACGACGGGCGCTGAGACGTATAACGTCCGAGTATTGTACTCACACAAACGCAAGCTGATATACCAGAAGTGGTATCTTAAACTGGATACCACTCGATGCACACACCCTACCACCACAACGGTAACAGGCACCTTTGCTGTGGTTGGCACTCCCCTAGGGACGCAGGCGGCGTTCGAGCCGATTGCCCAGGGCCGTGAGTGCCATAACAATGACGTAGTAGACCACGGCCACCACTAAAAACGGTTCAAAGGCTCGATAGGTGAGCGCCTGCACGCTCTGGGCGGCGCGCATCATATCCATCAGGCCGATGGTTGCCACCAGCGAGGAGCTCTTGAGGACCGTGATCACTTCGTTGACCAGAGCAGGGGCAATCGAGCGCATCGCCTGCGGAACGATGATCTTGCGCATCATGGGAACATAGCGAAGCCCGATGGCCCGAGCGGCATCGTACTGCCCCCGGTCAACGCCCTCGATACCACCGCGCACCGTCTCGGACACCGTCGCTGAGCCGTTGAGCCCCAGCGTAATGGCACCGGCGGCAAACATCGAAATTTTGAAGCCCGTGAGCTGCGGCGTCGCAAAGTACGCCAAAAAAAGCAACACGATGAGCGGCACGCCGCGAAAGATAGAGGTGTAGAAGTTGAGCACCGCACGCAATGGGCGACAGGGCAAAACCTTGAGCACGGCAATGAGAAAGCCCAGGACGAGTGCTAGGGCCAGCGCGGCGGCCGTCACCTGACAGGTCACGACCAGGCCGCTCATAAACATCGGTATATATGGTTCTAGCAGTTCAAACTTCATCAGCATGCCCTTGGCGCGCGCCTCACCGGCTCGCTATTTTCCGGCAACCGTCGACGTACCGGAAGCGGAATAGTCGCCGTTCCACATGAAGTCGGCGCCCACATACTGCTTGATGCAGTCATCGATGGTGCCGTCCTCGAGCATCTCGCCGATGCATTCGTCAAGCGCCGCGACAAATCCGGCACCCTTCTTGGCCATCAGGCGGTACACGCCCACGTGATCGCTCGTCTCGGAGCGATCGAGCAGGCCCAGCACCAGGCCCTCATTCGCATCGCGCATGGACTGGCCCTCGGCGCCGTCACACAGGTAGGCATCGATGCGCCCGGCGAGCACCTCTTGCAGGCACTGGTCGCCACCGTCGTACGTGTGAATATCAGCATCGGGCATGACCTTGGCGATGAACTTGTTCTGCACGGTACCGGTGGTGCAGGCGATAGACTTGCCGGCGAGGTCCTCAACGCGCTTGACGGGATCGCCGCCGAGCGTGAGAACGCCCACAAGCGGCTGATAGTAGCCGCGCGTGAAGTCATAGGTCTGCTCGCGCTCTTCATTGGAGCTCATCGCCATGGTAAAGGCCTTGTCATCGCTCTGCACCGATGCAAGCGTGGCGGCAAAGTCCTGCGGCTCAAAGTCGTAAGAAAAGCCCAGGCGCGAGACCATCTCGTCGGCAATGGCGATATCCAGGCCGACAACCTTCTGCTTGCCGTCCGACTGCGTCTCCAGATAGCGATAGGGCGCAAAGGCATCGTCGCCCACAAAGGTGAGCTTGGCGCCCTTGATATCGTCGCCCGCAACCGCGGCAGAACCGGCGGCAGAGCCCTTGTCAGCGCCACTGCCAGCGCAACCGCTCGCCGCAACCATTGCAGCACCGGCGATCAAACCCAGGAAATCACGACGAGAAACAGCGCGAGTCATACCAAAGCCTTTCAATCTACGATCAAAACGGCTTCTATTGTAGACACTCCACTGTTTAACGCGCAGCCCAGCCGCGCCAAAACCACCACAAAGGGGGACAGGCACCTTTGTGTGGTCTGGACTCCGGTGTTTGCCCAGATAAAACCTGCCAAAATAAACCTGCCCCTAATTGGTGGGTTTTGACACCCTGGGAACGGGCGATGCTACAATCTGACTCGTACTTGAAACGCATCAAAGGGGCCGCTATGGCAAAGGTAAAAATCAGCGACGTCGCGCGCGAGGCAGGAGTCTCGCTGGGCACGGTATCCAACGCGCTCAACCACCCCGAAAAGCTGCGCCCCGAGACCCTCAAGCTCATCAACGAGACCATCAATCGCCTTGGCTACCTGCCCAACCAAAGCGCTCGTCAGCTCGCGGGCGGCGCCACCAAGTCCTTTGGCCTGGTCCTCCCCCGTCTCGACCATGGCTTCTCGCTCCAAATTGCCAGCGGCGCCCATAACGAGGCCCGCAAGCACGGCTATGACCTGCTCATCGCCAACGCCGATAACGACGACATCCTCGAGGACCACTACCTGCGCTATTTTATGGGCACGCAGATGTCCGGCGTCATGGTCCAGCCCATGGCGTCCCCCGACTGGCACCCCGCCATGACCAAGATGCCCGTGCCGATCGTCCATCTGGACATCCACTGTTCCGAGCCAGGTTACTACGTGGCCGCCGACAACGAGGCACAGGGACGCATTATCGCCGAGCTTGCCATCGCCCGCGGCGCACACCATATCACCGTTGTGGGCAGAGCGGCATTTATGCAGCTCACCCTGCGCGTGCTTGGCATTCACAAGGCCCTCGCCCTGCATCCCGATATCAAAATTGAGGTCATTGACGCCGGAGAATGGAATACCGCTGCCGATGGTTACAGCATCGGCGCTCAGATTGCCGAGCGCTCTACCGGCGAGCGTCCCGATTTTGTCATCGGCCTTACCGATGTATTGGCCTCGGGCGTTATCTCGGCGTTGACCGACAAAGGCATCTCCGTCCCCGAGCAGCTTCGTGTGGCCGGCTGCGACGGCAACCCGCTTGCATGGAGCGGGTCGGTCCCCCTCACCACGGTGGCACCCCCGGGCTACGAGATTGGCCGCAAGGGTGTCCAGCTGCTCATGGAGCAAATCGAGAACAAGGCGCCGGCAAAAACCAAGCACATCCGCATTGGTTCCGCAGCGAGAACCGTTACTGCGGTCACAGCCGCCGAGGACATCAACCGTCAGGAACTCGTGCGGCCGTTCCTCTTGGAGCGCGCCAGTACCCAGGCGAGCAGCCAAGCCGAAGCCACCGCCATCAACCTCGGCGCGTATCTATAGCACGTCGGCCAGTATGCCAAAACGCCGCTCAAGCAAAAGAGGCCCGACCATTGCCGGACCTCTTTTGCTTGAGCGCAAAGACGGCCAATTGCTCGTTTCAGCTCCGCAATTGTCTAGCGCACGGCCTTGACCGCCGCCGTCAGATCGAACAACGTATCGAGCACGGCCTCGCAGCCATCCACCACGTCCTGCGGCAGCGGCACGATATCGGGAACGGCAAAGACATGGCAGCCGGCCGTGATGCCCGAGACGCAGCCGTTGCGCGAATCCTCGACCACGGCACATTCCTCGGGAGCGAAGCCCGCGCGCTCGCAGGCAAGCAGGTACATCTCAGGGTTGGGCTTGCCGTGCACGACGTCCTCGCCACAGGTCACCGTTTCAAACTTGTCAAAGAGGCCGACCATCTTAAGGTTGCGCTCCGCCGTAACGTGGCGCGACGACGTCGCAAGGCCCACGTGATAGCCCGCAGCCAGCAGCTCGTCTAGACACTCGGCGGCGCCGGCCTTAAGCTCCAGTTCGGTCTTGACTATCTCGTCGCGAATCTCCTTGTGGCGGACATAGATCGCCTCGGCGGTTTCGCGACTACCGTAATGTTCATCAAGGATGTCCATGACATCGGGCAGCGTGCGACCGATAAACTGATGGATCAGCGCTTCATCAATCGCGACCCCCAGCTCGGCAGCGCCCGCCTTCCATGCCTTGATGCCCAAACGCTCGGTATCGACCAGCGTTCCGTCCATGTCAAAAATAACAGCCTTGATCATATCGATCCCCTCACCGGATTGCATTACTGCCACTCTAGCGCACTTTACAAACTTGTATATAACGTATATAGCATATTGCACTTTCGTTACATAAGCGGAAGTCTTATGACAGGCAGCCCGGTAGGATTATAGTTTTCGACCGAGTACTCAATGGTAAGGATCGTTTCATGCTTTCAGACACTACTGCACCTGCAGAGGAGCTTCAGGACAAACTCACGACGCTCGAGCAGCTGCTTTTGGCATACGGGCGCGTGGCTATCGGGTTTTCCGGCGGCGTTGACAGCAGCTTTTTGGCCGCCGTATGCGCCCGCGTCATGCCTACCAATACCCTCCTCGTCCATCTCACCACGCCGCTCATCGGCACGCCCGAGCAGGCTTCGTTTGAGCAGTCCGTTGATGGGCAGGCCAATGAGGGGCCGCATTTTAAGCTCCCCGTGCTCAATCTTTCGGTGGATCAGCTGCAGCTCCCCCAAGTAGGCTGCAACGATGCTAATCGCTGCTACCACTGCAAGCACGCCGGCTTTACCGCCATCGTCAACCACGCCAAGTCGCTCGGCTTTCCCACCGTCATCGATGGCAGCAATGCAAGCGATCGCGGTGACTACCGCCCCGGCATGCGTGCGGCAGAAGAGCTCGGCGTACGCTCACCCCTTATGGAGGTCGGCTTTACCAAGGACGAAGAGCGCGAGCTGCTGCGCGCATGGGGCTATCCCGTTTGGAACCTGCCGGCGGGAGCATGTCTTGCCACCCGCGTCCCCACGGGCGAGGAGCTTACGCGCGAGAAGGTCGATTTAATCCGCGCCTGCGAGGATTACCTGCACGATCTTGATCTGGCACAGGTACGCGCGCGCTTAATCGGCGGCTGCATGCATATCGAGGCCGCACCCGCAGATGTCGCCAAGATTGCTGCCCTCGGTGGCAACGCCGTCGATGCCGAGGGCAAAACCCCGCTGCCCGCCGCCATCGAGTCCGCGCTGCGCGAGCTGGGCTGCGACCATATCTCCCCCGAGGTCACCCCCTACATTCACGGCAACATGAACCAGTAACCTGCCAAAAAGGGACAGATTTATTTTGGCAGGTTTTATCTGGGGAAACGCCAGACAGCCCCATATACACAACCGCCGCAGCTCCATATGAGGCAAATGAATCAGTAGCGCCTATTCCAAATCTTGAGTATTTGTTCGGCGGGACGGCCTCTGCCGGCTCCTGCTAGACTGGTAGACTCCCAACCGTCCATCCAGGAGCCTCAATGTCGCGCAAGTCCGCCTACAAGCAAGTGCTTTCCATCGGCACCGCCGTGGTGCTGGGGTTTGCACTGTTCACAGGGTCGCTCGACGGAGCGCCCAAGTTGTTGTCGCCGCAAAGCGATGAGCAGGCGACAGCTCTGGCCGAAAAACAAAACGAGAGTCCCAGCCGCACCGATGACGAGGCGGACCTGGTTGCCCAGCTCGAATCGGGAACAGCGAGCTCCTCGGACTCTCAAAATAGCCGAGACTCTGGCGATGGCTCCGATTCCGCCGCAACCGACACCGGTGACGACGGCTCCGCCGACAGTACCGCTACCCCCATCGATGAGGTCGAAAACCCCGATCTCGACCGCGCCCGCGGTGTTTATCTCAGCAGCATTCCCGACTACGCCGGCAATCCCTATGTTGCCCTTCGCGCCGACAGCACGCACGCGCTCGGCACGCCGTCATTCACGCTCGATGAATACGAGCGCGCCACCGAAGAGGGCTGCTTTAAGAAGTTCTCCAAGCTCGACAGCTTGGGCCGCACTCGCAAAGCGCTCGCCTGCGTGGGCCCCGAATCGCTCGGTCAGGGCAAGCGCGGCGATATCTCGCGTATCCACCCCGCCGGATGGCACCAACAGCGCTACGACTTTATTCCGGGCCAGAGTCTCTACAACCGCTGCCACCTTATCGCCTGGTCGCTCTGCGGCGAAAACGCCAACCGCAAGAATCTCCTCACCGGCACGCGCTATCTCAACGAGACGGGCATGCTACCGTTTGAAGAGCAGATTCTCAACTATATTCGCGATACGGGTAACCATGTGCTCTATCGCGTCACGCCCATGTATAACGAAGAGGACCTTGTCTGCCGTGGCGTACGCCTTGAGGCGCAATCGGTCGAGGACCACGGCAAGACCCTCTGTTTCCACGTATATTGCTACAACCTGCAGCCGCATGTGCAGATCGACTACGCCACCGGTCGCAATCAGGCCTCGGGAGACTAGGGCCGACAAAAGCTGCCCCAAAACCTAAAATGATTCGTTTTCCTCCGTCCCCCGGGGATCAAAAAGGGCCGCCCTGGATTGCCCAGAGCGGCCCTTTCATCGGCATGTATGTTACAGGCAACGACACGCGCTACTTGGCGCGGCCCTCCTCATAGCGCTCGACCAGTTTGGCCTGAACGTCATAGGGTACCTGCTCATAGCCCGCCGGCTTCATGGTAAAGTCGCCCGTGCCGCGCGTGATAGAACGCAGACGCGTCGAATAGTCCGTCAGCTCGGCCAGCGGCGCCTGGGCAATGACCACGGTATCGCCGCGCTCATCGGTCTCCATGCCCGTCACGCGACCACGCGAGGCCGAGATGTCGCCCATCACGGCGCCGGCGTAGCTCTCGGGGATAGTCACCGTGATTTCCTCGATGGGCTCCAGCACCACCGGGTCGGCATCGGCGCATGCCTTGCGCAGGCCGATGCGAGCCGCCGCGCGGAACGCCATCTCGTTGGAGTCGACGCTGTGATACGAGCCGTCGTACACAGCCACGCGGATGCCAGTAAGCGGGTAGCCGGCAATAATGCCGTCCTTCATGGTCTCCTGAACGCCCTTGTCCACGGCGGGAATGAGCGAACGCGGAATGCGACCGCCCACGACCTCGTCTACAAACTCATAGCCATCGCTCGTGCCGTCGGGCCCAATGAGTGGCTCAACGCGCAGCCAGCAGTCGCCATACTGACCGGCACCGCCAGTCTGCTTCTTGTGGCGACCCTGGGCACTTGCCGTGCGGCGAATGGTCTCGCGATACGGAATACGGATCGGCACGCTCTTGGCCACGACCTTGGTGCGATCCTCAAGGCGATTGAGCAGGACCGAAACCTGCGCCTCACCCACGGCGGAGATGATAGTCTGGCCGGTCTCCTCGTCACGATCGATGCTCATGGTCGGATCGGCCTTGCACGCCTTCTCGATAAACGTGTATAGCTTCTCCTCGTCACCGCGGTTCTCGGCCTCGATGGCGATGCGGTACTGCGAGTTGGGGAACTTAAACGCCGCAGCCTCGACCTTGCCGGTAATCGAGAGTGTATCGCCCGTCTCGGCCGCCAGCTTGGGCGCCACGATGATATCGCCGGCATAAGCGTGGCCGACCTCGGTCATGTCACGGCCGCACATCACATACAGGTGGGCCAGACGCTCACCCTTGCGCGTGCGCGCATTGACCAGCTCAAGGCCCGGCTCAAGCGTACCCGTCAGCACCTTGATAAAGCTGATGCGACCCTGTTGCGGATCGGCCAAGGTCTTAAACACAAATGCCACCGGGCGGTCATCGTCACTCGAGATCTTAAGCGAATCGCCGTCGATGAGCGGCATCTCGCCGTAGTCCGTCGGCGCCGGGAAGTACGTGGCGATATCGTCCATCAGCGAGTTGACGCCCTGCTCTTTAATGCAATCGCCCGCAAAGACCGGCACAAAGATGCGCTCGGCGATCGCCTTCGACAGCAGGCCTTCAAGCTCCTCCTGCGTCAGTGTCTCCTCGCCTTCCAAGTACTTCATCATCAGTTCGTCGTCAGCCTCGGCCACCAGCTCGCACAGATGGTCATGGGCCTCCTCGGCCTGGGCACGATACTCCTCGGGAATCTCCGACTCAACGGCCTCGGCGCCGTTGCAGTGGCGCGCCTTCATGCGCACCAGGTCGATGATGCCGTCAAAGTCCTCGCCCTCGCCCCAGGGAAGAGTCACGGCGCCCAGGCGCGTACCAAAGCGCTCCTGCAGCAGGTCCATTGTGGTCGCAAAGCTGGCCTCGGAGCGCGACAGGCGGTTTACGAACACCGCACGCGCCAGGCGTAGGTCCTCGGCGGCGTACCAAAGCTTAACCGTCGTCGGCTGCGGGCCGGCCTCGGCGTCGACCACAAACAGAGCCGTCTCGCAGACGCTCATCGCGGCAAAGGCGTCGCCGATAAAATCGGGGTAGCACGGGGCATCGAGCACGTTGATGCGCGCGCCCTTCCAGTCGATCGGCGCAATGGTCGTCGAGATGGAAAATGCACGCTTGACCTCTTCGGGGTCATAGTCGAGCGTGGGCTTGGTGCCGTCGTGGCCGCCCAGGCGGGCGGTCTTGCCGGAAAGGTGGAGCATGGCCTCGGCGAGTGAAGTCTTGCCCACCCCGCCTTGGCCTACGAGCACCACGTTCCTTACGTTACCGGTCTTGGGAGCACCCATGATGACCTCCTTGCAGGGCCGCGCGCAATGCGCGACGCCAACGGGGAGAGTTCGCGGTCGGTGCCGTCCCGGGAGCAGCATGGTCGGCAGCCGAGCCGACTCACCCTCCAAATGTCCTATGCCACCACCCTACCCTCACGGGCGGCTGTCCATGCATACCTTTCGGCACACGTATGAATACAGGCGGCGAGAGGAAGAGACAAACTTGTGAGGCGATTATTGAACTCCGTCGATGCAAACAAAAAGCCGCCACAGACCGTAAGACCTGCGGCGGCTTCGCCTCAATTAATAGTTGAGTAAATACCTGAGCCTACCCCTCGATACGGCTCAAGAACTCACGCGTGCGCTGCTCGCGCGGATGGTCGATGACCTGCTCGGCAGGCCCCTCCTCGACAATGCGGCCGCCATCCATAAAGACCACGCGGTCGGCAACATCGCGCGCAAACTGCATTGCGTGGGTCACAATCACCATCGTCATATTCTGCGCGGCAAGGTCTTTAATGACACGCAGCACCTCGGCCGTCAGCTCGGGATCGAGTGCCGAGGTCGGCTCGTCAAAGAACAGGATCTCCGGATCGAGCGCCAAGGCGCGGGCGATACTCACACGCTGTTGCTGGCCACCCGAAAGCTCACACGGCACCTTGTTCTCGTTGCCCGTCAGCCCCATTTGCGCAATCAGCTCGTGAGCGCGGGCTTCCGCCTGCTCGCGCGGGCGCTTAAGCACGCGGATCGGCGCGTCGATGATGTTTTTCATCACGGTATAGTGCGGGAACAGGTTGTAATTTTGGAACACCAGACCGAATCGCGAGCGCGCCTGCTTGGGCACATCGCCCTTCGCATAGACCGCGCCCGAACCCGCATCCGTCGCAACGGTAAGGTCGCCAAACGAGAGCGAGCCTCCGTCGAGTGTCTCGAGCAGCGTGGCACACCGCAGCAGCGTGGACTTGCCGCCGCCCGAAGGCCCGATAATCGCCACGACCTCGCCACGCTTCACCTCAAGCGAGATATCCTTGAGCACCTCATTGCCGCCAAACGCCTTGCGCGCGTTTTCGATTTTCATCACTGAGTTAGTCATGATAATAGTCCAGCTTCTTTTCGGCGGCGCCCAGCAGCATCTCGACCACAAAGTTAAAGACCCAGTAGATCAGCGCCGCGATCGCAAACGGCACCATGCTCACCTGCGAGGCGACCAGCGCCTTGGCCGTCGAGAACATCTCACCCACGCCAATGGCAAACGCCAGCGACGTGTCCTTGACCAGCGTGATAATCTCGTTGCCCATCGCCGGCAGAATACGCTTGGCGACCTGCGGCATCACGATATACAGAAACGTCTGCACGCGCGAATAGCCCAGCACCTCGGCAGCCTCGTATTGACCGCGCGGAATGGACTGCAAGCCCGAGCGATAGATCTCGGCAAAGTAACCGGCGTAGTTGATGATGAACGCCACGACGCACGCCGTCCACTTGGAATCGGGCGTGAGCGAAATGCCAAACACGTAGTACGGGGCAAAGTAGATGGCAAACATCTGCAGCATGAGCGGCGTACCGCGCATGACCGAAATGTAGATGCGCGCAATCCAGCGAAGCGGCGCGATTTTGCTCATGCGCATAAACGCCACGGGAATTCCCAGCGGAATCGACCCCAACAGCGTCAGCACAAACAACTGCAAACTGACCAAGAAACCCTGGCTAAGCATCTGCATCATGACCTGAATAGACATTACTTGAGCACCCAATTATCGAAAGATAGACCATAGCTTGAATACTTGTCGCAGAGATCCTTAACCGTACCGTCATCGTAGAGTGCCTTGAGCGACTCGGTCACGGCGTCGGCCGACTTGGTGTCGCCCTTCTTAAAGCCGACGGCGTAGTGCTCGCTGGACAGCGGCTCATCAAGCTGCGTATAAGCATCGGGCTTGGCGGCAAGCTGATACTGGGCAATCGAAAGGTCGCAAGCCACGGCATCGACCGCGCCGCTCTCGAGCTGCATAAAGGCCGTGTTGTACTCGCCGATCGTGTCAAGCGTGGCAAACGTCGCCGCCAGATCCTTCTGGTCACCCTCGAGCACATCCTGCGCAGCGGAATCGGTCTGGGTAATCACGGTCTTGCCGGCAAGATCGTCCCAGCTCTTGATGTCTGCATCCTTCTTTACCACCAGCACCTGCTCGTTGAGCATGTACGGCTCGGAGAACGTGTAGTCGTCCTCGCGACCCTCCATGGTAAAGCCGTTCCAGATGCAGTTGATGGCACCAGAGTTGAGCAGCGTATCCTTGGCATCCCAGTCGATGGCCTCGTATTTGACCTCCCAGCCCTGCTTGTCGGCAACAGCCTTGGCCAGATCGAGATCAAAGCCGGTGTACTCGCCGTCGTCGCCCACAAAGCCGTACGGAGGATAGGACTTATCAAAGCCCACCACGAGCTTCTTGGACTCCGCAGCGCCCTTCACGTCCTTGGCCGCGGCAGAGCCAGCAGCGGAGCCCTTGCCGGCGCCACCGCCGCAGCCGACAAGACCAAGGCCAAGCACCGTGGCGAGCGAACCGGCTAGACCAACAAACTGACGACGAGACATATCGGTATTCATGGTATTCCCCCTTGGTGGCACTTTAGTTAAGTAAAGTGA
>DXLP01000023.1 GCA_019414645.1 Collinsella sp.
TAATTAGCACGTCTCACCCATGCTCACCACCTTGGCTCGATCAAGCAGGTCATCGGTAAAATACCCCAGGTTGGTCGTGGTTATGACCGTCTGGATATCATCGCCGATCAGCCGCAGAAAAGCGCCGCGACGCTCGCCGTCGAGCTCGCTCATCACGTCGTCCAAAAGCAGCAGTGGGGCGGTGCCCAGGACATCGCGAGCCACGGCCACCTCCGCCACCTTCCAGGCCAAAACCAACGTCCGCTGCTGACCTTGGCTGGCAAATGAACGGGCGGATCGACCCGCCACGGCAAACTCAATCTCATCGCGATGCGGTCCCACCAACGTCACGCCGCGGCGAATTTCCTCGTCGGCGTGCTCATCAAGGGCAGCCAGCATGCGCTCGTACGCCCAGTCCTTCAGCTCTTCGCGATCCTCGACCTGGGGCAAATCCCCCAGCGTGGACGTATAGGTCACGTTGGCGGCCTCGCCGGACGCCACTTGCCCGTAGGCAGTGTGCACATGGCCCGCCAGCCGGTCGAGCAGGGCCAACCGGTGCACGAGCAGGGCCGAGCCCGCGCGGGCAATCGAATCGTTCCACGCGCCGAGCATCTCGCGGCAGCACCAGGCCTCCTTGAGCAAGGCGTTACGCTGGGTCACGCAGCGCCCATAGGTGCTCGCAAGATCGGCATAGCGTGCGCTCAGTTGCATGCCAAAGTCATCGAGGGCGGCACGGCGCACACTGGCGCCTCGCTTAACCATGTCCAGATGGTCGGGGCAAAACAGCACGCTCGGCAGGACCCCGCGCACACCGGCGGCAGAGCATCTCTTGCCGTTGCGGCTAAACGAGCGCTTACCGTCCTCCGCGCTCAATCCCATATCAAGCACGCGGCCGTCGCCCTCGAGCCTCAGCTCAACCTTGCACGAGTCCGCGCCGTCATGGACGAGCTCGGCGGCGGTCGGATGCCTAAACGAGGCGCCGCTCGTCAGCAGCTGCAGCGCCTCTATGAGATTGGTCTTTCCCGCCGCGTTGGGTCCCGCAAGTATCGTCACGCCCTCGTCCAGGGCAAGGCGATAGCTATCGAAGCTGCGGTAGTGCGCGACGGAAAGATCGCGGGCGAACATGGTCATAGGGCAGTTGCTAGATGCGGACCGGCATGACCAGGTACAGGTAGTTGATCTTGTCGTAGGACTTGAAGATGCCCGCCTGCGAGTAGCTCTTGAGCTCCAGCGTGATCTCCTTCTCCTTGGACAGGGCATTGAGGCACCCGAAGATGTAGTGGTAGTTGAAGGCGATGGTGCCCGACTCGCCCTCGGCCTCGACATCGATCGTCTCCTGCGCAAGGTCCTGGTCATTGGAAATGGAGGACAGGCCCATCTGCCCGTTCTCGACATCGATCTCGAACTTGACGGCGGGGTTGGCGCTCGCGATAACGGCCACGCGCTTGAGGGCGGCGTTAAAGGCGGCGACGTCGATCTTGACGCTCGTCACGCACGAATCGGGGATGAGCTGCTTGTAGTTGGGGTACACGCCCTCGATGCGGCGCGACACGTAGGTGGTGTTGCCGGCCTCAAAGACGACCTGGGTGTCGGTAGCCCCGATCATGATGGTCGCCTGGCTGGCCATGATGTTCAGCGCGTCGTTAAAGGCGTCGGCCGGAACGTTGAGTTCAAAGGAGCCCTCGAGGGTTGAGGTCTCGACCTGCGTATCGCACACGGCCAAGCGGAAGGAATCGGTCGCCACCAGGCGTACGGTGTTGTTCTCGACCTTCATGTGCACGCCGCCCAGGATGGGGCGAGCCTTGTCGGTCGAGGTGACGCGCCACACGCGGCCGACCATTTCGGACAAGATATCGGTCGGCAGTTCCACGGCGCTCTCGATGGCATAGGCCGGAAACTCGGGGAAGTCATTGGCATCGAGCGTGTTCAGGCGGAAAGAGCTCTTCTCACAACCAATCAGCACCTGGCGCTCGGACAGCTCAAAGGTGACCGGGGCATCGGGGAGGGTCTTGGTGATATTGGAGAGCATCTTACAAGGGATAACCATCTCGCCCTCTTCTTCGACATGTGCCGCGATGCGATGACGGATCGAGATGGTGTAGTTAGAGGTCTGGAATTCCAAGATGCCGTCTTGCGCCTTGACGAGCACGCCCGACAGGATGGGAAGGGTAGATGCCGAAGCGACGCCCTTCATAACGACGCCGATGGCTTGTGTAAGCGAGCTCTGGCTGACGGTGAACTTCATCTTTTAATACCTTTCTATAGATATAAATATCTTAATAATAGTAATAGCACTGACGAAACTGTTGATTACTCCCAAAGACGCAGGTCAGACCCAGAAAGAGAATCGACAGCAACCTGTGTGCAACAGGGGTGGTTTTCCACGTTCAAAACCTGCGCAAAACTTTTCATCACCGCGGGTTGGGTTTTAGACACCTTATGCCCGTGGTTTCGACAAGTTTTCAACAGGTGTCTCTATTTCCCTACGAGCGCAGTGTAATTTTATCGCGCAGCGATTTGAGGTCTTCGGTGACGGTACGGTCTTCCTGGATCATCTTCTGGACCTTTTTGTAGCTCGTGCTGACGGTCGAGTGGTTGCGGTTGCCAAATTCGGCGCCCACCGCCGTGGTCGTCATCTCGCACATCTCGATGGCCAGGTAGATAGCGATATGGCGTGCTTTGGCGATATTGGCGTTGCGACGCGGGCCGATGAGCTCCTCGTGCGTCACGCCGTACTGCTCTTCGATGACGGACTGAACCGTCTGGACGTTGATCTTTTTGGCCGATGTGTCGAAGTACTGGCTGGCGATGGCGTCGATATCGTCAAAGGTGAGCTCCCCGCCCTCGCGCTCGCGGTCGCCCGCCTCGCCGGCGCAGCGCTCGCAAAAGCTCTCGAGTTCGCGGATGTTGGTGCCCGAGACCTCGGCCATGTGTTTAAAGTGCTCGTCGGTCAGGTGTCCGCCGTCGCCCCCATAGGCCGCCAGCAGCGAGTCGTCGCCTGCCTCGGGAGCGGCGACGATGGTGTTCTCGTAATAGCGCTGCAAGATCTTGTATTTCATCTCGTAGCTGGGCTCTGCGACCAGGCAGAGCATGCCGGCGTTGAAGCGGCTGGTCAGACGCTCGTCCATGCTCAGGTCCTTGGGGGCACGGTCTGCCGCGATGACGACCTTCTTGTTGTTGCGGATGAACTCGTCCATGAGCTGGAAAAAGTAGTCCACGCTCGCGCGCTTGCCGATGATGTTTTGGATGTCATCGATGATGAGCACGTCCACGCCGTGGTACGCCTGCATGATGGGGGCGTTGCTCTTCTTTTGGCGGTCGAACTCGGTCATCAGGTCGTCCAGATATGCCTGGGAGTTGGCATACTTGACCTTGATCTCGGGCGACTTCTCGGCGAGCTCGTTTTTGATGGCAAGCAGCAGGTGCGTCTTGCCCAGGCCCGATTTGCCGTAGATGAACAGTGATGTGCATGTGCCGCGCTCGTCCGCGAGGGCGGCAAACTTGAGTGCCGAGCGATAGGCATGGCTGTTTTCGGGGCCGTAGACAAAGTTCTCAAAGGTAAATTTTGAGTTCGCGGCGAGCGGGGCTCCATCCGTATTCTGCTCGGCCGGCACGGTCGGCGCCGGTATGGGTGAAGCGGGGGTCGCAGCTTGCGTGGATTTAGTCGGCGCTCCGCCCTTCATCTGGTTCATCATGCGACGAAAATCATCGGCCGAGAGCGTGTTCTTGATTGCAATGCCCGAATCCGCGCCCGCCGCTGCGTCGTGAGCGATAGGCATGTGCGTGACGGGTGCGTTCGTTGACGTCGCCGCCGCGGTCGGCAACGGTGCCATGGTTTCACGGGAAACATCGCTGTGCTGGTGCTCGATTGTCGGCACGTCGCCTGCGGAGGTCGGTGCCGCCGGGGAAGCGGCGGGAGCCGTGGCGGGCGCCGTCGCGGCAGCGGATTCCGTTGCGGCGCCTTGCGGTGCCACGATGTCGAGCGCGATCGGTGCAAAGGCGATTTCTTCCAGATAGGCCTCAATAGTCGGCTGATGCTTTTTGAGCTGCGCGATGGCAAAGCGCGAGGGGGCCTCGATCGTGAGCGTATCTTCGGTCAGGCTTATGGCCCGCGATTGCCCCAGCATGTTGATGAGGCGTGCATCTTGGCCGTCGCGCTGGCAAAAGGCGATGGCATCCCCCAGGATGATGCTTGCTTCCTCGTCCACTGTCTCTCCCGTTCTTTAGCTCTGAGCTCGCACGCGAGCGGCGCCGAGTTCGGTCAGATGGTATTTCTGGCCATGCTTGATGACCAAGCCGGCCTGCGCCAAGTCATTGAGCGTGCGTGACCAAGTGGGGGCCGAGTTTCCAAACGCCCTCGCCAGATCGGTTGCACCGCACGCTTGATTTTGCGCCAGATAGCCCAGCGCGGCGTTGCCGCGATCGCTTACGAACACGTCCGGTTGTGGCTGCACATACTGATTTGCTGCATTAGGATACATCATTTGAGCTGCTGGTTGTTGAGAACTCTGCATCGGCGGCATTTGCTGTTGAAAACTTTGAGGCCACTGTTGGTAAGGCTGCAGAGGCATCTGTTGGGCCCAGGGGTTGTACTGCTGCTGCGGCATCTGCTGGTACGGCTGCTGATATCCCTGCTGGTACTGCTGCGGGAACTGCTGGCCATACCCCAGTGGCGGCATCTGCTGATATGGATATCCCCGTTGGTACGGCTGATAGCCCATTTGCTGGCCACCCGGTGCCCCCGTCGCCTGCTGCATTGCTGCTGCATCCTGATCTGCCAGCGGCATGGCCTCTGGCATGTTTGGCGTCATCGACATAGATGCCGCCTGGGGCTCTTGTGTGGGAAGCATTCCGGGCTGCTGCATCTGCCCCACGGGGGGCTGCATCTGCTGCGTTGCCATGGGCTGCTGCGCAAAAGCTCCCGGCAGGGGATATGTGGGCTGCTCCGTCTCGGGCCGCACGGCAGCACCGCGTCCGCCGGCACGCTCGATTTCCTGCACGCGTTTAGGGTTCAGGCTTACCGTAACCACGGTGCCGTTGCCCATGTTGTCCTCGATGGATACGGCACCGCCGGCGTTTTCCAAATACTCCTGCACCATGGGAAACCCTGCTCCGGTTCCACGGATATAGCGCTTCATCTTGCTGTTTGCGCTGGTAACGCCAAAGTCGAAAGCGCGTTCCTTGTCGTCGATGCCGGGTCCTTGGTCAGCAAAGCGGATGGTGTCTCCGCCGTCCAGAATCGAGATGATGGGCTCTGCAAAGTGTGCGTGGATAAAGTTTTCGACAATCTCGCGGATGACCATGAGCGAGATATGGCCACCTTGTTCTTTCATGCACTGGTAGACGGTGTTGGTCGTCTCTTCCAAATACGTGCGGACATCTTGCGGATCGATGACGATCACACGCGGTGTCGACAGCATGTCGTCATAGACGGCGATGCGCGCGGCGTACATGGCTTTTGGCGCCTGCGTTGTCGTCTGTTCACCTTCGTCACGCTCTTCGCGCACGCCGGTGATGTGCTCGTTGTCGGGTGCCGGGTCTCCGGAATCGACCATGGTGTAAAAGTCGTCAGACATGCCGCTCGCAATCTTCCAAAAGGTTTCGAACAAATAGTAGCTCACCGTGCAATGTTTCTCATCTTTCGACAAACTTTCAAAACCTGTTGAAAACTTTGGAAAACGGACGAAAAGTTCTCAACATTGCCAACATGACCTGTTGAAAACTCGATGAAATATCATGAAAAGTTGCCATGCACCGCTAAATCGAGCTTGGCTTATGGGGGAACCGTGTGAACTGCGCAACCTTTTACCTTTGATTTCTTGACATTTGAACATTGATTTCCCTACAATCTTCAAGCTCACGTGTCTATATCTGCGTCCGCGTCCCCGCGGACACTCGAAATGCAGCAGGAGGAACTTAAGATGAAGCGTACGTATCAGCCTAATAAGCGTAAGCGTGCCAAGACCCATGGCTTCCGTGCCCGTATGGCCACTAAGGGTGGTCGTGCCGTGCTCGCCCGTCGTCGCGCCAAGGGCCGCAAGCGTCTCACTGTCTAGCAGCGATACACACATCTCGCATGAAGACTATTAAGTCTCGGCAAGATTTCGAGCATGTGTTCAGTCAGGGGCGTCGTTTCAATCACCCTCTGATTCGAATGACCATATGTGAATCGGTTGGCGAAGGCGACTCCGGAAGGGTCGCCTTCGTTGGTGCTAAGCGACTCGGTTGTGCCGTCGTGCGCAACCGATCTAAGCGTGTGATGCGCGAGGCCGCCCGCAGCTGCGGATTTCCCGTTGCGGGTTATGACATCATCTTGTTTGCAACTCCCAAGACGAGGGTTTCCTCGCCGCAGGAGATGGACAAGGCGTTGCGTTCGCTTATGAAGCGCGCCGGCGTTGCCGGGGAGGAGCGATGAGCAATCACGTTTTGCGACGTGTTGCCATCGCTCCTATTCGCATATATCAACAGGTTATTTCGCCCTTATTGCCTGACGCCTGCATTTATTACCCAACGTGCTCGCAATACGCCATCCAGGCGATTGAGAAGCACGGTGTTTTGAGAGGCTGCTGGCTTGCCGTGAGGCGCATCGCTCGTTGCAATCCCCTGCACGTCGGCGGTTATGACCCTGTGCCCTAGCGGGCACTCGCTATCGGAGGAAAACTTACATGTGGGATTGGATCGTTAACATCCTTTTCGAGCTGCTCAAGCTCATCCAGACCTTTGCGGTCGACTGGGGCCTGTCCATCATCATCCTGGTGGTCATCATCCGTCTGCTGCTGACGCCGCTCATGCTCAAGTCGACCAAGTCGACGGCTCGCATGCAGGTGCTGCAGCCCAAGATGCTCGAGATCCAGGAGCGCTATGCCGACGATCCCCAGCGTCAGGCCGAGGAGATGCAGAAGTTCTACAGCGAGAACAAGTTCAACCCCATGGCTGGCTGTCTGCCGCTGCTGATTCAGATGCCTATCCTGTTCGCCCTGTTTACATTGCTGCGCAACCTGCCGCAGTACTTTAACGACGGCACGTTCTCGTTCTTCAACATCCTGCCCGACCTGACCACCACGCCGAGTGCTTCCTTTGCCGATGGCTTTATGGTTGCGCTGCCTGCGCTGGTTTGCCTGATCCTGTTCGCCGTTCTGACCCTGATTCCGCAGCTCTATATGTCGCGCAACCAGACCGGCCAGCAGGCTCAGAGCATGCGTATGATGGCCGTTGTCATGACGGTCATGATGCTTTGGATGGGCTGGAGCCTTCCCGTTGGTGTTCTGCTGTACTACGACGTCTCGTCTGCTTGGCAGGTTATCCAGCAGATTTTTGTGACGCAGAAGGTCATCGACAAGGCGAAGGCCGATGAGGAGGAGCGTCTTAAGAACGCTCCGCTGCAGGTTGAGGTCACTCGTCGAGAGAAGAAGCCGCGCCCGCACAAGAAGAAGTAGTGGGATATCAATCTTATTTAGGTACCTAACTTTTGGAGTACGTTATGTCTGAAGAGATCATCGAGGATATGCTTGAGGAGGTTGCCCCGCAGGTCGCGGGCGATTATCCCGAGATTGCACAGCGCTACAAGGCTGGTGAAGAGCTGACCGATGAGGAGCTCGACACCATTGCCGATGTTGCTATTTCCATCCTGCGTTCCATCCTTTCGCACTTCGATGCCGCCAACTCTCCTATCGATGAGTATGAGGGCGACGAAGGTGAGCTGATTTTGGATGTAACGGCTCCCGACCTTGCTGTTCTCATTGGCCGTCATGGTCGCACCCTTGATGCCCTTCAGGTTATGTTCTCTTTGCTGGTGAGCCGCAAACTTGGCTTTAGGTATCCGGTTGTAGTGGACGTCGAGGGATACAAGAGCCGCCGTCAGGACAAGGTTGCCTCCATGGCTCAGTCTGCTGCCGAGCGTGCCATTCGCACTCATAAGAGTGTTTCGCTTCCGCCCATGAATGCCTACGAGCGTCGACTGGTTCACATTGCACTTCGTGGCAATGATGCCGTCGATACTCATTCTGAGGGTTCTGACCCTGATCGCCATGTGGTGATTGTTGCTCGATAATCTACTCGAGTTTATGCTAAGGGGACGTGGTTTCCACGTCCCCTTTTTTTGTCAAAAGTTCTCGATACGCTGATTTTTGTCAGAAAGGAGCTTTCGTTGTTAGTACTTACTGATCAGCAAGCTGACGAGATGTTGAGTCGTCTAGCTTTCTATTGCAAAGAGTATTCCTTGAGCGTAACTGATGTTGAGCTGAGGAAATGTATTCAGCATTTGGATTTGGTTCTAGAAACAAATAAGACAACCAATCTCACCCGTATTCTTAACGTAGAAGATGCTGCAGTACTTCATATCCTCGACTCACTTGTTTTGCTCCCCTATATCAACAAGGCTCCTGAGGGAGCTTTGCTCGATATGGGAACAGGTGCGGGCTTCCCTGGTATTCCATTAACCATAACCACGCATCGTAAAGCTACTTATATTGACTCTGTTGGCAAGAAGGTTGATGCGGTAAATTCCTTTGTCCATGCTCTTGGATTGAAACATGCCCATGCGGTTCATGATCGTCTTGAAGAATATGCTCGGAGCCATAAGAAGCAGTTCTCTGTTGTAACCGCCCGCGCACTGGCCCCTCTACCGATTCTTGTTGAATATGCGGCTCCGTATCTGAAGGATGGAGGTCTATTTGTTATAACCAAGGGCAATCCTTCGGATGAGGAGCTTGCTTCCGGCATGTCAGCAGCTAAGATTTGCGGCTTCACTTTGCTTCTGAATGACGCAATTGATTTGCCTGAAGGCTTGGGTCACAGGGAGTTCATTGTTCTTAAGAAGAGTCATCCAGCATCTGTCTCATTGCCTCGTGCAAATGGCGTGGCAAAGAAGAATCCGCTTGCCTAGATGTTTCACGTGAAACATAATGGATACTAACAACTTGCAGTGTTTCACGTGAAACATGGCGGTTGATATCGATTCGGAATGTTTCACGTGAAACATCCTCCGTTTGACAGCTTTAATACACACCAGGAGGGACCGTGGGATTTCGCGACGTTAAGCGTTCTAAGAGCGCAAAAGACACGCGTATCATTGCAATCATCAATCAAAAAGGCGGCGTCGGTAAGTCAACGACGGCCGTAAACCTTGCAGCAGCACTGGGTGAGCAGGGTCGTAAGACACTGATTGTCGATTTTGATCCGCAGGGAAACAGCACCAGTGGATTCGGAATTGAAAAAGAAGACCTTGATCACTGCATCTATGATGCATTGTTGAATGATGTGCCGGCAGAATCGCTTGTTCTTGATACAAATTGTAAAAAGGTATTCGTTATTCCGGCTACAATTCAACTTGCAGGCGCGGAAATTGAGCTCGTAAGCGCAATTGCTCGTGAAACCCGCCTCAAAGATTTGCTTGAGCCGATTCAGGACGAGTTTGACTTTATTTTCATTGACTGTCCTCCTTCGCTCGGCCTGCTTACTATCAACGCTTTGACCGCAGCAGACAGCGTTTTGATTCCGATCCAGTGCGAATATTACGCACTCGAGGGCGTTACGAAGCTGCTTGAGTCAATGAAGATGGTCAAATCACGGCTGAACAAGGGCTTAGACACCTATGGTGTGCTTATGACCATGTATGACTCGCGTACTTCACTATCGAATCAGGTTGTTGAGGAGGTTCAATCGTACTTTGGTGATAAGGCGTTTAAGACGCTAATCCCCCGTACGGTTAAAATCTCCGAAGCTCCGTCTTTTGGAGAACCGGTAATTACCTATGCACCTCAAAATAAGGGTGCAAAAGCATATATGAACCTTGCAAAAGAGGTGATCAAGCGTGCCTAGTGTAAAGAAACGTGGCGGATTGGGACGTGGACTCAATGCTTTGGTCTCAGAGGCCGAGTATGAGACCGGCGGTTCGGCTGCATCGGCTTCAAATGCCGCATCTGAAACAAAACTACCTATTGAGGATATCGTTCCCAACCCTAATCAGCCGCGAATTCACTTTAACGAAACTGAACTTCGCGAGTTGAGCGAGTCAATCCAAGAACATGGCGTTTTGCAGCCGCTTTTGGTTCGCAAACATGGAAACGGCTATGAGATCATCGCTGGTGAGCGTCGTTACCAGGCGTCAAAGCTTGCTGGCCTTGAAGAATTGCCAGTCATCATTAAAGAGGTAAATGATGAAGAGATGCTGGCTCTTGCTCTTATCGAAAACCTTCAGCGTTCTGATCTGAATCCCGTCGAAGAGGCTAAGGGCTATCGCCAACTCATTGATGCCAGCGGGATGACCCAGGAGGCATTGTCCAAGGCAGTAAGCAAGTCACGCTCTGCAATTACAAACTCGCTGCGTCTTCTCGATCTCCCCGAAGTAGTTCAGCAGATGATTTTTGAGGGTAAACTTACTGCTGGTCATGCACGTGCGATTCTTGCAGTTCCCTATGAGGACGCGCGTATTCGACTTGCAGAGAAAGTTGTTACAGAGGGCCTTTCCGTAAGAGCGACAGAAAATCTTGCTCCGTTGTTTTCTGCCGGAGAGACACCTAAGACGCCGAGGCCTGCAACGCCTCAGTCTTTTAAAAAGGCTGCCCGCGTGCTTCGTCAGGTTTTTAATACCAACGTGCGTGTGAAGAGCTCGCGTGGAAAGAATAAGATTGAGATTGAGTTTAAAGACGAGGAAGAGCTCTCTCGTATTCTTGGCGAAATGATTCAGTTTGATCAAGGAGGCCAAGATGAGGAATAAGATTTTAACAGCGATTGCATTGGTGACGACTGTCGCGGCTGGTGCCTTTGCTGGCTATAGGATCGCTACAGACGATGAACTTCGAGGTCGTTTGCTTCGTAGCGCGCAAGATATCGTCGATACTTCCAAAAAGAAAATGGATGTTATGACAGAAGATGTTGCCATGCGTACTGCTCAGGTAACGAAGAATCCCAAGATTAATCAAGGTTGGGTCAGCAACCAATGGGAAAATGTAGGCTATTAGGTACCTAACAATTACTCAGCATATTTTGAGGGGTCCTTGTCTGATTCATGAGACAAGGACCCCTTATTTTGGCCGTAAAAATGGGACAGGTAGCAGCTGATTCAAAATTAAGGTCAATAAATGAAACGACCCCGGTTGCATATTCTGTAACCGGGGTCGTTCGATGTTTCACATGAAACGTTTTGGGATGCGACTCCCCTATGCGTTCTTCTGAACTTTGAAGCGCTGCTTCAGCTGTCCGCAAGCGGCGTCAATATCGCTACCACGGGAGTTACGAATCGTGGTCTCGATGCCACGGGACTCAAGACGACGCTGAAGATCCTCAACCTTATGAATCGGCGACGGCTTGAGCGGGCTACCCTCGATGTCGTTAAGCTGAATGAGGTTAACGTGGCACAGCGTTCCCTCGCAGAAGTCGCAGAGCGCCTGCATTTCGGGATTCGTATCGTTGACGCCTTCGATCATGGCATACTCATAGGTCGGGCGGCGGCCGGTCTTCTCGGTGTAGAGCTGAAGCGCTTCGTGAAGGCGAAGCAGCGTGTACTTCTTAACACCGGGCATGAGCTTATTGCGCGTCGACTGGATGGCGGAATGCAGGGAAACGGCAAGCGTGAACTGCTCGGGGATGTCGGCAAATTTGCGAATACCGGGAATAACGCCGCTGGTAGAGACGGTGAGGTGACGAGCGCCGATACCGATGCCATCGGGGTCGTTGAGGATTCGCAGCGCCTTGAGAACCTCGTCGTAGTTGGCAAACGGCTCGCCCTGGCCCATGAAGACAACGCTCGTGGCGCGCTCGCCAAAGTCGTTGGATACATGAAGTACCTGGTCGACGATCTCTTGAGCGGTCAGAGAGCGCTTGAGGCCGTTGAGACCGGTAGCGCAAAAGGCACAGCCCATGCCACAGCCTGCCTGGGTGGAAACGCAGACGGAAAGCTTGTTACGACGGGGCATGCCGACGGTCTCGACGGAAACGCCGTCGTGGTACTCGAGCAGATACTTGCGAGAGCCATCTTTGGAAACCTGCTTGGTGAGTTCAGTCGGCGTGTCAAAGGCGAAAGCCTCTTTAAGCTGCTCGCGGAAAGCCTTGGGAAGGTTGGTCATATCGTCAAACGAACAAACGTTCTTCTCAAAGACCCATTCGATGAGCTGCTTCGCGCGGAAGGCGGGCTGGCCAAGCTCGGCCACGAGCTCGCGAATATCGTTTTGGCTCAAGTCGCGAATGTCCTGAGATTTAGTCCTGGGATTCATGGAAGCCTTTCGATTTTGGGGAAACGTAGGGGGTATCGCTACAATATGGTATCAGCTGCAGAAATTATAGAGGAGGAGTCTGCCCATGCCGGGTAAAAGCCTAGAGAACATGCACGTAGCGGTCTTGGCGGGCGGTCATTCCGCTGAGCGCGAGATCTCGCTCAATTCGGGAAAGAACGTCGTGGTTGCCTTGAAGGAGGCCGGCTACACTTCGGTGGAGCTGCTCGACACGGCTGCCGATGATTTTATGGTAACCATGGCGACCGGCGGCTTTGACGTGGCGTTTATCGCCATGCACGGTGCCGGCGGCGAGGATGGCGCCATGCAGGGCGCCATGGAGACCCTGGGTATCCCCTACACGGCCTCGGGCGTGCTTGCCAGCGCCTGCGGTGCCGACAAGGAGGTCTCTAAGCTCCTGTACGCCAAGGCGGGCATTCCCATTGCCCCCGGCCTCGCGCTCGAGGTGGGCGATGAAGTCGATATCGATCATATCGTCGAGGTTTGTGGCGAGCGCTGCTTTGTGAAGCCGGCCGTCAACGGTTCCAGCTATGGCATTTCCCTGGTCCATGAGCCCTCCGAGCTGCCCGCGGCAATCGCCAAGGCGTTTGCGTACGGCGACAAAGTGCTGGTCGAGAAGTGCATCGAGGGTACCGAGATCACCGTCGGTGTGTACGGCGAGGACGACGTGCGCGCTCTGCCGATTGTCGAGATTCGCAAACCCGAGGACTGCGAGTTCTACGATCTGGACGTGAAATATGTCGACCCTACGGACATCCATCGCATTCCGGCGCAGATTTCACCCGAGAATTACGCTCGCGCTCAGGAGCTTGCCTGTGCTGCTCACAAGGCCCTCGGTTGCCTGGGTATCTCGCGCAGCGACTTTATCGTGAGTGAGGACGGCCCCGTTATCCTCGAGACCAATACCATTCCCGGCATGACCGATACGTCGCTGTATCCGGACGAGATCCGCCACACCGACGACATGACGTTCCCGCAGGTCTGTGACAGCCTGATTCGTATGGGCCTTCGTCGAGCGGGCATTGCATGCTAATCGAGGACGCGGTTTCGTCAGGAACGCCGCAGTTTGTCATCGACTCCTATGCCACGCTTGCCGAACGCGCCAAAACGCAGTCCTTCGGCCTTATCGAGGAAGATGTGATTGTCCTCGATACCGAGACCACAGGTCTTTCGGTGCAGGACAATGAGCTGATCGAGATCTCGGCGGCCCGTCTTTCGGGCCGCGAGGTCGTCGACCGCTTCGATACCTTCGTGCATCCCAAGCAGCTGATTCCCGCCGAGATCACCGAGCTCACGAGCATTACAAATGCCGATGTGGCAGATGCCCCGTCGGCCGTTGAGGCCGTAGCCGCTCTCGCCGATTTTGTCGGTGGTTGCCCGGTAATCGCACATAACGCCACGTTCGACCGCTCGTTTATCGAGTCGGTCAAAGGCGGCGTCAACGTGAGCGATATCTGGATCGATTCGCTGGCGCTGTCGCGCATCGCGCTTCCGCGCCTGGCATCGCACAAGTTGTCTTTTATGGCCGATCTGTTTGGCTGTGACTCGGTATCACACCGTGCCAATGCCGACGTCGACGCCCTGTGTGGCGTATGGCGCGTGTTGCTCGTGGCGCTCACCGACTTGCCTCAGGGCCTCATGGCGCGCCTAGCCGACATGCATCCGGATGTGCCTTGGTCCTATCGTCCTATCTTCTCATTCTTGGCAGGGCAGAACCCTGGTTCTATCTTCTCTCTCAGCGCCGCTCGTGCTGACGTTCTCAAGGCCGATCGCGCCGACGATCGGGTGGACGCCGACGAACTGCCGGTCCTCAAGATGCCGAGTCGTGAGGAGATTGAGGCAGACTATGCGCCAGGTGGCCTGGTCAATCGCATGTATCCCACCTACGAGCCGCGTGATGAGCAGATCGCGATGGCGCTCGAGGTCCGCGATGCGCTGGTCACGGGCACTCATCGTGTAATTGAGGCGGGCACGGGCGTCGGCAAATCGATGGCCTATCTGGTGCCTTTTGCCGAGGCAGCGCGCCGTAACAACATCACGGTTGGTATTGCGACCAAATCGAATAATCTTGCCGACCAGCTCATGTACCATGAGCTGCCAAAACTTGCCGAGCAACTGGACGGTGGTCTGTCATTTTGCGCTCTCAAGGGGTATGACCACTATCCATGCCTGCGCAAGCTTGAGCGCATGAGCCGCGGCCAGGTCGAGATTACCACCAAGCGCGATCCGGCGGACACGCTCACGGCGGTCGCGGTCATTATGGCGTACGTCTGCCAATCAGCCGATGGCGACCTCGACTCGCTCGGCATTCGGTGGCGCAGCGTCAACCGCCCCGACTTTACGACGGCCTCGCGCGAGTGTGCTCGTCGCCTCTGCCCGTTTTTCCCTGATAAATGTTTGGTCCACGGCGCTCGCCGTCGTGCAGCGCATGCCGACGTGGTGGTCACCAACCATTCCCTGCTGTTCCGCAATGTCGCGGCCGAGGGCAGGATTTTACCTCCGATTCGTCATTGGGTAATCGACGAGGCCCATTCCATCGAGCGCGAGGCGCGCCGTCAGTGGGCGCGCGTGGTGTCGGCGGACGAATCACGCGTTCTGTTTGAGCGCCTGGGTGGCTCGAGCACCGGTGCGCTAAGCCAGGTCTCCCGTGATTTGGCAACCTCCGAGGGCTCTACGCTCTATCTGGGCCTTACTGCCAAGGCGACGTCGACGGTTGCGCGCGCGAGCATGGCAATCGCCGACGTGTTCGATGGCGTTCGCGAGCTCGGCCGCCGTGCCCGTGGGGGTTATGACAATGCCAATCTATGGATTGGCCCCGAGCTGCGCGAATCTGACGACTGGCATGATTTCTTACAGTCGGCCTACGCTGCCATCGACGTATTGGAACAGGCTGACAAGAGCGTCGACGCGCTGGTGCAAGCCGTCGCCGCCGACAAGCCCGAGGTTGTTGTCGACCTGGGTGATATCTCGCGCCGCCTGCACGAGCTGGCCGAGAACCTCAAACTCATCATTGATGGCACCGATGAACACTACGTGTATTCGCTGCAGGTCAATCGCAGGCTGCGTGCCGGCGGAGAGTCAATGACCGCAGAGCGCATCGACATTGGCGAGGCCTTGGCAACCGAGTGGCTGCCCGAGGTTCACACGGCTATCTTTGCCTCGGCGACCATGACGGTGTCCAAAAGCTTCGAACACTTTAACCACGCGGTCGGCCTCGATCGCATCGGCGCTTCAACATCCTCATCGCTGCACTTGGACTCGAGCTACGACTTCGATTCGAACATGGCTGTAGTCGTTGCGGGCGATATCCCCGATCCGCGCGATCGCGAGAGCTATCTTACGGCGCTCGAGCGCGTGCTGGTCGACGCCCATCTTGCCATGGGCGGATCGGTGCTCACACTGTTCACCAATCGGCGCGACATGGAAGACCTGTACGCCCGCGTTGAGCCCAAGATGGCCCGTGCGGGTCTGGAGCTCAACTGCCAGCAGCGCAACTCATCTCCTCGTCGCCTGCGCGATCGGTTTATCAACGAGCCGACTTCATCGCTTTTTGCGCTTAAGGCCTTCTGGGAGGGGTTCGACGCCAGCGGCGAGACGCTGCGCTGCGTCATCATTCCCAAGCTGCCGTTCTCGAGTCCCACGGACCCGCTCTCGTGCGAGCGCAACCTGCGCGAAGACCGCGCTTGGGCGCGCTATTCGCTGCCCGAGGCGGTGCTCGAGGTCAAGCAGGCGGCCGGCCGCCTTATCCGCTCGTCGACCGATTGCGGCGTGCTGATTCTGGCCGACCCGCGCCTGGTGACGAAGGGCTACGGAAAGAAGTTCTTAACGTCGCTGCCCACGAGCTCCTACCAGCGCATCGAATCGGCGCAGATCGGGCACTATCTGCAACTGTGGCGCGCACGCCACGAGCGGCGGCGCTAAAGCGGACAGACGAGGGTTTTTGCCATATCGCACAGGCGCTTTGACAGGGCGGGGTCATCCAAGATGCGGATGGCTCCGCCCGCTGCGATTACCTGGCTCAGTAGCCAACGCTCGGAGCCGTAATGCACAGTTACCGTTGCCATGTCTGCCCCGCCGCGCTCGATTAGGGTGATGCCGGCCCAGTCCAGATGCTCCGCCATATCGAATGGCATCAAGAGCTTTGCGCTGCGCTGCGTCCGGGCAAGGGAATCGTGGAGGGATGCGACGTCCGGTGTGTGAGGCACGACGGAGTCTTCCGTCAAGGCGAGTCCCTCGATTTTATCCATGCGATAGGTGCGCTGCTCATCGACTGTGATGTCCCAGGCAATCAGGTATGTTTGGTCGCCGTTTGCCGTAATGCGCAAGGGGTCGACCAGACGCTCGCGTGGCCGTGCATCGTCCATCGAGCGATATGAGATGCGGCAGCGAACGCCGTCCTGAATGGCACAGCTCAGCTGCTGCCAGTGCGACCCGTGGTTGACGGTGTCAAAGACGCGCTGGTTATAGCCGAGCTCTTCGGGTAGAAGGGCGTGTCGAATCCGAGCTGCCGTCTGCGGCTCGATCCCCAACGATTCAAGTTCGTGGTTGAGCACAGCGCCCTCGGCTGCACTCAAGCGCAACGGTAGCACACGCCCGGCGTCACCAGTGAGGACCACACGCTCGCCGTGGCATTCGCAGATGATGCGCGCACCAGATTCTCGGTCCGCGAGCGTCGAGACGATCTCGAGAATCTCGTCGAGCGATACTCCCGTGATGTCAAAGCGGCCGCAAATCTCGGTTCGTGTCATGCCGCTCTCGCCGGCGGCGTAGAGGGCCTCCATGATGTCGATGGCGCGCGAGAGTCTCTGCTCGCTGGTGAGTTTACGCACGGGCATACTCGTGCACCGTCCTTTCAATGAGGTGGTTCCACGCCTGCTTGAGCGATTTGGGGGCCATGGGCCTCATGCCGTCCATGGCGTGGGCCATGCAAAATGAGGCGGCGGCTTCAAGGTCGCGCACGTCAACGGTCCAGATCCATCCCGCATCGGTGTGTGTGAGCTCACCTCGCCCGCGCGTGAGGCCGTTGATCATATCGATCTGCGTCTGAGGGGCGAACGAGAACGTGGCTGCAACGGGCGGTCGGTCGGCGAAATCGAATTCAAAGAACAGATAGTCGTTGAGATTGAAGTCCGCAGGGATGGCGTAGGCCTTCGAAGGACGCCATGCGCGAACGATACGGTCGCAGCGGAATGTCCTGATGTCGTCGGTGACATTGTCGAGGCCGCAGAAGTACGCCACGCCCTCGCGTTCGAACATGCCGTAGACACAGACGGTACGTTCTTTCTGCTCGCCGCGTCCGTTCTGATATAAAAATCGCAGCGCGCATCGCTCGGCAAAGGCGCTCCATACCGCATCGACGGTGGGAGAGCGGCGGATCGGTACTTCGTCCACCGTCGTCCTGCCGGTGAGGTAGGCAATTTTGGAGCGAATATCGGCAAGCGGCGCGGCAAAGGTGGAAGAGCCGGCCGCTAGCGTCTGGTCGATGGCGTTGAGTAGGATATCGGCGTCGTCTGCGGTGATGAGGCCGCCTGCAGCAAACGTGTGCTCGCGGTCGATTGTCCACGAGCTTTCCTCGGTCTCCTGCGCACCGGCGGGGCGAACCTCCTTGATTAAGATGCCACGCTCGAGCAGTTTGTCACGATCGCGCCGAAACTTGCGCTTATCCGAGTCGATATTGCCCGAGCCATATCCCAGGTCAGAATCCAAGACGATCTGCTCGGTCGTCAGCGGTTCGGGGGAGCTGTTGAGCACAAAGAAAAGATTGAGGATGCGCTGAGCCGTTTTATCGAAACCGGGCTCCGAATTCCCCTTTTTAATTGTCGCGGTCGCGTCGCTTGCCGTCATAGAGTCCTCGCGTGAGAAGGTGGTTTGCTGCCATGATTTTAGTCCGATATGGAGATTAGGCTATATCCTTGTCCGCTCGAGGCGTTAAGATGGCCCGAATTCGGTCGTTTGCGCTCGCTCGGGGTATACTTTCGACTATATACGGTTCTAATGTGCATGCATTGGGCCTATTTGTCGGATTATGGATGTGGAGCGCACATGGCGAACACCCAGAACTATATTAACCACCTGCTGCAGAACACCGGCATTACGCCGGCATGCAGCGAAGAAGAGCGCTTGGCTGCCGAGGATATCGCTCAGATCTTCCGCAACCACGGCTTTGACCCCGAGGTTCAGGAGTTCAATGCCCCGGCGCCCAGTAGATTGGCATTTGCCGTTACCGGTATTCTTGCGTTTGCCGGCGCCCTGCTGATGGGCATCGGCGGCGGTATCGGCTTGGTCGGCACCTTGCTGGCCATTGTCGGCGCCGTTCTTTACGTGCTCGAGCGCACGGGCCACCCCGTGGTTTCGCGCCTGGGCAAGACGGGCGTGAGCCAAAATGTCATCGCCTACCACAAGGCCTCGGGCCCGCTCGCGTCTCCGCGCAACCGCCCGGTGGTCGTTGTCGCACACTACGACTCTCCCCGTGCTGAGCTGCTCGCCCGCGAGCCCTATGCTTCGTATCGTGCGCTCATCGCCAAGCTGTTGCCCGTTGCCACGATTGCCCCTGCTGCCGTTGCCATCCTGCGTATCCTGCCGCTCCCCGGCGCGCTCAAGGTTCTGCTGTGGATTGTCGCGATCCTCGCTTCCCTCGTTGCACTTGCCAACGCGGCAAACATCATCTCTAACCGCCACGTTCTTCCCTATACGTCCGGCGCGGTGTGCAACAAGTCTTCTGTCGCCGCTATGCTCGGCGTTATGGACAACGTTGCTCCCTTCCAGGGCGAGAACGAGTTTCCCGACGATGTTCCGTTCGATACCTATTTTGGGGAGCAGAAACGTCGTGCCGAGGAAATGGCGCGCGCGGCGGCGGAGTATGCCGCGGCCCAGCAGCAAAACGACTACGGCAACACCATCGAGTACGAAGAGCCTACCTACGCCGAGGACGAGTTCGGTCAGCCGATTGCTCCCGACGCTCAAACCGAGCCCGAACAGGGCGAGGCTTTTGACGAGCAGATTGAGGGCTTTGAGGGTGCGTCTGCCGACGAGACGCTGATTGGCGCCATCGTGCCCGAGGATCAGAATCAGGCTGTCCAGGCCGAAGAGTTCAATGACGAGGTTCCCGCTGCTGAGCCGGCGGAGGAGCCTGCCGCGGCCGAGCCCGAGCCCAAGCTCTATCGCAACGCCGCCGGCAACATTCGCTTTGGTTCGGATGCCATCCGTGCACTCGGAATGCTTCCCGAGTCCTGCACGCTCGATTACGAGGAGGGCGAGGAGCCGACGTTTGAGCCCGAGCCTGCGCCCGTTGTCACTGCGGATGATGAGTCTGCCGCGGTTACCGCTGCCGTTGCCGAGCCCGAGGCGGTGTCCGCGATCGATCCCGCGGCAGGACTGGACATTTTGGCTCCCGCCGCGCCGGCGCAAGACGTTGCGGACGAGTCTGACGACGATTACGTTGAACAGCCGAGGCGCGTGTCTTACGAGAGCGATACTGATTTCTCTGCCGAGATTCCCGCGGCAACGCCCCATGCCGATATTGCATCCGCGTTCTCTTCGATTGGCGCCAGCGCTTCCAGCTTCTTTAAGGGTGCGCTTGCAAAGGGCAGGAAATTTGTCGACGATTTCGAGGAGAAGCGCGCTGCCGCACGCGAGGCTGCCGAGCAGGAGGCTATCGCTCAGCAGCAGGCAGCCGAGGCGGCACGTGAGCGCGCGGCGCAAGAGTTCGAGCAGAACGAGGCTATGCAGTCCGGGCCCGTCGACGCTGCCGAAGCTACGACGTCCTTTGAGTCCCAGCAACCGACGTCAGCGGATGTTGTTGAGGCAACAACGTCTTTCGAGGCTCAGCAGCACGTCGATAGCACCATGTCGTTTGATGCCGCGCAGTTCGATTCCACGATAACGTTTGAAAAGCAAGGCACCGCAATTGCCGAGCCCCTTCCTGTTTCCGATGAGCAGGGCGACGCGGCAGACGATGACGAGCCCATTGATGCTGCCGAAATCCAAGATGCCGCCGAGGACGAGTCCGTCGAGGCCAACTCTGACGAAGAGCAATACGCGGCAGCCGATCAAGGTGATTCGACCGAGGTCGAGCAGGAGGAAGTGCCTGCGGTTTCCGAGACTCCCGAGACGGATGAGTCGAGGCCTTACTCCACGCAGATTTTCACCATGCCGACCCCGAGTGGTTCCGGTGCCACGGTTGCCAATGTCGCTCCCACCCAGGACGAAACGGTCGATTCCCTTATGGCCCAGATTTCCTCCCAGGCATCGCCGCGTCCGCAGATGAATGTTCCCGATCCGGCGTCGGCACCGTCGCCTGCACCTTCCTCGTCTCCGCTGGCTTCGGTCCCCGATCCGTCGCTGCCGTCTATGAAGCAGGCAAACGTTGCGTCTCGCACGTCGCTGTTCGACCTTCCCGATCCCTCTGCCCAGGTCAACGACCCCTTTGCTACTGCCCAGGGTACCGAACCCACATCGGCACCCGTTGCGCCTTCTATGCCCGTTGCGTCGGGCGCGCAGCCGATCGAGACCATTTCGGCTCCCGCCCCGGCGGCACCCAAGTCTCGCAAACGCGGCCTGGGTGGCCTGTTCGGTCGTAAAAGGAAAAACGAGCAGGACAGCATGAGTGATTGGCTGGGCGTCGAAGACGATTACGATGCCAAGAAGTCCGGTCGCGGTATCGGTTCGTGGGATAACTTCGAGGACGATAACGATGGCTGGAAGGGCGGCGCTACGTCTTCCGATGGCGCTTCTTCCGAAGATATGCTCTCGGCTGTCGCCTCTATGGGCGATGATGAGCTGCTCGGTCACGATATCTGGTTTGTGGCAACGGGCGCCTCGGATTGTGATGGCGCCGGCATGAAGGCCTTCTTGGCTTCGCATCGCGATAAACTCCGCGGCGTATTCTTCATCAATCTTGAATCCGTCGGCGCCGGTAGGCTTTCGGTGGTGACGGTCGAGGGCGAACAGCAGCTGCTCAAGGGCGATCGCCGCATCATGAACCTGGTCAGCAAGGTGTGCAAGTCGTTCCATGTCGATTGTGGCGCGCTCGAGATGCCCTATGCCAAGACCGATGCCTATGCCGCGCTCGAGGCGAGCCGCCGAGCCCTCACCATCGCCGGCGTGGACGGCACGCGTCTGGCTTGCGCTCGTACCGAGGACGACCTGCCCCACAATGTCAACCCGACGAACATTGCCACGGTATCCGAGGTCGTGACCGAGGTTATCCGCCGTTCGTAGACGGAGCTCTAAGGAGTCAACGTGTTTTCGTATATTAAGCGCCATTGGCCTGTCTACGTGATTTTGACCTTGATTGCCATTGCGTTAGGATTTGGGGCTGCCTACATCGTGGGTGCAAAGGGCTCGACCCCCGCCTCCGCAATCAGCGAAGAGGTGGAGCAAGAACAGAGTACGGGTGCCGATGGGATTCCTGAGTCCGAGCAGGCAATCGTTGATGGTGGATCTTCGTCTGCAGAGTAGATACGGCGATTTACATGATTGAAAGCGGGCGAGCCAGGGGACTGGCTCGCCCGCTTTTTCATCGCGCTAGCGCTTCTTTGGGGTCGACCTAAGGCGAGCGAACCATAGGGCTGCGGCACCCGAGGTCAGGAGCGCGGTGATGCAAGCGGCGATGGGAACTGATCCTGTTGCCGGTAGGTCCTGCAGTAGGGTACAGCGTTGAATGACACGGTCCTCGTCATGTGACTCAAGTTTATCGCCGCCGCCGTTGCGGCAAAGATCGACGCGTGCGCTGTTGGTGAGTGCGGTTTGGGGCGTATAAGCCGACGTCGCCTGCATGTGCACGATTGCGCCCCGAGCGTCTGTGCCAAGGATTGCTTTGGCATCGTCAAGGTCGTCGTGCTCATCTTTGAGATCATCGCGGGTCCAAGAATCCGCATCGCTTCGAGTCGTAAAGCCGGCGGCTACCGCACCGTATTCAATTCGAATGCCCGTTACGACGGTATTGGGTGTAAGGTCGAGCTCTTCCGTCTCGAGTGTGGTGGATTCCGTGGTCGAGACATCCGCCTTCCAGAGGCGCCAGCCGTCGTAATCGACGAGGCGACAGTCCTCACCAAGGCTCTCTTTTACTTCGTCGGACTCAAGCCAAGGATTTTCGTGTCCATCGTCAAGTGTCGCGTTCGCCGGTTCATCGACGTCTGTCGAGTCCAACGGCGTCGTGCGATACCACACGTTGCACAGACCGTTGAGGTCGCCGATGGCGACGGGGGTTTCGATTGAGACGAATCTCGCCGTATCGTCCTCGGCACACTCAAGATCATCGGTAATTGTGAACTCATCAACCCAGGTAGTTGAATCGTTTCGAGCGTCGATGGTATAGGAGAAAAGCCCATCCGTATTGGTTTGCATCGCGGCACGGTTTTTACCATCGCCGTTAGCCAACAGGCCCTTTTCGATAGGTTGGACAAGTTCCTGACGCTTGTCGACCTGCCCCTTGATCTCGATGGGCGCATCCTTCATCGCGACGGATTGGACTTCTCCCGTATCCTTTATTTCAAACGTTATCTCCTCGGCAAGGTCATAGGTCCGCGGAGACATCATTTCGCGCAACGAGTAGGTGCCGGGTGCAAGATGTTCGACGCGGTGTGGCTTGTCGGATGAGGTCCAGGAGTCTATTTCGGTTTTATCGGGACCATATAAGGCGAGCTGTGCGCCTTCCACTTCCTGCTCACCGCTTGCATCGACCTTGGAGATATCAACCTTGGTGTAATCGTCGGATACGTTAAGCCGTGCTTCTACAACGGGTGTTTTCTGGTCGGCATAAGTAAGGTCGACAATATGGGTTGTCTGATCGAGCAAGAAGCCTGCCGGCGCTTGAGTCTCGACAACCTCGTAGCGTGCGGTGCCAGATCCCAGTGGGAGGTTGCCCGCGCGTGCTTCTCCAGTTTCATCCGTCGTGACGGTCGCGACAGTCTCACCGTCGAGCGCGGCAATGCTACCGTCGGGGCGCACGATATCACCCGAGGCACGGATCTCAAAGACGGCGCCCGCGAGGCTGCTGCCGTCTATGGCATCGGTTTTAACGATCCTGATGTTTCCGGTCGCGGCGTGGTCATAATACGAGGCGATTGCAACGGGCGTTAGGTTCATGTCGGCGGGTATGTTTACCTCGATCTCTTCGCCGACAAGATAGGGCTCTTTGGCCGAGGTTTCGCGTACATAATAGGTGCCCGGCACGAGCGATTCGGGCAGTGTGACGGTCCCGGTCGCGTCAGTCGTAAAGGTGTCCATTACGTTATGTGCTGGATACCAGCAAGTTTGTGAGACAGGTTCGTGATTGCTGTCGAGGAGTTGGAAGGTGAATCCGGCTAGGGGAACAGAAGCGCCTGTTTGGGCATCGCGTTTTACAATCTGGAGATGCGTCGACAGAGCGTGGTTGTCCACGATATATTGAAGCTCGGCGCCGTCGGAAATCTGATTGGCCCCGACGGTCCATTCCCCTGCACGTTTAAAACCCTCGGGGACGGTTTCCGGAACCTCGCGAACCGTGTAGCCGGCACGGTCGTATGGGACGGCTCCGTGGACACCGGCGGGTCGCTTGCCTGCGCCGAACCATGCTTCGGGCTGATCTTTGGTGGAGGCAAAGCCATAGATGTTTGTGATCAGTGTGCCAACAACCTGCTGAGAGCTGTTGCTGACAACCTCAAAGACAACACCACCCGCCGGCTGCTCCAGGCCGGATTGGTCGCTATTGCCGTAATCCTTGAATTTGGAAATCTCAAGGTTAAACGCAATGGGGATATCGGAAACGCGAGACTCGATCTCGACCACGCCTGAATCGCCGAGCTGGTCGGCTCCAACGGTATAGGTCCAGCTGTCGTTGGATGGCAGGTAGCCCTCGGGGGCTTTTGATTCGTAGATGGTAAAGGTTCCTAAGGGGACATCGGCGAGGGCGGCCCGACCGCTTTCGTCGGTCGTGAGGATTTGTGCCCATCCAGGGGTTGATTGCGACACACACGTGAACTCTGCTCCTGCGAGTGAAGATCCCACCTGGGGGCCGGCATTCGTCGCGGCATCGAGTTTTACGATACGCAGGTTGATGGTGCCGGGCTGTTCATCAATGGCGACCCGCCCGCCGTCATTCCCCGTGGTAAAGGCAATACGATCGTGGCGGGGGACATAGCCGGCCGGCGCCTTCGTTTCAACTAGGTAGTATGCCGTGTTGGGCAGAAGTGTTGCTTGCGCTCGACCGTTGCTGTCCATCTTGATGGTGCCGACACGCGCGCCGCTGGCGCTCTCAAAAATATCGAATGTTGCCCCGGTAAACTGATAGGTATTGTTTCCGCTGGTAATAACGGTGTTAGCAGACTGCTTTTGGAAGGAAACAGAGACCGCCGGCAGTACATAGAGCATGTCTTGACGTTTGCTGCCGCCCGATACGGCCCCTAGATAGCGTCGCGCGCGGTGCGGAGCGGCTTTGATGCTTCCTGATTTTGCGCTGTCGTGGAGCCACCGCGCAGCCGCCACGACTTCATTGTCGGCGGTAAAGTGTCCGCTCTTGGTTTTACCCTGAGCGGTCGTGTAGGAGTAGGTGCCGTCGACATGGGTAGTGCCGTTGAGCATCCATACGGCAAGCTGGGTGGCGGCGCGGGCGCGATCGGGTGAAAGATGGTAACCGCCAAACGACGTGGCGGTAGGATATCCGTGACAAACGATTGCCGCGAACTCGTCGTCGAGCCACACCCAGCCTTGATCAAAGTTGAGCCATGGGCCGCCCGGCTTGGTGGGGCCGGGGCGCTCCTGGTTCATGCAGTAGGCAATCGAGGCGTCTTGAGCTTCATACTTGCCGATGAAGAAGGGCCCACAATCATCGCTAATAGTGCGGAAGCCGAGCTGGTCGTAGCCATCGACGGCAAATGCGGCTCCCGGTGCCAGGCAGCCGAAAAGCAGGAAGAGGAGCAGGAGCAGCGGACCTGTTGCAATTGCGCTGTGGACAGAGTGCGTGGGTGCGTTGGACATGGCTGCTCCTTATCCCTCGTGCGCCGCACGGGGAGGCTGCGACGCGTAGGATGAGGCTACCCCCGAGGTTCATGCGGGTAAGTACCGGAGCCTGACCAAAAGCTTGCCCAATTCCTGACAAATTGAGCTCAAATACAACAATCAAGCAAAAGTGCAGGTAGAAGATAGGGAGAACAGGAGGTTAAAGGTCCTCGTCTCCACAATTGACGCGATTTTCAAACGAATCTCCACAGCTAAAACAAGCATCGCCACCCTTGTATCGAACAAGACAACCGCGTTATACTAGCCAACACACAAGCGGGCATCGCCAAGTGGTAAGGCATCAGCTTCCCAAGCTGACACTCGCGGGTTCGAGTCCCGTTGCCCGCTCCATTCGAATTTCAGGCACGGTAACGTTTCGTTACCGTGCCTTTTTCAATAAAGTGCCGGGACTCGAACCCGACAGGGTGCGAGCGTTAAATAAACGCGAAGCGTTTATAGCGAGCAGGCAAGGTCGCCGATAGGCGGCCGCAGCCGGTGCGGATTTGCGAAGCAAATACGCGGACGTCCCGTTGCCCGCTCCACCGAGCGCGGGAGAACTCGGGACGGCCAATTCAACAAAGTTTTCCCCATCGTCTCCGTGAATCCGAGGAGATCGCCGCAGCCGGTGCGCGTCCGCGACGCGGGCGCGCGGATGTCCCGTTGCCCGCTCCATCGAGTACGGGGGACCTCGGGAACGTCGGGTCCAACCCGCTGTGCCCGTGCGTGTGCGCGGACCGGGTCTGCCGACCGCAGCCGGTGCGTATTTGCGAAGCAAATGCGCAGACGTCCTCATGGTCGCTCCAATTCCAAAATGTTAGGTTAATGCCTACTGCCCATACTTGCACCTGCGCACGGTACAATGGTTGGGTTACGACCAACGTGCCAATAACCAAAAAGGAGCCGCTATGATCGATCGCTATACCCGCCCGGAGATGGGACACATCTTCTCCCTCGAGAACAAGTACGCCATTTGGCAGGAGATCGAGGTTCTGGCCTGCGAGGCCCAGGCGGAGCTCGGCAAGATCGGTATTTCCAAAGACGAGGCCCAGTGGATCCGCGACCATGCCAACTTTGAGAAGGCGAAGGTCGATGAGATCGAGGAAGTCACGCGCCATGACGTCATTGCCTTTCTGACCAACATGAAGGAATACATCGATGCCGATGTTCCCGAGGGCGACCCCAAGCCCAGCCGCTGGGTTCACTATGGCATGACCAGCTCCGATCTGGGCGACACGGCCCTGTGCTACCAGCTCACCCAGGCCTGCGACCTGATCATCGAGGATGTCAAGAAGCTCGGCGAGATTTGCAAGCGTCGTGCCTTCGAGGAGCGCAACACGCTCTGCGCCGGCCGTACTCATGGCATCCATGCCGAGCCGATGACCTTTGGCATGAAGTTTGGCTCTTGGGCCTGGGAGCTCAAGCGCGATCTGGATCGTCTTGAGGACGCCCGCAAGAACGTTGCCTTCGGTGCTATCTCGGGCGCTGTCGGCACGTACAGCTCCATCGAGCCGTTCGTCGAGGAGTACGTCTGCGAGCACCTGGGCCTGGTTCACGACCCGCTGTCCACGCAGGTTATCAGCCGCGACCATCACGCCTATCTCGCCGGCGTTCTTGCCACCACTGCGGCCACCTGCGAGCGCATCGCTACCGAGGTTCGCAATCTGCAGAAGACTGATACGCTCGAGGCCGAGGAGCCGTTCCGTAAGGGCCAAAAGGGCAGCTCAGCCATGCCACACAAGCGCAACCCCATCACCATGGAGAAGGTCTGCGGCCTGTCGCGCGTCGTGAAGGCCAACGCGCAGGTTGCCTTCGACAACGTCGCCCTGTGGCACGAGCGTGACATTTCGCACTCCTCTGCCGAGCGCGTCGCCCAGGCCGATAGCTTCATCGCGCTCGACCACATGTTCCAGTGCCTCATTCGCGTTATCGACGGCCTGCAGCTGTACCCTGCCCGCATGATGGCCAACCTCAATAAGACCCGCGGCCTCATCTTCTCCTCCAAGGTGCTGCTCGCCCTCGTCGACACGGGCATCACCCGCGAGGACGCGTACGCCATTGTGCAGGAGAACGCCATGGCAACCTGGCACGAGGTACAGGATTGTGTCTCCGGCCCTACCTTTAAGGAGCGTCTCGAGGCTGACCCGCGCTGCACCGTCAGCCAGGAAAAGCTCGACGAGATCTTTGATCCGTGGGACTTCCTCACCCGTATCGACACGGTCTTTGATCGTCTGGAGCAGCTGAGCTTCGAGTAGGTTCGGGCATAACGTTAGCTTTTTAGGGCGCTTTGCTGGTAATGTGTGTTGCCGGCAAAGCGCCTCGTTGCATTTAGGGAAAGACGGGGATAATAGTCGTCTCGAATAACATTCTGAGAGGGGATCGCATGATTTCGTTTGATTACAAGCCTCAGGGCGTGTGTGCTCGCAATATTCACCTTGACCTTTCCGATGACGGCAACAAGGTGATGGGCGTTGAATTTACCGGCGGCTGCGACGGCAATCTCAAGGCTATCTCCAAGCTGGTCGAGGGCGCTCCTGCCGATCGCGTAATCGAGGTTCTCGCCGGTAATACCTGCGGTATGAAAAAGACCTCCTGCGCCGACCAGCTTACACGCGCTATCGAGGCCGCTCGCACCGAGATCGCCTAATGGGTATCGCCGATCACATCAAGAACGGAATATCGCGTCGCGGCTTTGTACTCGGTGGGGCTGCCGCGGGCGCTGCCACGGTGCTTGCCGGATGCTCGAAAAAAACGGGCACCAGCGATGATGCCGCCGGCGAGCCGCAGGTTATCAAGGATGATTCCAAAATCATCTCGATTACGGATGAGTACGAGGCAGTCGACATCGATCTTGAGCCGGCGGCGTCGTGGACGCTGCCTCTGGGTACGCTGCTGTACTACTGCGACGGCGATTACGCCGCGGCAATGATGGCGCCCGCATCGGCACTGCACGCCAACACGCTCGGTGTGCTCAACCTGGGCGATGGCTCGCTTACCACATTAATCGAGGATCCTATCGAGGGCACGGGATATGCATTCTACGATGTCCGTGCCGGCGACGGCGTATTCGCGTGGGTTGAGATGAACTTTGCCAATTCATCGTGGAAGCTCTACGCTCAAAATCTGTCGGGCGCTTCGCTCTCTGGCGACGTGGTTGAGCTCGATCGAGGTGGCAAGGACTACGATCCGCCGCTGTTTACGGCGTTCGGGGCATCAGTCATCTGGTATAAAATGCCTTCGGCAGGCGGCAATAAAACGAGTAGTGATTCGTTTTGCTATCGTCGCTCGCTTGATGAATCCAAGGCCGAGGTAATTTGGAAATCGACGGGCCGCTTTGCATCGGCCCCGCGCGCGAGCGACGGCATTTTGACCATCTCGCCGCGTGTCCGCAACGACGAGGGCGTCTACTACGGCATAACGGCAATCGATCTGACCGACGGCAACAACACCAAACGTGCCCAGCTAGTCCTTCCCTCGTCAGTCTCGCCTTTCGAGGCCGTATATATGGGCGATACCTTCGTGTTTTCTATCGAGGCGGCCTATAGTGGCGTGGGCAGCCTGGGCAATATGGGCACATATATCGGTAATGAGGGAGGGCCGTACCTCTTCCTGTCCCGCGAGCCGCTCGCATGTGCGGCTGGCAAGAAGAATAAATACCTTGTTAAGGTACAGGCGTCGCATTTCCTGATCGACACCTCTGCCAAGACCTATGGCTCGCTGCTGTCGCCCGACCGCGCTTTGGAGTATGGCGATTATCCAGCTACGGCGGGAAAATCGGACTCATTCCTTACGTACGCCACGGTGCGCAACAGCCAGGGTATACCAGAGACGGTCACTGCACGTCTATTCTCTCTTTAAGCTTAGAGGGGTTAAAAAGGCGCCAACAGGGGAATAAACGCGTTGTAATTGTGAGTACCGCCCGCCGAGCTGCCGCGTCATAGCGGCATCCGGCGGGCTCAGGTGCGTTAAAATGGGCTTGTTCTTAGCTAATTGAGACAGGGGGGCCGTGTTATGGCTTCAGATGCAAAAAAGATTCTGCTGGTCGAGGATGAGAAGGCAATCCGTGACGCCGTCGCTGCCTATCTCGAGCGCGAAGGCTACTGGGTTGTGGGCGTCGGCGACGGCCAGTCCGCGATCGAGGAGTTCGAGAAGCATCAGTTCGACCTGGTCGTGCTCGACCTTATGCTCCCCAAGATTCCCGGCGAGCGCGTTTGCCGCACCATTCGCGATACCTCGGATGTCCCCATCATCATGCTGACGGCTAAGGGCGAGATCGAGGACCGTATTATCGGTCTTGAGCTCGGCGCCGACGACTATCTGATTAAGCCGTTCTCGCCGCGCGAGCTCGTCGCCCGCGTTCGCGCTCTGTTCCGCCGTGCCCATCAGGCCGACGAGCCCGCCGTCGAGGTACTCGACTTCGGCGATCTGGTCATCGATATCTCGGGCCACAAGATCTTGGTCGAGGGCAAGGAAGTCGATCTGACGGCTTCCGAGTTCAAGCTGCTCACCACACTTGCCCGTCATCCCGGCCGTGTGTATAACCGCATGGAGCTGGTCGAGAAAGTGCTCGGGTATGACTTTGAGGGCTATGAGCGCACCATCGATAGCCACGTGAAGAATCTTCGCGCCAAGCTGGGCGATGATCCCAAGAAGCCCAAGTGGCTCTACACCGTCCATGGTGTCGGCTATCGCTTCGAGGCTCCGGCCAAGACCGATAAGTCGGACGAGAAATAGGGAAATCACATATGACACCTGCGCGCTTTGAAATCGGACAAAAGCACAAGCAGGAGAGCGAGGCGGGTTCCAAGGCTAGTTGGAACACGCCTCGTTCCGATTCACGGCCAACGATGAGCTATCCCTCGCGCATGGCACTTGCTTTTGCTCTGACATCGCTCATGACGGTATTGGTGCTGGTGGGCGTTGTCTCTGTTGTGTGGGGCACGGTCTTTTCGGATTACACACGCTCCAATATCGTCGAAATCGCAAATTCCGCTGCCGAGAAGTTGGCGACCTCATATGAGGAAAACGGCTCTTGGACCGCGGGAGAACTGCGCACGGTCGCAACGTCGAGTTTGGTTTCCGACGATCTGGGCATGCAGGTCGTCAATAAAAAGGGTGTGATCGTTTATGACGATTCCTGGCCCTCGGCAAGCGCCACCGCCGATGTACGCGAAAACCAGGCTACGACCGACGACACGAGCGGCAAGAGGGCATCGCATAGCCCGGTCTCGTCTGCTCCAACCGACTCCGATAGCGTTGCTAACGTCGAGATTGTAACGTCTTCCGGCGAGCATGTCGGACAGGTAAAGCTGTGGGCCATCGGCTCCGACGCTCTGCTCACCAAGGCGGACTCTGCGTTTAGGGAGAAGACCTTTAACGCCATGGCCCTCGCCGCGGTTGTTGCAATCTGCATTTCGGTCGTTATCGGATCGCTCGTGTCGCGCATGCTCACCAAACCGATTCATCGCATCACCAGTACCGCAAAGCAAATCCGTGACGGCGACCTGTCGGCTCGCACGGGGCTGCGCGGTGATGACGAGATCGATCAGCTGGGTGAGACCTTCGATGAGATGGCCACCTCGCTCGAGAAGGATATGAAACACGAGAAGCGCCTGACCTCGGATGTCGCACACGAGCTGCGCACGCCGCTTATGGCGATGCTTGCGACGGTCGAGGCCATGCAGGACGGCGTGTATCCCACCGACGATGAGCATTTGGAGACCGTTGCTTCCGAGACGCGTCGCCTGGCTCGTCTGGTGCAGCAGATGCTCGACCTGTCGCGCATGGAAAACAGCACGGCTCCGCTCAACCTTGAGCCGGTGGACATGGTTCCTTTCGTGCGATCGATTGTGAACGGCCAGGAGCGTCTGTTTGCCGACCGCGATCTGCGCCTGCGTTTTGCGGACGAGACCCAGGGTCACGACGATGTCGTCGAAGCCGATCCCGACATGATCACGCAATGTGTTATCAACCTCATGAGCAACGCCATGCGCTACACCCCCGAGGGCGGTTGGGTCGTGGTGTCGGTGCTCAGTGACCGCAAGCACGTCAGCATTGCCGTTTCTGATACCGGTATCGGTATTGCCAAGGACGATCTGTCGCGTATCTTCGGACGATTTTGGCGCGCCGATGCCAGCCGCGCCCGCGAAGCCGGCGGCCTGGGCGTTGGCCTCGCCGTGACCAAGCAGATCGTCGAGCGTCACCATGGCTACATATCCGTGGAGTCGGAGCTTGAAAAGGGTACGACTTTTACAATTCATCTGCCCCGCGAGCACACGGCAGACGCGGCATCTACTACAATGGAACACTAGCTTTTCGCTATTCGGTGAAGGAGGGGCCGCGTCCCTGCCGCTCCGAGTTTGCGAAAACATGCGGGAAAGAACCCGCATTTCTGTCGTATTTAGGTAAGGAGTGACTCACGTGACAACGATGGAGCGTCGTCCGGATTCCCGTGGCAAGGTTCGTGATATTTACGATGCCGGTGAAAACCTGCTGATGGTCGCCACCGACCGCATTTCTGCGTTTGACTTCATTCTTCCCGACGAGATTCCGTTTAAGGGAGAGGTACTCAATCGCATCTCGGCATTCTGGTTCGATAAGTTTGCCGACATCGTCCCCAACCATCTCGTTTCCATCGACCCGGCGGATTTCCCCGAGGAGTTTGCTGAGTATCGTGACTACCTCGCTGGCCGCGCCATGCTGGTTAAGAAGGCCCAGACGATTCCTATCGAGTGCATCGTCCGCGGCTATCTGACCGGTTCGGGCAAGAAGACCTACGACGAGAACGGCACCGTCTGCGGCATCCAGCTGCCTGAGGGCCTGACCGAGGCTTCCAAGCTTCCTGAGCCGCTGTTCACGCCGTCCACGAAGGCCGAGATCGGTGACCACGACGAGAACATCTCGTTTGAGCGTTGCTGCGAGATCGTGGGCGAGGACATCGCCACGCAGATTCGTGACCTTTCCCTCAAGATCTACAAGGCTGCCGCCGAGTACGCCGCGACCCGTGGCATCATCATTGCCGACACCAAGTTCGAGTTTGGTGTTATTGATGGCAAGGTCACGCTGATCGACGAGTGCCTCACGCCCGACTCCAGCCGTTTCTGGCCTGCTGCCAGCTACGAGGAGGGCAAGATCCAGCCTAGCTACGACAAGCAATTCGTCCGCAATTGGCTCAAGGCCAACTGGGATATGACGGGGGAGACCCCGCACCTGCCCGCCGAGGTCATCGATGGCACGTCCGAGCGCTATCGCGAGGCCTTCCAGATCATCACGGGCTCCCAGTTCACAAGCATGAAGGAGAACGCATAAGTGAGTACCCGTAGCGCCACGAACAAGCGCACGCAATCCCACGAAGTTACCGGGGTTGCGCGCAAGTCTGCCGCATCTGCTAAGCCCGCCCGCCAAGCAGCGAGCTCCGTTCGCGTCGTGCCGGCTTCGTCTAAGGCACGCCGCAAAGAGCTCGAGAAGGGCGAGAACCTCGAGGGCCTCTCTAAAGAGGAGAAGCGCGCCCGCAAGGCCAAGCAGCGCGCCAAGGAGGACCGCATCTATACGGTGTCGAATATCCTCCTCAAGCAGGACGAGGACTACACCAAGCGCCGTCGCATCTGGTGGATTGTGCTCGCCATTGGCATGGTGCTCGTCGTGGCAATTTGGGCCTCGCTGTACTTCGCTCCCGCTGGCATGGTGTCCAGCCCTGTCCAGATGGTCGGCATCGTTTTGTCCTATGTCATCATCCTAGGTGACTTTATCTACGACTTCGCTCGTATTCGTCCCTTGCGCAACATGTACCGCGCGCAGGCCGAGGGCATGTCCGAGAACAAGCTCAACGCTCTTATCGAGCGCGCAGCTGCCGAGGAGGACAAGAAGGACTCCAAGAAGAAGTAGCGTTTGCATACATACTTATCGCTAAGATATAAGGCGCGTCGTTTTTGCGGCGCGCCCTTTTACTGTTCTATAGATAGATGGAGTGGCACATGATTCGAGCTGCCCTGACGGTCGAAGAGGCCCTGGAGGGTATGAAGTCCCTGGAGCCCAAGATTAAAAACTATGCGCGCCTGGTTGTCCGCAAGGGCGTAAACGTTAAGCCCGGCCAGGAAGTCGTCGTTCAGTCTCCGGTTGAGTGTGCGCCGTTTGCGCGCGTGGTGGTCGCGGAGGCCTATGCTGCCGGCGCCGGCCACGTGACGGTCATCTGGGCCGATGATGCCGTGACGAGGCTCACGTACGAGCATGTCGAGAAAAGCTATTTTGAGCAGACGCCCGAGTGGAAGCGCCTGCAGCTGGATTCCCTGGCCCAGGACGGTGCCTGCTTTATCTTTATCGAGGGTGCGGACCCCGCCGCCCTTAAGGGCATCGATCCCGCTAAGCCCGCTGCAGCTTCTAAGGCAAAGAACACGCAGTGCAAAGTTTTCCGCCGTGGACTGGATTACAACATCAATCCGTGGTGCATCGCCGGCGCTCCGGTCGTGGCTTGGGCGCGCGAGGTGTTCCCGGGAGACGCCGATGAGGTTGCAATCTATAAGCTGTGGAATGCGATTCTGCACACCGCTCGCGCCGATGGCCAGGACCCAGAGAGCGACTGGGAGCTCCACGACGCCGCATTCGAAAAGAACCTGCGTTTCCTGAACGACAATCGTTTCGACTGCCTGCATTACACCGCGGCAAATGGAACCGATCTGATGATTGGCATGACGAAGGGTCACGAGTGGGCCGGCGGCAAGGGCAAGACGCCCGATGGGCACCCCTTCTTCCCCAACATTCCCACCGAGGAAGTCTTCACTTCGCCCGATCGCATGCGCGCCGACGGTATCGTGTACTCGGCCATGCCGCTCATCCACCACGGCAATAAGGTCGACGATTTTTGGATTAAGTTCGAGGGCGGCCGCGTGGTGGACTACGACGCCCGCGTGGGCAAGGCAACGCTTGCAAGTATCATCGATACGGACGAGGGCGCTGCTCACCTGGGAGAGGTCGCGCTCATTTCCAAGAACACGCCGATCCGCGAAAGTGGTGTTCTGTTCTACGATACGCTCTATGACGAGAACGCTAGCTGCCATCTCGCGCTAGGTGTCGGTTTCCCCGAATGCATCGAGGGTGGGTACGACATGTCCAAGGAGGAGCTCCTGGAGCATGGTGTTAACGTCTCGAGCACGCACGTCGATTTTATGATCGGCACGGACGACATCGATATTACGGGCATTACGCCTGATGGACGTGAAGTTGTGATTTTCCAGAACGGCCAATGGAGTTGGGAATAGTCCCAGACCGTGGTACAATGCCACTCGCGGGCCGTTAGCTCAGCTGGCAGAGCAGGGGACTTTTAATCCCAAGGTCCAGGGTTCGAACCCCTGACGGCCCACCCAAAGATTGTTGGGCTTATAGGACAAAATGTGTGTCCACGTTGGGGGCATCGGCGCAGGTCGATGCC
>DXLP01000024.1:0-6937 GCA_019414645.1 Collinsella sp.
CTTGCAGCGACGGACCTCAGGACACTCTTACACCACGTCTGCGCGCGCGACCCGAACGAGGCCAAAAAGGGCTGTTTTTGCCAAAAATCGCTGCCACTAAAAAAGTAACAGTACTCATATTTGCGCTTTTTTGAACACAAGCCCTAAAACAAGCCTCGCCAAGGTCGGGAAGCGGGCTAAATCGCCGGCCTCGAGGCTTATTCCACCGTTCCGTAGACGGCGCCCCAGCCGTGGGCGGCCAAGGCGGAGTTGAGCTGGTCGCAAAGTGACTGGCGGTCGTAATAGCCGGGCGGTAGCAGGTTGACGATTTCCATGAGATCGGGCGCCAGGTCCAAGATTTCGGCTTGTACGATCAGATCCAGGCGGTCGATGGCGTGGCGGTCGTAAAACAGTCCGTCGACCAGGCGCTGCAGGTCGCCGAATTCCTCGGCCTGAAACGATCCGTACTCCATAGTGCCTCCTTGGGCGCCCCACGCCGGCATGCGCGGCGATTCGTAAATCATTGCGATGAACTTAATCTATCACGGCTTCATGCCGTTGCGGCGGTGGCGGTCTATACTTAGACGAACTGCAACGTCCCGCTTCGCGAAAGGTCGCACCCATGCAGACGATCTACCAGAAGATGGAAACCACCGAACTCGATGCCGCCATCGAGGCGCTCAAAGCCGAGGTCGCCGAGGTCAAGGCCAAGGGCCTGGCGCTCGACATGGCCCGCGGCAAGCCGTCGCCCTCCCAGGTGGACATCTCTCGACCCATGCTCGATATCCTCAATGCCGATGCCGATCTGCACGACGGCAACGTCGACTGCTCAAACTACGGTTGCTTTGAGGGCATTCCCTCTGCGCGCAAGCTGGCGGGGGAGTTCCTGGGTTGCCCTGCCGAGCAGACGCTCGTACTGGGTTCGTCGAGCCTTCTGATCGAGCACGATATCGCCGGCATGTTTTGGCGCTGCGGTTCGTGCGGCAGCGAGCCCTGGGAGGCTTACGAGGCCGCGCACGACGGCAAGAAAGTCAAGTTCCTGTGCCCTGTTCCCGGCTACGACCGTCACTTTGGCATCACCGCCGACCTGGGTATCGAGAATGTCCCCGTCGCGATGACCGACAACGGCCCCGACATGGACGAGGTCGAGCGTCTGGTTGCCGCCGACGACTCCATCAAGGGCATCTGGTGCGTGCCCAAGTATTCCAACCCCACGGGCATCACCTTTAGCGAGGACACCGTGCGTCGCCTGGTCGAGATGCCCACGGCCGCGCCCGATTTCCGCATCTTCTGGGACAACGCCTACTGCGTGCACGACCTGTACGACGAGACCGACGAGCTCGCAAACATCTTTGACCTCGCTCGCGCGGCGGGCACCGAGGACCGCGTGGTGGCCTTTGCCTCGACGTCCAAGATCACCTTCCCGGGCGCCGGCATCGGCTTTATCGGTGCGAGCCCCGCGGTTATCGCGGAGTTCTCCAAGCGCCTGAAGGCCGGCCTCATCAGCGCCGACAAGCTCAACCAGCTGCGTCACGTGCGTTTCCTTCCCACCATCGAGGCGGTCAAGGAGCACATGAAAAAGCATGCCGAGTTCCTGCGTCCGCGCTTTGAGGCCGTTGAGCGCAAGCTCACCGAGGGCCTGGGCGATACGGGCTGTGCCACCTGGACGCACCCCCGCGGCGGCTACTTTGTAAGCTTCGATGGTCCCGAGGGCTCGGCCCAGAAGGTCGCCGCGCTTTGCGCCGACCTGGGCGTCAAGCTCACGCCGGCTGGTGCCACCTGGCCTTATGGCAAGGACCCGCGCGACACCAACATCCGCATCGCGCCGAGCTATCCCACGGTCGAGGACCTGGAGGCCGCGCTCGATGTGCTGGTGCTGGCCGTTAAGCTTGTCGCTGCCGAGCTTGCGCGTGCCGAGCGCGCCTAACGCGTAGGGCCCCGCAAGTCCGCGCTTAGTACTATCCGCACTTTCGATACGTAAAGGAGCGTATACATGGATTTGGGTATTTCCACCAACCCCACGCCGGAGACCTACACCATTAAGGTAACCGGCGAGATCGATATCTCTAACGCCGATAGCCTGCGCAATGCCATCGACCTGGCGCTCGAGCAGCCCACTGAGGCCGTTGAGCTCGATTTTGCCCAGGTGAGCTACATCGACTCGACGGGCATTGGCGTGCTCGTGGGCGCCGCGCACCACGCGGTCGACCACGGCAAGCGCTTTAGCTGCACCAATGTGCAGCCCCCGGTGATGCGCGTGGTTCAGCTGTTGGGTGTCGACCAGGAGATTTCGATCACCGCTGCATAATCTTTGCCCCCAAAAGGGCATGCCGTTTGGCATATGTTTGTGATGCGCTCGGACGTTTTGGCGTCCGGGCGCTATACTTGACCGAATGAATAGACGAGTTCCGGCCGAATGGCGCGGTGCGGGCTCGACTCACATCGAGCCTTGGAGGTATGTGTGTTTGGTATTGGAGAGGGTGAGCTCGCGATCATCGTGGTCTTCGGCTTTTTGCTGTTTGGCCCGGATAAGCTCCCGCAGATGGGCCGCACAATCGGCCGTGCCATCCGTCAGTTCCGCGAGACGCAGGAAAAGATGACGGCCGTTGTTCAGTCCGAGATTATCGATCCGGTGAGCGAGGCCGCGTCGGCCCCGGTCAAGCCCAAGAAGGCTGCCGTCGATGACGATTCCGATGCGGACGAGGGTGCCGTCGAGACGGCTGCGCCCGCAAAGAAGGAGACTTTTGCCGAGCGCCGTGCCCGCCTTGCCGCCGAGAAGGCTGCGAGCGAGGGTGCCACCGAGGGCGAAGGCGCTGCTGATGAGGCCGAGAGCGCCGAGTCCGCCAAGGCCGAGCCTGCCGCTGCCGTCGCCGAGCCCGAGCCTGCTGCAGAGCCGGAGTCCGAGCCCGAGCCGGCAGAGCCCACGACGGCTGACCTCTACGCCCGTCGTCCCCGCAAGCGCAAGGCCGTCGTCGACCAGCTCGCTCGCGAGCTCGAGGCCGAGGACGAGGCCGTTGCCGAGGCTGCCACCGCCGATGCCCCGAAGGGAGGCGATGAGTAATGCCTATCGGACCTGCGCGCATGCCGCTCTTCGATCACCTGGGAGAGCTCCGTCGCCGCCTGACTATCGTGGTCGTGTCGGTGTTTGCCGCCGCCATCGTGCTGTATTTCGCCACGCCCGTGGTGCTCGACATCCTGGAAGATCCCATCCGCTCCTTTGTGCCGGACGGTAAGTTCTACATCACCACCACGCTCGGCGGCTTTGGCCTGCGCTTTTCGCTGGCTATCAAGATGGCCGTTGTCATGTGCACGCCCATGATCATCTGGCAGATCTTGGCGTTTTTCCTGCCGGCGCTTCGCCCCAACGAGCGCAAGTGGGTCGTGCCCACGGTGCTCGCCTCGACGGTGCTGTTCTTCCTGGGCGCCATCTTTTGCTACTTCATCATCATTCCTGCGGGCTTTGAGTGGCTCATCGGCGAGACCTCGGCTGTCGCTACGGCGTTGCCCGATCTGGAGAACTACGTCAACATGGAGCTGCTCTTTATGATCGGCTTTGGTGTGGCGTTTGAGCTGCCGCTCATCATCTTCTACCTGTCCGTTTTCCACATCGTGTCCTATGCGGCCTTCCGCAGCGCCTGGCGCTACGTGTACGTAGGCCTGCTCGTGGGTTCGGCTGTGATCACGCCCGACGGCTCGCCCGTTACGCTGGGTCTCATGTATGGCGCCCTGCTCTCGCTCTACGAGATTTCGCTCGCCATCGCCCGTGTGGTCATTACCGCGCGCGAGGGCAAGGAGGGCTTGTTTGTGAGCCGTCTGGACCTGTTCTCGGACGACGAGGACGACGAGGAGTAAAACGGTATGCACGAAGTTGGCATTGTCAACGGCATACTCGATACAGTGATTCGCGCGGCGCGTGGGGCGGGGGCCTCGCGCGCCGTTTTGGTGACGCTGCGTATCGGGGATATGACCGAGGTCGTGCGCGAGGCGCTCGACTTTGCCTGGGAGACGTTTCGCGACGAGGACCCGCTCACGCGCGGCTGCGAGCTTGCTGTGGAGGAAGTCCATCCACAAAGCGAGTGCCTGGACTGCGGCGAGGTCTTTGAGCACGACCGCTTCCATTGCCGCTGTCCCCAGTGTGGCGGCGCCAACGTGCGTCTGCTGCACGGCCGCGAGCTCGACATCGCCAGTATCGAAATCGAAACCCCCGACGATTAACCCGCCAGCCACCTGGGGACAGGGTACAAAGGGGCTAAAGTAAGGAGCGCTAAGTATGGCCGAGAAAACGATTGATATCGCGTCGCCGATCCTGTCGCGCAACGAGCGCCTGGCAGATCAGCTGCGTCAGCGATTTAATGAGACAGGCACCTATGTGATCAACGTCTTGTCGAGCCCCGGTTCGGGCAAGACCACCACGATCCTGGGCACCAACGAGCGCCTGCGCGACAAGGCCGGCCTGCGCTGTGCCGTCATCGAGGGCGATATCGCCTCGGATGTCGACGCCATCACCATGAAGGAAGCCGGCATGCCCGCCATCCAGATCAACACGGGCGGCCTGTGCCACCTCGAGGGTAACATGATCATGGAGGCCGTTGACGCGTTCGACCAGGCGGTGGGCCTTCAAAACATCGACGTCATCTTTATCGAAAACGTGGGCAACCTGGTCTGCCCGGTCGACTTTGACCTGGGCGAGAACCTGTCCATCATGATCCTCTCGGTGCCCGAGGGCGACGACAAGCCCATCAAGTACCCGGGCATCTTCCAGCACGCCGGCGCACAGCTGCTCAACAAGGTCGACGTGGCCCCGGCTTTCGATTTTGACATGGATGGGTATACTAAGACACTCGATGACCTCAATCCGCAGGCGCCGCGGTTTGCCGTGAGCGCGCGCAAGGGCGAGGGCATGGATGCCTGGTGCGATTGGCTCATCGGGCAGATCGAGCAAGCAAGGGCGTAAATCGGCCGCCATACGGGCGGGCGTAGCCGCAGAGACACGAGATAGGAGCCTCTTTTGAAGCTCATCATCGCCGAGAAAAACGACGCCGCGCGTCAGATCGCCGAGCGTCTGTCCACGGGTAAGCCCAAAAAGGACAAGGTGTACAACACCGCCATCTACCGCTTTGAGTGGAAGGGCGAGGAGTGCGTGACGATCGGCCTTGCCGGTCACATCCTTGCGCCTGATTTTTGCGACAGCGTGCTGTTCGATAAAAAGCTGGGCTGGTATTCGGTCACCGAGGACGGCGAGATACTGCCGGCCGACATGCCCGATGGCCTGGCGCGTCCGCCTTACGACACCAAGCGTAAGCCGTTCCTTGCCGATGGCATCTCCATTAAGGGCTGGAAGCTCGAGAGTCTGCCTTACCTCACCTGGGCGCCCGTCATTAAGTTGCCGGCTGAGAAAGAGCTCATTCGCTCGCTTAAGAACCTCGCCAAAAAGTCCGACAGCGTCATCATTGCCACGGACTTCGATCGCGAGGGCGAGCTGATCGGTTCGGACGCCCTCAACAAGGTGCGCGAGGTGGCGCCCGACTTGCCGGTCGCCCGCGCCCAGTATTCTTCGTTTACCAAGGCCGAGATCACGCAGGCCTTCGATAACCTTGTCTCGCTCGACCAGAACCTGGCCGACGCCGGCGAGAGCCGTCAGCACATCGACCTCATTTGGGGTGCGGTGCTGACGCGCTACCTGACGCTCGCCAAGTTTGGCGGCTTTGGTAACGTGCGCTCCGCCGGCCGCGTGCAGACGCCGACGCTTGCCCTGGTGGTCGAGCGCGAGCGCGAGCGCATGGCGTTTGTGCCCGAGGACTATTGGCAGATTCGCGGCATGGGTGCCGCGCAGGGCGCTGCCGAGGACGATCGCTTTAAGATCGCGCACAAGACGGCGCGCTTTACCGACAAGGATGCTGCTGAGACGGCGTACGGCCATGTTGACGGCGTCGCGACGGCAACCGTCGCCGCGGTGACCAAGCGCTCGCGCAAGCAGCAGCCGCCCACGCCGTTTGCGACCACCTCGCTGCAGGCTGCCGCCGCGGCCGAGGGCATCTCGCCTGCGCGTACCATGCGCATCGCTGAGTCCCTCTACATGGCCGGTCTCATCAGCTACCCGCGTGTCGACAATACCGTGTACCCCGCGACGCTCGATCTGGGCGCCGTGGTGAGCGACCTGGCAAAGATCAACCCGGCGCTGGCGCCCGTATGCAAAAAGGTGCTTGCCGGCCCCATGAAGCCTACGCGCGGCAAAGTCGAGACCACCGACCACCCGCCTATCTATCCCACGGGCGAGGGCGATCCGTCCACGCTCGACGGCGGCCAGCGCAAGCTCTACGACCTCATCGCCCGCCGCTTCCTGGCGACGCTCATGGGTCCCGCGACCATCGAGAACACCAAGCTCGAGCTCGATGTGAACGGCGAGCCGTTCGTGGCTTCGGGCGATGTGCTCGTGACCCCGGGCTTCCGCGAGGCGTACCCGTACGGCCTTAAGCGCGACGAGCAGATGCCGCCGCTGGAGCAGGGCGACACGGTCGACGTGTTCGACATTAAGCTCGAGGCCAAGCAGACCGAGCCGCCCGCGCGCTACAGCCAGGGCAAGCTCGTGCAGGAGATGGAGAAGCGCGGCCTGGGTACTAAGTCCACGCGCGCGAGCATCATCGAGCGCCTGTATGCCGTGCGCTACCTCAAAAATGATCCCGTGGAGCCGAGCCAGCTGGGTATCGCCATTATCGATGCGCTGTCGCAGTTTGCCCCGCGCATCACGAGCCCCGACATGACCAGCGAGCTCGACGGTGACATGACCCGCGTGGAGCGCGGTGAGGACACCGAAGAGCATGTCGTGACGCACTCGCGCGCGCTGCTGGCCGGCGTGCTCGACGAGCTGCTCAAGCATACGCAGGAGCTGGGCGACGCTATCAGCGACGCCGTCACGGCCGATGCGCGCGTGGGCGCCTGCCCCAAGTGCGGCAAGGAC
>DXLP01000024.1:7037-33868 GCA_019414645.1 Collinsella sp.
CGACGCCGTCACGGCCGATGCGCGCGTGGGCGCCTGCCCCAAGTGCGGCAAGGACCTGGTTATGAAGACGAGCGCCAAGACCCGTGGCAGCTTTATCGGCTGCATGGGCTGGCCCGACTGCGACGTGACTTATCCGGTGCCGAGCGGCGTCAAGGTAAGCCCGCTCGAGGGCGAGGCGGCCGTGTGCCCCGAGTGCGGCGCGCCGCGCATTAAGTGCCAGCCGTTCCGCCAGAAGGCCTTCGAGATTTGCGTGAACCCCACATGCCCCACCAACTACGAGCCCGACCTTAAGGTGGGCGAGTGCAAGGTGTGTGCCGAGGCCGGACGCCATGGCGATCTGATTGCACACAAGAGCGAGAAGAGCGGCAAGCGCTTTATCCGCTGCACCAACTATGACGATTGCGGCGTGAGCTATCCGCTGCCGGCGCGTGGCAAGCTCGAGGCGACGGGCGAGACCTGTCCCGAGTGCGGCGCCCCCATCGTGGTGGTCAACACGGCGCGCGGTCCGTGGCGTATCTGCGTCAACATGGACTGCCCGACCAAGGAGAAGAAGCCCGCCCGCGGCCGCAAGACTGCGACCAAGGCGAGCACGGCGAAGAAGACCTCGACTGCGAAGAAGACGACGGCTAAGAAAGCCACTGCCGCCAAGAAGACGACCGCGAAGAAGTCGACTGCCAAGAAAGCAGCCGCCGACAAGTAACGGCGCAGTCGAAACATTGCCCAAAAAACGAGCGAGGGTCCCATGATCCTCGCTCGTTTTTTGACCGGCAGTTAGGGACATTCCTTTTTCTGCCGGCAGTTTAGGAACGTCCCTAACTGCCGGCTCGGAAACGACAAGGCGTTAGTTCACTTCGACGGGTTTGGCGCCGGGATAGCGCTCCTCAAAGTCTAGGCGGTACTTATTGTCATTGGTGCCCGCCACGTTGTCGCGCGACAGCGGCGCCACGATCTCGTTCTTATGGTCCGCGGGCTTTGCGTACTTTAAGCTGATCTCCCAGGCATCGCAGATCGCATCGATGCGGTGATCCAGGTCGTCGTACAGAGCGATGATGTCCTTCCACGAGCTGTAGTTCTTAGAGCTTGTGGGGACGTCCAGGTCCTCGACAATGTCGTAATACTGCTCGATGGTGTCCTCCGTGCGCTCGGCGACGTCAGCGAGATTTTGACGGGTGGTACGGTCCTCTTCCAGATAGCTGCCATTGAAGGCCTGCGCGCAGGCGCGGACCTGGCTATCGAGATCTTCGAGCAGGTCGTAGTATTCGCTCAGGCGACGGTAGAGGTTTTGCTCGGAGAGGGTCGCTTCGCCGCCATCATCGTCGTCATCGTCAAAAAGGCTATTGGGGTCGTCGAGGGGCTTGAGGTCATCATCGTCAACATCATGGTGCAGCTTAGTAATCTCGGCAGTCGTTTGCGTGGCGGCATTGTCGAAAGGCTTGATCACAAAGAAAACGACCAGGGCGATGATGATTGCCACCAGCACAACGATAACGGCGATAAGCGCCTTGGTGCTGCTCTTTTTGGCGGCGGGGGCCTGCGGTGAATCAGACGCGTATGTAGACGCCGGTTGCTGTTGGGGCGGGGTGTCCGCGACGGGTATGCGCTGCGTCGTTTCGACCGCTGCAGGGCCGGCGGCGGGGTCGGGGCGATAGGCGAGGGGGTCGTCCGGCTTAGCTTGCGGCGTATCGAGGGAGCCGGTCTTCTCAAACGCGGGTTGGCCATTGCTTGCGGTTGTCTGCTCAACGGGTGCACCGCACGAGGTGCAGAACTTGGCATCATCTGCAAGAAGCTTGCCGCACGAGGCGCAATACCGAGACATTGCCACTCCTTTCGCCACATTTCAAATCAATACGACGATTATACCCAGCGCTCAAAATTCCCCATCATAAGTTGCGGTGAAATAGGGACTGTTTGGCGGTCTCAGAGCTTCAATCAGTCCCTATTTCACCGCAACTTTGGAAAGACACCTTTAGCCATTGGGGGCGCGCCTGCCCCTGGGGTATCATGGCTTGGTTGATATATCTGCATTTACGCGCCTTATAGGAAGGGGCTGCGCTCATGGCTTTTGAGCCCGCTCAACATAGCTTTATCACGCTCGAGGGCGTCGATGGTGCCGGCAAGTCCACGCAGGCGCGTCTGCTTGCCCGCGCGCTCGAACTCGCTGGCTACCAGGTTGTGAGCCTGCGCGAGCCGGGCGGCACCGCCATCAGCGAAAAGATCCGCGCTCTGCTGCTCGACCCCGCCAATACGGCGATGGGCGACACCTGCGAGTTGCTGCTCTACGAGGCGGCGCGCGCTCAGTTGGTGCACGAGGTCATAGCTCCCGCCCTCGCGGCCGGCAAGGTGGTCCTGTGCGACCGCTTCTACGATTCCACGACCTGCTACCAGGCATTTGCCGACGGCCTCGATCGCCAGATAGTGTGCGATGCCAATAACCTGGCCGTCGCGGGAACACACCCGGCGCTCACGCTCGTCTACCACATCACGCCCGAGCAGGCGGCGCTACGCATGGCAGCCCGTGGCGCGGCAGATCGCATGGAGGCAAAAGGCATGACATTCCAGGAGCGTGTTTACCAGGGATTTTGCGCCATTGCTGCCGAGGAGCCAAACCGCGTAAAGCTCATCGACGCCACTGCGACCGTCGAGGAAGTCTTCGAGAAGACGGTCGAGCAGATTCGCGCGTACGGTCTCGACATTTCGCAAGATGCTGTCGCCGCCGCGCTTGCCAAGGAGGCCGAGTAACGTGGCCCCCGCTCAGGCAAGCCTGCTGGCCAAGCTCGACACCCAAGAGCGCGTTCGCGATTTTTTGACCAACGCCGTCGCCAGCGGCCGCGCATCGCACGCCTACCTGTTTTTGGGCGCTCCCGGTGCCGGCAAGCTCGATGCCGCATGGGCGCTCGCCCAGGCCTTCCTGTGCGAGCAGGACGGCTGCGGAGCATGCGACAGCTGCGTACGCGTTGCTCGGCATACGCATCCTGACGTGCACTATTACACGCCCGAGAGCGCCACAGGCTACCTCATTGCCCAGACCCGCGAGCTGCTCGATGACGTGCCGCTGGCGCCCATCCGTGCCAAGGCCAAGGTCTACATCATCGATCGTGCCGAGCAACTGCGCGCTAACACCGCCAACGCGCTGCTCAAGACACTCGAGGAGCCGCCCGAGGGCGTTATGTTCATCTTGTTGGGCACCTCGGCAGACGTGATGTTGCCCACCATCGTGAGCCGCTGTCAGTGCGTGCCGTTTCGGCTGGTGTCGCCCACCGTGGCCGCGCAGGCCGTGAGCCGCGCGACGGGTCAGGATCTCGCGCGTTGCCGCATGGCGGTCGCCGTGGCGGGAAGCCCCACACGCGGCATCGAGTTCCTTAAGAGTGCCGAGCGCCAGGATGCTCGCCGCCAAATGGTCCGCGCCATCGATTCGCTCATCGCTGCCGACGAGGCTGATGTGCTCAGCCGCGCCAAGTCGCTCATCGTCGCCGTTAAGGCGCCGCTCGCCGAGGTCAAGTCCACACAGGAAAAGGTGCTCGAGCAAAACGCCGACTACCTGTCGCGTGGAGCATTGAAGCAGCTTGAGGACCGCAACAAGCGCGAACTCAACGCGCGCGAGCGTTCGGGTATCATGGAAGCGCTGGCGAGCGCGCGGACGCTCATGCGCGACGTGCTGCTGACACTTCAGGACGAGGCGGCCGACGTCGTGAACGAAGACGTGCGCGACACGATCGGGCGGCTTGCCGCCGCGACGAATGTTGCGGGTGCCACCCAGGCGCTCGAGGCGGTTGCCACGGCTGAGCGCAACATAGCCAGAAACGTTACTCCCCAGCTGGCCATCGAGGTCATGCTGTTCGATATCAGGAAGGCACTGAAATGCCGTTAGTCGTACCCGTTAAGTTTACCTACGCCTCGCGCGACCTGTGGTTTGACCCGCAGGATCTGGATATCCTCGAGGCCGATTATGCCATTTGCTCCACCGAGCGCGGGACCGAGATCGGCCTGGTCACGGCCGATCCCTTCGAGGTGCCGCAAAATGAGATCGGCCAGCCGCTCAAGCCCGTGCTGCGCGTGGCGAGCGACATCGACCTGCAGCTTGCCGACGACCTGGCCATCCAGGGCGACGAGGCGATGGTCGATTTCCGCCGTCTCGTCAAAGAGCTCGACCTCGAGATGAAGCCGGTCGGCGTCGAGTACCTGTTTGGCGGCGAGAAGGCCGTGTTCTACTTTGCGGCCGAGGAGCGCGTCGATTTTCGTCAGCTCGTCAAGGACCTGTCCTCGACGCTGCACATTCGCGTCGACATGCGTCAGATCGGCGTGCGCGATGAGACCCGCCTTGTGGGCGGCTATGCCCAATGCGGACAGGAGCTCTGCTGCACGCGCTTTGGCGGACAGTTTGAGCCCGTCTCGATTCGCATGGCAAAAGAGCAGGATCTGCCGCTCAACTCGTCCAAGATCAGTGGCGTCTGCGGCCGCCTGATGTGCTGCCTGCGCTACGAGTTCGAGGCGTACAAGGACTTTAAGAGCCGCGCGCCCAAAAAGAAGACGCTTATCGGTACGCCGTTTGGCAAGGCGCGCATCCAGGAATATGACACGCCGCGTGAGCAGCTGGTGCTGCGCCTGGAGAACGGCAAAGTCTTTAAGGTCAACCTGGCCGATATGACGTGCTCGGAGGGCTGCAAAAAGAAGGCCGCCGAACAGGGCTGCAACTGCCGCCCCGACTGTGTGACGCGCGATGTGCTCGAGCGCATCGAGTCGCCCGAGATGCGCCTGGCGCTCATGGAACTCGATCGCGAGAACGGCGTTGACGTGGGCGATGGCCTGTCGAGTGCCGATCGTCTGGCCGGCACATCGATGCCCAAGCGCCGTCGTCGCGATGCCGAATCCGATGCTCGCACCGCTCAGGGCCAGGGCGAGGGCCGTGGCCGTGGAAAGGGCCGCGGCAAGGCCGAGGCACCCGAGGCCGAGGAGGCAGCTGGTGGCCGTCGCCGCCGCAAGCGCGCGGCGTCCGTCGACAATGGCGAGGCCGCGGGTAAGAACGCTTCCCGCGAGCGCGAGGCTCAGCAGTCCCAGCAGCAAAACCGCGGCGGTGGCATGAACCCCACGCGCCGTCGTCGCCGTCACCTGTCGAGCGAGGAGCGCGAGGACGCCTTCCGCGCCGCAGCCGCTCGCGAGGCCGGTGCCGCTCCCAAGGGTGGCTCGGGTTCCGACGCGCCTGCCGACAAGGCTGGCAAGCCGCGTGGCGAGGAGGAGCGCGCGTCACGTCCGCGTCGTCGCCATTCCTCGGGCACGCAGCAGAAGCCCTCGGTTCCTTCTGTGGCCGATCAGGTTTCGGATGGCGAAGTCAAGGTCACGCGCCGTCGCCCCGGCGATGGCGGAGGAGCTGCCGCCAAGGCTTCGCACGGCGGCGCTCGCGACGAGTGCGAACCGCGTGAGGATCGCGGCGGCGAGGGCTCGACCGACCAGGGTCAAAAGCGTCGCCGTCGCCGTCGCTCCCGCAAGCCGCGCCAGGACGGTGGCGAAGGCTCGACCCGCACCTCGTCCGCACCGCAACCGCCTGCCGGCGAATAACGTCCGTAAGCGGATGTAACCCGCCTGACCCCAGCACCTCTGGGTATCATGGCTCTACACCGACAACCCTCCCTTCGCCTTCGCGTAGGGAGGGTTGTGTCATGAAGAGACATCTGAATGTGTTGAGTCGCTTGCAGGGTGCAGGCACCCTACCGTTTGCGGACGAATTGCTGCCGCTTGCCGAGCGCGCGACGTATGAGGCGCTCGAGGCGTTGTCGCCCACGCGATGCGCTGGCTGCGAGCGTTCCGGTGCGCTGATCTGCCAGGATTGTCTGGCATCGCTCGCGCTCATCGATCCGTGTCATAGTTGCATCCGATGCGGCGCCCCGTTTGGGGATTTGCTGTGTACCGAGTGCTCGGTCGAGGGCACGTCTTCGGCAATGGCCGAGGCGCTCGATCGCTGCCTGGCGTGTGCCGTCTATGCACATCCGCTGCCGCGCATCATCAAGGCGTACAAGGATGCGGGCGAGCGCCGTCTGGCACCGTATCTGGCGGAGTTGCTCTACGACACTGCCTTGCATGCCCAGGTGGCAGCATCCGATCGCTACGGCAGCGTGCTGTCCGGCGCCGACGCGGTGGTATTTGTGCCCGCGACTGCGGCAGCGTTTCGGCGGCGTGGGTTCGATCATATGGAAGCAATCGCGCGCTCGTTTTGCGATCTTTCGGGTGTGTCGTTGCTGGACGCCCTGGTCAAATACGGTCACGGTGACCAGCGAGAGCTCGGCCGCGATGAGCGCCGGGAGCATGCCCGGGGCATGTACGAGACGGTCGAGGATGTGCGCGGTCGCCGTCTGCTGCTCATCGATGATGTCATTACCACGGGCGCGACCATGGCAGCAGCCTCGGCGGAGCTCAAGCGTGTCGGCGCCGCAGCAGTCGATGGCCTCGCTATCGCACGCGTTTGGTAGGGGGTGGTTTTGTGGCAGTGAAGATAGCGCGGCGCATCGAGCCGACAAGCGAGCAACTGGCGGCCTCCGTAGTCCTGACCGGTGCCTCGGCGCTGCGCATGATGCGCGCCGAGCGCCGACAAATGGGTTACATCAGCTGGAGAGACCTCGATCCCGATGAAGAGCGCCGTGTGCTGCATACATCGTCTCCCTCGGCCGAGGACATTTATCTTCCCGATTTGGTGCGGATCGGGGCCGTGAGTGGCGAGGTCCAAGAAGACTTGTGCCTGCTGGTGGGGTCGGCGAAGCAGCGTCGCCGCATGCCTGGTGCAAGCTGGTCCGTTTGTTCTACAGACCTGCCGGACGCCTCGATTTTGGAGGTGGAGCCGGGAGTGTACAGCTTGTCTCCCGAGGCCCTCTGTGCCGCCGTTGCGCGCGAAGTCGGCTGTATCCAGGCATTTGCCCTGGCCCAGGAGCTGTGCTCCAAGATTTCGCTGAGCGATCGCGGGCAGTATCTGCCCCCTTACAGCTCGCCTACCGTGAACAGGCTTGCAAAGGATAAGGACCAGCCGTCAGATGTGGGCTACTTTGAGGTCGAGCCAGTGCTGACGCCCGATCGCCTGGCAGATTACCTTGCGGCATGCAAGGGGAGCGCGGCCAAGCAGCTGCGGCGGCTGTGCCCCTTTCTGTCGGAAAACCTGCGCTCACCCATGGAATGCATCATGCTTGCCATGTTTTCGCTTCCGTTTTCTTATGGCGGATTTGCCTGCGGTCCCTTTAAGACCGACCACAAGATCGAGTTCAACGACCGAGCGCAGGCGATCTCGGGGATGCCGTATGCGGTTTGCGATGCCCATCAGGAAGCAGCCCGGTTTGACCTGGAATACAACGGTGAGCTGGGCCATTCCTCCCGGAGGGGACGTATCCATGATGAAAAACGCAACACGGGCTTGATTACTATGGGAATCGAGGTCGCGACGGTCAACAACGAAATGCTCTGCGACATGGAAGCGATGGAAGCGCTCGCATGGCGCATCCACCAACGTATGGGTAAGCGATATCGCAACCGTGTTGACGCTTGCAGAAAGAAACAAGAGGCGCTATTTAACACGCTGCGGGCGTGTTTTGGGCTTAAACCCGCCTAGCAATGCTCTGAAACAGGGGGTTGAATACATGCTCTGGCCAAAATATAGCAAATATGAGTACTGCTACAAATTCGGTAACAGCAAAATCAGGGATTTTGGGACTAGAAGATGGCGTAAATCAGAAAGATATTAAACAAATGTGGAATACCCTGGCATCAATCTGACGTTATAGAGCGTGAAAACTGTTTGCAGAGCCAAAAATTCCTGCCACTAATTTGATAACAGTACTCATATTTGCTATTTTTTGGCCACGCGCCCCAAGACGAGCGCGTCGGGGCTCTCCATGGGGAGCGACGGGCTCAATCAGAGCGCGTGCAGCCCGTCCCGACCTGCGAAATCTGTACTCGCGATGCGAATAACGTCCCTAACCTTAAACTATAGCTTGAACTTAGCTATAATGCCCTACGTTCCTGCCAGGCTGTGGTTGCGGACGGACGAAATGCCCATCCTAGTCCAAGACAGACGCGGTCAAAGGGATCCACGTAAGCGACCGCGTGCGCGCGGCGCGATCATGGCGCGTCCTAGATGTAAGCCGCACCGTCCGTTCTACTTTCTTTGGGGCAATACCGCCTCGCGGGCGAGCGGGCCAGTCGTGAAGGTGGCTGCGGCCTCCCGAGCAAACGCCCCGGTGCGCAAGTGTGGGGTCAAATACCAGGTCAGCTGGTGGGAACAACCCGATATTCCGTGCAGGGCACGGATCGTATACGACACAGAAGGCAGGGTAGCGGACATGGTGAGGGGCAGCTTGATGCATGCGGCTCGGTTAGGTGCTGGGACCGCGGTGGTCATTGCCGTTTTGGGCCTGAGTGGATGTGCGTTCAATCCACTGTCCACGTTCACGACGCCCACGATCGACCAGATCGAGCGCGAGACCGTTACCCCCACGGTATCGGACGATGCCCTGGTCACGCCGGGAACCCTGACGGTCGCCCTCGATACTTCCGATGCCCCGCAAGCCATGCAGGATGCCGACGGAAACCTCACGGGCTATGCGGTCGATGCCGCTCGTGCCCTTGCATGCCGCATGGGTCTCAAAGTCGCCTTTGTCGATGCGTCCTCGGCCGATTCCGCGCTCAGCGATAAAAAGGCCGACATCTTTATTGGCGACGTCAGGTCTACGGACGGCGATATCAGCTCACTTGGCACCTGTCTGTACGATGCCGCCGCCGTGTTTGGCAAGACCAGCGACGGAGAGTCCCCGAGTGTCTCCACCGACACACTCAACACTGCTACCTTGGGCGTTCAGACCTCCTCGGCCTCGCAGGAGGCGCTCGCCAAGCAAAGCATCACGGCCAACCAAAAGACCTTCTCCAACATCAACGAGTGCTTCGAGGCACTCGAGTCGGGCGAGGTCGATTACGTGATCTGTGATTCCACGGCCGGTGGTTACCTCGCGCGCCTGATGAGCCAGATTTCCTATGTCGGCACGCTCGAGGCACCCTCCACGCTTGGCGTCGCAGGCCTTAGCTCTAACGATGAGCTGTGCCGTGCCGTGAGTGATGCCCTCGACGGCATCACGGTCGACGGCACGCTCGAGGCGGTCCACTGCGTCTGGTATGGCCAAATGCCCTATGACCTTACCGCCAAGACTGTTTCGGGGGCCAATGTGCAGGCATCCGACTCCACGTCCAACAAGACCGAGTCCTCCGATGGCGACGCCTCCGATAACAACGGCGACAGTCCGTCGTCTAGCCAGGAGGGCGCCATCACCGACGATGACATCAACAAGCTCAATAGCTAGTTATTGGTAGGGGTGGCGTCTACCACACATCGAACGAGGCGCTTCTTCACGGTTTCAACACGCATGGCCGGGTCTCCCAAATAGAGGAGCCCGGCTTTTCTATTTTGCTAAAACTAGCAGGTCAAAGCTAATTTCCAGGAGAAAAATTAACTCCGTCGACGCCTTCCTATAGCGCACTTTGCCACGGAAAAGTGCGAGACTTCGGTATGCGGTATCAAGCAATCGTTATTCGGGTCTTTGGGAATTCGGGTGATTAAATGCACGGCAATGGGTACATAGCCAGTACAGTAAGTCCCCGAGGCAGATTGGAGCCACGTATGGATATCAAGGTTTCTGGACGCAAGACGACGGTAACCGATGCTCTGCGTGCGCATGTGGATGAGAAAATCGGCGAGGCGCTCAAGGTTTTCGACATCGAGCCCATGACAGTCGACGTCGTGCTTCGTTATGAGAAGAACCCCTCGAACCCCAACCCGGCAATCGTCGAGGTCACGGCTCGTGCCCGCGGTTCGGTGATTCGCGTTGCCGAGCACGGCGCAGATATGTATGCTGCCATCGACCTCTCCGCCGATAAGGTCACCCGCCAGCTGCGCAAGTTCAAGACCAAGGTCGTGGACAACCGCCAGGGTGGTGCCAGTGCCGCGGATGTCGCGCCGGTCGAGCGCGTTGAGGATCTGGCCGACCTGCTGCTGCCCGAGGAGGACGACGACCTGCTCGTCCGCGAGAAGGTCATCGATGTCACCCCGATGACCGAGGAGCAGGCGCTGGTGCAGACCGATTTGCTGGGCCACGACTTCTACGTGTTCGAGAACGCGACGACCGGTCTCATCAATGTGGTGTATCACCGTAAGAATGGTGGATATGGCATCATCAAGCCCCGCATCGAAACACTTGACGAGTAAAATACGTTAACTTGCATGAGTTAACGGTTGGCGGCCATCCCATGCGGGTGGCCGCCTTTTTACGTAAGGAGTCGCTTTGATGGACAAGGCCGCATCCGCCGGTCATTCGAACCGTTGCCGCATCGTCGTCGATACCTGCTGCGACTTTAGCCCCGAGGTCGCCGCGAACCTCGATGTCGATATCCTGGGTTTCCCTTTCATTATCGATGGCGAGGAGCGCACAGACGACATCTGGTCGAGCATGAGCCCTAAGGAGTTCTACGACCGCATGCGCGCCGGTGCCCGCGTGTCCACCTCGGCTGTGTCGCTCGGTCGCTATATCGAGTTTTTTACCGAGTGCGCCAAAGAGGGCACGCCCACGGTCTACCTGTGCTTTACCTCGGCGCTGTCGTCGAGCTACAACTCCGCGTGCCAGGCGGCAGATGTCGTGCGCGCCGAGTATCCCAACTTTGAGCTCTACGTGGTCGACAACGCTCTGCCCTGCGCGACCGGTGCGCTCTTGGCGCTCGAGGCCGTGCGCCAGCGTTCGGCGGGACTGACCGCCAAGCAGCTGGTCGATTGGGCAAACGAGGCAAAGACCTACGTGCACGGCTACTTTACGCTCGAGAGCTTCGACGCACTGGCTGCCGGCGGCCGCATTCCTCCCGCGGCGGCGCAGCTCACGGCAAAGCTCGACGTCAAGCCCGAGCTCTCCTACGACCTGGCCGGCTCGCTGTCGCTGATCGGCGTCAACCGCGGCCGCAAGAAGGCGCTCAAGTCCATCCTCAAGTCGTTCCGCGAGAACTACGTGCCCGATCGCACCATGCCCATCGCCATCATGACGGCCGATGCCGAAAAGGATGGTGACTGGCTCGAAGCCGCCATCCGCAAGGAGGAGGGTTGCGCCGACGTCACGATCATTCGCGGCTCCGTGGGTCCCACCATCGGCTCGCACGTGGGCCCCGGCATGGTGGGCTGCGCGTTTTGGGGTAAGAACCGCGCCGACAAGGCGTCGCTTTCCGATCGTATCGCCCGCCGCGTGCGCGGTCAGTAGGCAAGCGCTGCGTCCGTAATCGCCCTCGACTCACAGCCCAAACGCTGGCACCGAGTATTCAACCTGGTAACAACACCCAACCCAAAAGGAAAGGTTTCATGGCAAACAAGCTCTCCGTCGCATTCATCGGCACCGGAATTATGGGTGCCCCCATCGCCGGCCACATTCTGGACGCTGGCTATCCCGTCACGGTCAACAACCGCACCAAGTCCAAGGCTGCAGCGCTCGTTGAGCGCGGTGCCGTCTGGGCCGATACGCCGGCAGATGCCGCGGCGAACGCCGACGTCGTCTTTACCATGGTGGGCTATCCCTCCGAGGTCGAGGAGCTCTACCTGGCGGGCGACGGCCTGCTCGCGTGCACTAAGCCCGGCGCGGTCCTGATCGACCTCACCACGAGCTCGCCCGAGCTGGCGCGCGACATTGCCGAGGCCGCCCAGGTTTCCGGCCGCATGGCGTTTGACTGCCCCGTCACCGGCGGCGAGTCGGGTGCTATCGCCGGCACGCTTACGGCTATCGTGGGCGCTACCGAGAACGACATTGCCCCGGTCCGCGATATCCTTTCCACCTTTGCGGCAACCATCTGCTGCTTCGACGGCGCCGGCAAGGGCCAGGCTGCCAAGCTCGCCAACCAGGTGTCGCTGGGCGCCTGCATGGTCGGCATGGCCGATGCGCTGGCGTTTGCCGAGCTGAGCGGCCTCGATCTGGAGAAGACCCGTCAGATGATTCTGGGCGGTACCGGCAAGTCCGGCGCCATGGAGAGTCTGGCGCCCAAGGCGCTCGACGGCGATTACAAGCCCGGCTTTATGGTCGAGCACTTCATCAAGGACCTGCGCTTGGCGCTCGCCTATGCCGACGACCGCGAGCTTGCGCTGCCCGGCGCCGACGTGGCCTTTACGCTTTACGACATGCTCGATGCCATCGGTGGCACCAAGCTGGGCACCCAGGCCGTCACGGTCCTCTATAAGGAGGAGGCCGACGCCATCGCCGCCGGTCTGGACTGGTCGCAGTATCGTCCCGAGGAGCATGGCGCTCACGAGGAAGGCTGCGGATGCGGCGAGCATGACGACGATCACGAGTGCGGTTGTGGCCACCACCATGGCGAGGACCACGAGTGCTGCGGCGGCTACGGCCATGACGACGGCCACGAGTACTGCTGCGGCCACCATCACGGGGAGTAGCGCCTATGAGCTGGACGTTCGTGGTGCTTGCGCTGGTGCTCTTTCTCTTCGCGATCTACATCGGCTTTTTGTGCGGCCAGTGGGCGTGCGAAAAGCGCGTCATCACCAAGCGCGACTACTGGATTGCCAACTTTGCGGGAGCGGCGGCAGTCGTCCTGCTGACCTGGGTGTTCTCGCTGTTCCCGCTGGTGCAGTTTGCGCCGATCGGCTGGCTCGGCGGTTTTATCGCCGGCCTTAAGATGAGCTTTGGCGAGTCCGTCGGTCCGTGGCGCAAGCACGACGAGGTCTTTAACGTCAACAAGGCACACCGCGCCGCCGCCGACGCGGGCGATGCCGAGGAACGCCGCCGTGCGCGTCGTAATGGCGCTGCCGACCGACAGCTCATCTCGGTCACCGATGACAGCAAGGGTGCTGGCAAGCACGCTAAGAAATAGTAAAAAGAGGTAACTATGGCAGAAAACAAAGACGAACAGCTCACCGACGAGGAGCTGGCACAGCTTCAGTTGGCAGAGGAGAACGAGAATGCCGTCGACCGTCTGGTCCAGGAGCTCGGCTGCCCCACGCGCCGCATCCGCCAGTTTGCCGCCCGCGTGCTGCACCTGCTCGCCGAGCGCGATCCGCAGCGCGTCGTGCCCTGCGTCACCGCGCTGATCGAGGCGCTCGACCGCCCCGAGGCTCAGACCCGCTGGGAGGCCCTCGATGCCCTGACGGCGCTTGCCACCACCTGTCCCGAGCAGCTGGGCGATGCCTTTGAGGGCGCCGAGACCGCGCTGTTCGACGAGATTTCCTCCACGTTGCGCTATGCCGCCTTCCGCCTGCTGTGCGTGTGGGGCGCCACGAGCATCGAGCGTTCGCGCGAGGCTTGGCCCATCCTGGACGAGGCCATTCAGTGCTACCACGGCGACCTCGAGTATCGCGACATGCTCGGTTGCCTGTACGAGTTTGGCCAGGGCGAGATCGGCGCCGAGGTCGCCGAGAAGCTTGCGCTGCGCCTTAAGTTCGATGCCGAGAACGGCAAGGGCAGCTATCTCAAGGCCCGTTCGAGCGAGATTTGCGAAATGCTTGTTAAACGCTTTGACCTTGATCTCTCCAAAAAGAAGAAGCGTGCTAGCGTTAAAAAATCTGACGACGCCGAAAACGAGGAGTAACAGATTATGGCGCACGATGTAGTCCTGATTCCCGGTGACGGTATCGGTCCCGAGATTACGCAGGCCATGTGCCGCGTGGTCGAGGCCACCGGTGTCCAGATCAATTGGAATGTCCAGGAGGCCGGTGCCGGCGTCATGGACGAGTTTGGCACGCCACTGCCCCAGCACGTGCTCGATGCGGTCGCCGAGACCAAGGTTGCCATCAAGGGCCCCATCACCACGCCGGTCGGCACGGGTTTCCGCAGCGTTAACGTGGCCCTGCGCAAGCACTTCGACCTGTACGCCTGCGTGCGCCCCTGCCTGTCGCAGCCGGGCGACGGCTCGCGCTTCCGCGACGTCGACCTGGTCATCGTGCGTGAGAACACCGAGGACCTCTACGCCGGGATCGAGTTCGATGAGGGCGCTGCCGAGGTCGAGGAGCTCTCACAGCTTGTCGAGCGCTCGGGTCAGAAGACCTTCGCCGCCGATTCCGCCATCTCAATTAAGCCCATCTCCATCGCCAAGAGCCGCCGCATTGTGGAGTACGCCTTTGAGTACGCCCGCCGCTGCGGCCGTAAAAAGGTGACGGCCGTGCACAAGGCCAACATTATGAAGGCGACCGATGGCCTGTTCCTGCGCGTTGCGCGCGAGGTGGCCGCCAACTATCCCGATATTGAGTTCAACGACAAGATCGTCGACGCCACCTGCATGGGCCTGGTCCAGAACCCCAACGACTTCGATGTCCTGGTGCTGCCCAACCTGTACGGCGATATCGTCAGCGACCTGTGCGCCGGCCTGGTAGGTGGCCTGGGTATGGCCCCCGGCTCCAACATCGGTGCCGACTGCGCCATCTTCGAGGCAACGCATGGCTCCGCGCCCGATATCGCTGGCCAGGATATCGCCAACCCCACGGCCGAGATTCTGTCTGCGGCTATGATGCTCGATCATCTGGGCGAGAACGATGCGGCCAATCGTATCCGCGCCGCCGTGTCCGCCACGCTCGACGAGGGTAAGCAGGTTACCGGCGACGTGCGTCGTGCCCAGACCGGCTCCGTCGAGGGCGCCGTGGGCACGCAGGCCTTTGCCGATGCCGTTATCGCGCACCTGGCCTAAGACATGCAGGCTGCAAACGCCTAAATAGTACTTAAGTGTTTGCGTATAACCTAAGAATCAATACGCCCGGCACTCTGTCGGGCGTATTCTATTGAAGACTATGTTTCCTAACAAGGAGTAACTGATATGGGTCTGATTCAAAAGAAGGACGAGAAGGACGAGATCGACGGCATCCAGATCATCGAGCGCGGCGAAGGCCCCGACGGTGACGAGGACGAGAAGATCGATCTGGTCGCCGGTACGTCTGCCGAGCACATTGCCGCCGGCACGACGGCCGAGGAGGAGGACGCCCGACTGGAGGCTCAGATTGCCGCGGATGCCGCTGACGAGAATCTGATGCCCGAGGCCCAGGATGAGGACGACGATATTCTGGGTTCCGATGAAGACGACCGCGCATCCAAGCACAAGAAGACGATGATTGCCGCCTTCGTGGTTGCAGTCGTGATCGCTGCTGTGGTCGGCTTCTTTATCGGCAACGGCGGCTTTGGCGGCAAGGGTGTTGGCTCGGCGACCCTCACCGAGGACCAGCTCGATTCGACCGTGGCAAGCTACAGCTACAACGGCAAGAAGAGCGACATCACCGCGCGCGAGGCCATTGAGAGCCAGTACAGCCTCGACACCGTCAAGGATGGCGATGGCAACTACACCGCTCCCTCTGCCGACGTCATCCTGTCCTACGTGCGCAACAAGATCCTGCTCGACGCTGCCGAGGACGAGGGCATCACCGTCTCTTCTAAGGAGATGAAGAAGTACGCCGAGGATTCCATCGGCACTTCGGACTACAAGACCATGGCCACGCAGTATGGCGTGTCCAAGGACCAGGCCAAGCAGATCGTCCGTCAGTCCGCGACGCTGCAGAAGCTCTACAAGAAGAAGGTGGGCGATAGCTCCGCAAGCATGCCGACCGCCCCGACCGAGCCTGCTGACGGCAACGAGGAGACCGCGAGCAAGGACTACGCCGATTACATCATCAAACTTGCCGGCGACGAGTGGGATAGCGAAAAGGGCACCTGGAAGGACGCCGATAGCACCTACGCTAAGGCCTTCGCTGACGATGCCTTTACGGCTGATAGCGCTACCTACAAGCAGGCCATGACCGCCTATTACACCGCCTACCAGCAGTACTCTTCGCAGGCTTCGAGCGCCAGCTCCAAGTGGACCGAGTATGCTAACGGCCTGTATGCTAAGGCCAACATCAGCATCTATGGTCTGTTTGCATAAAGATCTGTCTGAGCCGCCGAGCGCGTAACCGAAATATCTGAATAAGCCCGCTAGAACGGATGTTGTTCTAGCGGGCTATTTGCGTTTAGGCGCTGGTGGCTAAATTATGCCTATCAATCTTTAAGTCCAAAAAGGTTATCGGCTTCATCGTCAGGCATATATTCCAGTACATCGCCCGGTTGGCAGTCGAGTGCCCGGCATATCGCGTCAAGAGTTGAAAAACGTATGGCAGAAACCTTACCCGTCTTAATGCGTGACATATTGACCTGGGAGATGCCCACGCGTCCCGCAAGCTCTTTGGATGAGATCTTGCGTTCGGCGAGCATGCGGTCAAGCCGCAGAATAATCATGGATTCCCCCTAGAGCAACTTGTCATCTTGTTTTTGCAGGATATACCCGTAGCGGAAGATGCTGGCAATCAGGCAAATAATCAGGCCCGCAAAGAGCATGGAGGGCTCGAATAACTGGCCGGCGAACGCATCCGTAAAGCTGCCGCCAAATCCTGAGAGTATCATTCCCGTGATTACGGCACCAAGAAGCCTCACGGCAACGCCGCCGATAAGGAATAAATGTCCTACTCGACGAAGTGTCTGGTTACATTCAAGGTCAAAGGGCCTGCCTTCCTTTTCAATGTTTAAGAAAAGCCTGCGCACGCTTAGCGCGATGGTAAGCGCGAGGCATGTCATCAAGAGGCTCCCTATGGCAGTGTGACCATCGTGTGCGACGAGCATAAGTGGGGTCTGCGCATCGGTACCGACGATAGCCAGGCACGGCCCTTCGCCGCCTTGAAGTTCTACGGATTGGAGACACGACCCTTGGGAGAGGCTAGGCAATACGAGTAGAAGGTCAATCGCAATGACTGCGAGAAGTCCCAGAGCGAGCGCCACGGTGGTGCAGATTGTGGCCCATTTGCAGATGCGAGTGAGCTTCCTCAGATCGGCTATTGCCTGTTCACGGTCGATGGCTTCATTCGATTTGGATACGTTCCAGCGGATCATAGCTCCTCCAACCAATGTCTTGGATGATACTTGTATCTTATATCATATTTAATGATAAACGATAAACAATTACAGATTAGAGTAAGTAATGTTTGTGAGACGAATAGCGAGAGCTATGGCTCATTTTGGGTGTCGGAGTTTGGCGCGCGGGGGATGAGGACAAATGTCAAAACTTCCCTTGATCGCGCAAGCGCTCCATCGCGCTTCCCTAATTCATCTGGGAAAACAACTGCAAACGATTGCAAGTAACCGGTGAACGGTCGAAACCTACCGTTCACCGATAATCTCAAAACTGGTTCTAACTGGTATTAAGTCAAAAAGACCAATTCACATATCTTCACAATGACCTGCAATTTTTCTTCACGCTATTTTTAGCCGCCCTGCGTTGTTTAGACAAAGGAAAAGATCCGATCTTTTGCCAAAGCATTTCGGAACGGTTTCAAAACCGCAGGTAGAAGTGTTAACGACCGGTAAACGGTCGATTTATCACCGTGAGCGGTGCAAAAACGTTTTACCGTATGAATCAAGGAAAGCGACCTCTTCTGGGGTGATATAGTGACAACAACACGTCACGTGGTTACTACCAGTTTAGAAACCACTGGTCTTCAAAGAACGCTTTCCAAGAAGCTTTAAGGGCGAGCGCCCGCTGGCTTCCGAAAATCATCGGACTCAGATTGTACACACCTTCGGAAGGGAAATTTGAATGGTTGGCTTTATTCTTACCGGTCATGGACAGTTCGCACCCGGCCTTGCAAGCGCTATCGCGATGGTTGCCGGCGACCAGCCTGCTTTTACCGTCGTTCCTTTTGAGGGCGACCAGGCCGCATCCTACGGTGAGGATCTCCGCGCCGCTATTACCGCCATGCGCGAGGAGTGCGATGGCGTGCTCGTCTTTACCGACCTGCTTGGCGGCACCCCGTTCAACCAGTCGATGATGATTGCCCAGGATGTCGACAACGTCGAGGTTCTGACTGGCACCAACCTTCCCATGGTTATTGAGCTTCTGTTCCTCCGCGGCAATGCCACGCTCGCCGAGCTTGGCGAGCAGGCCGTGACCGTTGGCCAGACGGGCGTCACCGCCCAGACGGTCGCATCCGTTGCCGGCTCCGAGGAAGAGGATATCTTCGGCGACGAGGACGGCATCTAATGGCCGATTTCGGAGCCAACGTCCTGAGCTCCTCGGTCGCCCTTTTAGGCCTGCTTGTCATCATGGGCTTGATTTACACCATCTGGTCGCAAATCAACATGAAGAAGAAGCAGAAGTACTTCAAGGAGCTGCACACCGAGCTCAAGCCGGGTCAAGAGGTTCTTTTCGCCGGCGGTATCTACGGAACCGTCAAAGGCATCGAAGGCGAGAAGGTCCAGATCAAAGTCCGATCCGGAGCCGTCGTAGATGTTTCGCGTTACGCGATTCAGGAGATCAAGTAACTGTCGTCAGCAAATAACGAAAGGAAGCTGATCAACATGGCAGAACCCAACATTCTTCTTACCCGCATCGATAACCGACTGGTTCATGGTCAGGTTGCCACCCAGTGGAACTCCACCCTGGGCTCCAACCTCATCCTCGTCGCCAACGACGACGTGGCGTCCAACACCATGCGCCAGAACCTCATGAAGATGGCCGCTCCCGCCGGCGTCGCTACGCGTTTCTTCTCTCTGCAGAAGACCATCGACGTCATTGGCAAGGCGAGCCCGCGCCAGAAGATCTTCATCGTGGCCGAAACACCGGAAGACGTGCTTACGCTCGTCAAGGGCGGTGTGCCTATAAAGAAGGTAAACATCGGCAACATGCACATGTCGGAAGGAAAGCGCCAAGTCGCCACCTCCGTCGCAGTTAACGACGAGGATGTCGCTGCGTTTAAAGAGCTGCAGGAATTGGGGGTGGAGTTGGAGATCAGGCGCGTTCCGAGCACGCCTGTTGAGGACACGAGCAAGCTCTTCTCGTAATCCTCGTGATCCACGTTGTCAGGAGTGAAACCCTGACGTTCTGTACGTGAAATCCAAAGTGCGTACATACATTTTGAAAGGAGGAGCAAGATGGAATACTCGATCATCCAGATCGCTCTGGTCTTCGTCGTCACGTTCATCGCGGCAATCGACCAGTTTGACTTCCTCGAGTCTCTCTATCAGCCCATCGTCACCGGCGCCGTCATCGGTCTTATCCTTGGCGACCTCAACACCGGTCTTCTCGTGGGTGGTACCTATCAGCTCATGACGATCGGCAACATGCCGATCGGAGGCGCTCAGCCGCCTAACGCCGTCATCGGCGGCATCATGGCAGCCATTCTCGCTATCGCCACGGGCCTCGAGCCCAACGCGGCAGTCGGCCTCGCCATTCCGTTCGCTCTGCTTGGCCAGCTTGGCGTTACCCTGGTCTTCACGCTTATGTCCCCGCTTATGTCCACGGCCGATAACATGGCTCACAACGCGGACACCAAGGGCATCGAGCGCCTGAACTACTTCGCCATGGCTCTGCTCGGCCTGATCTTCGCTGTCGTCGTCACCCTGTTCTTCATCGCTGGCGCTACCATTGGTCAGACCATCGCTTCCGCCATCCCGACTTGGCTGCAGACCGGTCTGTCCGCTGCAGGCGGCATGATGCGCTTCGTCGGCTTCGCCGTCCTGCTCAAGGTTATGATGAACCGCGATATGTGGGGCTTCTTCCTCATGGGCTTTGGCCTCGCGCTCATCACCGTTGCCAACGATTCGCTGGCAACCCCTGCTCTGCTCATCCTCGCTCTCATCGGCTTCGGCATCGCTTTCTGGGACTTCCAGCAGCAGACCGAGCTGAAGGGTGCAGCTGTTTCTGACGGAGGTGACTTCGAAGATGGCATCTAATGAGTATGTGATCCCGGAGCACTACGAGGATCTCACTCCTGCTCCGCAGCTCGACCAGAAGACCCTCAACAAGATGGCTTGGCGCTCCTGCTTCCTGCAGGCATCGTTCAACTACGAGCGCATGCAGGCCGCTGGCTGGCTCTACTCCATCATCCCCGGTCTGGAGAAGATCCACACCAACAAGAACGACCTCGCGGCTTCCATGAGCCACAACCTGGAGTTCTTCAACACCCACCCGTTCCTTGTCACCTTTGTTATGGGCATCGTGCTTTCGCTCGAGCAGAACAAGGTTGACATCCCCACGATCCGCGCCGTCCGCGTCGCCGCAATGGGCCCGCTCGGTGGTATCGGTGACGCCCTGTTCTGGCTGACGCTCGTGCCTATCACGGCCGGCATCACCTCCAACATGGCCATCAACGGCAACGCCGCTGCACCGATCATCTTCCTGGTGATCTTCAACGTCGTCCAGTTCGCTCTGCGCTTCTGGCTCATGAACTGGTCCTACAAGCTTGGCACCAGCGCTATTGACGCTCTGACCGCCAACATGCAGGCCTTCACGCGTGCCGCTTCCATCATGGGCGTCTTCGTCGTCGGTTGCCTGGTCGTCACCATGGGTGGCACCCAGATCAACCTCCAGATCCCCAACGGCACCACCCGTGGCCTCTCCGCTACTACCGTGATCGTCTCCGAGAAGGAGGCCGAGAACTTCACCGGTATGGAGGGCATCGATACCGAGACCGCTGAGGCTGGTACCATCGCCATGACCGATAAGGACGGCAACGCCCTTACCGCTTCCGATGCCGACGGCAACGCTGTCGAGTGCGGCGTCACCGATCTGGGTAACGGCATGGAGTCCGTGACCTACGGCACCGTTACCGAGGATCCGGTCAACTTCTCTGTTGCCGACACCCTCAACACCATCGTCCCGAAGCTCGTCCCGCTTATGCTTACGCTGCTGCTTTACTACATGTTCGCTAAGCACAGCTGGACCCCGACCAAGGGCATTCTCCTGCTCTTCGTCCTTGGCATCCTGGGCGCTGGCCCGCTTGGTCTCTGGCCGAGCATCTGGTAAGGCTCTAGCTTGAGGGGTGTGTCCCTACGCGGCTCACACCCCGACCCCTTAAGCCATGTGTATGTTAAAAGCCGCGTGCTCGAAAGAGCGCGCGGCTTTTGTTTTCTTAATGATTCGGGTGTGGCAGACAGATAATGCATAACACCCTAGGTAGTTAGCCGAATTCGAGCAAAAGGGAGGATAGGATGGCGATCGGAGCGCGTAAGCAACCGCTGTACGATCAGCTGGTCGATATTCTGACCGAAAAGATTGACCATGAATATCGCGCCGGTGACATGATTCCTTCCGAGCGCGAACTTTCGGAGCGCTATGGTCTCTCGCGCACTACGGTACGCCTGGCTCTGCAGGAACTGGAGCGTTTAGGACTGGTGGTTCGGCAGCACGGTCGCGGTACCTTTGTGACCGACCGTTCGGCAAAAGCAACCAATCTTATGCAGTCCTACAGCTTTACCGAGCAGATGCGCGCGATGGGTCGAGAACCCGAGACCACGATTCTCGAGTTTTGCGAGATGGAGGCCGATAAGAATCTGGCCGAGCATATGGGATTGCGCATCGGTGATCGCATTTTTAAGCTCAAGCGTCTTCGCTCTGCCGACAACATGCCCATGATGGTCGAACGCAGCTATCTACCGGTTCGTCAATTTCTGTCCCTAAAGCGACCGCTGCTGGAGCGTAAGCCGCTTTACGATGTGATTGAGCAGGACTTTCAGCAAAAGATTCGCGTGGCCGAAGAGGAGTTCTATGCGAGCATAGCCCGTCCCACCGATGCCCACCTTTTGGGAATTGTCGAGGGCTCGCCTGTGCTCGATTTGGTCAGGACTACGTATAACGAGTCAAACGAGGTAGTGGAGTACACACTCTCGGTTGCTCGTGCCGATCAGTTTAAATACAAGGTTTACCACCAGCGCAGTAACTAGTGCTCGCATCGTTTCCATATGGTGATTCTTTGCATTTAACTGGTTACTACCAGATAACCAACCGAAGTGTATAATTGCACGTCAGAGGATTACTTCTAGAGAGAGGTATTAGAAATGTTCGAGAAGAGTGTCGAGGAGCTCACCGAGCTCGGCGCCCAGATCACCACGGCCGAGATTGCTCAGCAGCCCGAGCTTTGGCGTGATACGCTCAACATCTATCGCGAGAACAAGGAGGCCATCGAGGCCTTCCTGGCCGAGGCTCGCGCTATGGGCGAGGGTCGTCTGTCCGTTGTCTTCACCGGTGCCGGTACGTCCGACTACGTTGGCGATACCTGCGCCCCGTACCTGCGTCACGCTGGCAACACTGATCTCTACGACTTTAAGCCCATCGCCACGACCGACATCGTGAGCGCCCCGCGCGACTTCCTGCGCGCCGAGGATCCCACGCTCGTGGTTTCCTTTGCCCGCTCTGGCAACAGCCCCGAGAGCCTTGCCGCCGTTGCCGTTGCCAAGGAGCTCGTCCACAACGTCAAGTTCCTCAACATCACCTGCGCTCCCGAGGGCAAGCTTGCCGTCGAGTCTGCCGATGATCCCAATGCGCTGACGCTGCTCATTCCGCGCGCCAACGACAAGGGCTTCGCCATGACCGGTTCTTATTCCTGCATGACCCTGCTCTCCACCCTTATTTTCGACACTGCCTCTGACGAGCAGAAGGCCGAGTGGGTCGAGACGATTGCCAAGATGGGCGAGGAGGTCATCTCCCGTGAGCCCGAGATCGCCGATTACCTGGCTGGCGATTTCAACCGCGTGACCTACTTGGGTTCTGGCTCCTTCGGTGGCCTTGCTCAGGAGAGCCAGCTCAAGATCCTCGAGCTCGCTCACGGTCTGGTCGCTACTTCCTACGACACCTCCATGGGCTATCGTCACGGACCTAAGTCCTTCGTCGACGATAAGACGCTCGTCTTCGTGTTCGTCAACAACGACGCCTACACCCGTCAGTACGACATCGACATCCTCAACGAGATCGGTGGCGACGAGATCGCTCAGCACACCATCGCCGTTCAGCAGGAAGGTGCCACCGTCTATGAGGGTGAGTCCTTCACCTTTAAGGGCTACGAGGCACTTCCCGAGGGTTACCTTGCTCTGCCGTTCGTGATGTTTGCCCAGGCTATCAGCCTGCTCAACTCCGTCCGCGTGGGCAACACGCCCGATACGCCGAGCCCCACCGGCACGGTCAACCGCGTGGTTAAGGGCGTGACGATTCACCCCTTCACCGCTTAATCGCGTCCCCCTGTAAGGGCGCCCGTCCGCTCATAACGGCGGGCGGGCGCTTTTTGTTTTACGTGAGCTGGGTATAAGCATTACCACAGTCAACTGCTTTAGAAGCGAGGAGTGCATATGAGCACGTACGCAATTAAGGCTGACAAGTTCTTCTTGCCGGCAGGCCCGCAACTGGGCGGCTATCTTATGGTCGAGGATGGCGTTTTTGGCGCCTGGCAGGCCGACGAGCCCTCTTGCGAGATTAAGGACTACACGGGATCGTGGATCGCACCGGGTATGGTCGATACTCACATCCATGGCTTCTACAACCACTCAACTACCGATAACGATCCCGAGGGCATCGATATCAGCTCAACCGAGCTCGCCCGTCGCGGTACCACCAGCTGGCTGCCCACGACGTTCACCGATGGCGTCGAACAGATCAAGGATGCCTGCGCCGCCATCGCTCAGGCGGACGAGGGTCGCGGCCCCGACTTCTGCGGTGCCCGCATTCAGGGCATCTACCTGGAGGGCCCCTTCTTTACCATGAAGCACGTGGGCGCGCAGAACCCCGCTTACCTGATTGACCCCTCCGAGGAGGTTTTCGACCAGTGGCAGGAGGCTGCGGGCGGTCGCATCGTTAAGAGCGCCATGGCCGCCGAGCGCGACGGTGCCGCTGCTTATGCGGCTGCTCTGAACGCCAAGGGCGTGGTGACCAGCATCGGTCACTCCGACGCCACCTACGATGAGTGCATCGCCGCTATCAATGCCGGTGCCAGCTGCTTTACGCATACCTATAACGGCCAGCGCGGTCTGCATCACCGTGAGCCCGGTGTCGTGGGTGCTGCCATGTCCACGCCCGAGACCTACGCCGAGATCATCTGTGACGGCAAGCACGTAAACCCTGCCGCCATCAAGGCACTGCTGCAGGCAAAGGGCTGGCAGCACACGGTGCTCATCACCGACTGCCTGGGCTGCGGCGGCATGCCCGAGGGCAGCTACACCAGTGGTGGCATGGACGTCATCATGAAGGACAACCTGTGCTGGCTCGCCGACGGCAAAAGCATTGCCGGCTCGGTGCTCACGCTTGCCCAGGGCGTCAAGAACATTGTCGATTGGGGCATCGCCAGCGCTGATATCGCCATTCGCATGGCAACCGAGGTGCCGGCTCGCTCTGCGCACATCGAGGATAAGTGCGGCAGCATCATGCCGGGTCGCGACGCCGACTTTGTCGTGTTCGACCATGAGCTCACCCTCGTCGAGACGTATGTTGGCGGCCAGAGCGTCGGCAACGCCTTTACCGAGTAACGATAGAAAAGGACGGCGGGCCCGAATCTGCTCGGACCCGCCGTATGGGTTAAACGCTCAAAAGCACCTTAACAGTTACAGCTTGTTAGCGATCTTCTTTGCCGTGCGCTTGACGCCGGCCACAAGACCCCCCGCGGGATGCTCCTTTTCGTATGCTAGACGCTTCTCGCGCTTGGCGTACTCTTCGACGATGATGTCGCCATACTCGTCTTCGATCTTGTCGAAGAAGTCGACGGCGCCCTTAATTTCCTCAGCGGTCGGGTGTCCCTTCTGGACGCCGCCGGTGAGTTTGAACGGCCCCCACGTATCAAAGCCGGGACAGCCGTAGACGCCCATAAAGATGGCCTGCCTCATGCGGCAGATGCCATCGATATCCTTGCCGTACCACTTGTTTTTGCCACCGTAGGTCATAAGGCCAAACACCTTGTCCTGCGGCTGCAGCACGTTCGTGAGCACGCGCGCCATATCTTTGTCGATCTCGGAGTAATAGATGCCCGTGGCGACACCGATCAGATGGTATTCGTGCAGGTCGGGGTACTCGTTTTTACCGAGTGACTTCACGTCGAGGGTATCGATCTCGGGGTGCGCCTCGACGATGGCGTCCACGAGCTTTTTCGTATTGCCGTGGTGGTGTGAGGCATAAAGGATGATGGTTCGCATAAGAAGGCCTTTCAGCTGTAATTGCATCAATGTCTGTATGGTACCCCGTTGCATGGCTGGGAAACCGGACGCATCGATGAACGTGCGGGTTTGTCCTTTGGTCAGGGCCGAGACGGGTTCTTGCGAGCAAAAAGCAGTTGTTCGAAAGGATGGACAATGGAATACGCTCTCTCCAACGATTCGATTTCTATCAAGGTCTCCACGGCCGGTGGTTCGTTTACCTCGATTGAGGCTGGAGGTCGCGAGTACTTGTGGCAGGGCGATCCCGCCGTGTGGTCCGGCCAGGCACCGATTTGCTTCCCGATTTGCGGAGGTTTGCGCGATAACAGCGCCATGACGTTTGCCGGACATCATGTGAAGCTCGCCCGCCATGGGTTTGCGCGCAAACAGGAGTGGAAGCTGCTGAGCCAGAGCGAGAACGAGCTGGCGATGTGCCTGGCTTCGGAGGATAACGCCGCGCTGCTGAGCGATTATCCGTATCCGTTTAAGCTTGTCGCCCGCTATACGCTCGAGGACGCCGCCGTGCGCGTCTCCTATGAGGTTACCAACGAGGGCACCGAGGACATGCCTTTCTTTATCGGTGGACACCCCGGCTTTAGGTGCCCGCTCGATGAGGGCGAGGCCTATACGGACTACGAGTTGCGTTTTGAGAAAGACGAGGCTGCTGAGCTTTGCACTGCCGTCCCCTCGACTGGCTTGATTGACGTGACCAACCGCTCCAAGAACCCCATGGTGGGAAAGACGCTGCCTCTGTCACATGAGCTCTTCGATTTTGCGGAGACCATCTTTGACGTGCTCGAGAGCCGTCAGGTCACGCTTTCCAAAAAGGGCGAGGACAAGGGTGTTCGCCTGAGCTTTGAGGGCTTCCCGTACCTCATTGTGTGGAGCAAGCCCGAGGGTGATTTTGTGGCAGTTGAGCCCTGGGGCGGTCTTTCGACCTGCTCCGATGAGGACGACGTGCTTGAGCACAAGCGCGGCTGCCTTATCGCCAAGCCCAAAGAAACCATCGTGCGCTCGTTCACAATCGAGATTCTGTAGTCGCATGTAGCCAATTCGTTTTGCAAGGCATAAGGAGCCTGCGAGATAAGGAGCTAGAAATGATCCTCACCGTTACGATGAACCCGTCCGTCGATACGCGCTATCAGCTCGATGAGCTCATTATCGACGACGTCAACCGCGTGACGCCCGAAAAGACCGCCGGCGGTAAGGGCCTCAACGTGGCCCGCGTCCTGGGCCAGCTGGGCGACGATGTCGTGGCAACCGGCTTGCTTGGTGGTCATATGGGCGCCTATATGGCCGAGCTCATGGATGCTAACGGCATTAAGAATGATTTTGTGCCCATCAAGGGCGAGACTCGCATTTGTCTCAACATCCTTCATGCTGGCAACCAGACCGAGTTGCTCGAGAGCGGCCCGACGATTGCCCCCGAGGAACTCGATGCCTTTACCGCCAAGTTCGCCGAGCTTGCGAGTAAGGCCGATGTCGTTACCATCTCGGGTTCGCTGCCCCGCGGCGTCGAGGCGGACTACTACGCCAAGATTACGGGCATTGCTGAGAACGCCGGCGCCAAGGTGCTGCTTGATACCTCGGGCGCCTCGCTCGAGGCTGCGCTCAAGTCCGAGGTCAAGCCTGAGCTGGTCAAGCCTAACCTGACCGAGATCAACGGCCTTCTGGGCACGAGCTTTACCACCGACGATGTGGACGAGCTCCGTTCCGCGCTCGCCTCTGACGCCCGCTTCTCCGATATCCCCTGGGTCGTCGTATCCATGGGCGCTGCCGGCTCCGTTGGTTTCCATAACGGCCGTGCGTTCCGCGCCAAGACGCCCGATATCCCCGCCGTTAACGCTACGGGCTCTGGCGATTCGACCATTGCCGGCT